>CAVJLK010000053.1:0-13471 GCA_963650175.1 Ruminococcus sp. CAG:579 | reverse complement strand
TGAAGGGGTCCGGGGGTACACCCTCAAGCTGAATCGAGTTTGTTCGTTTCCTATATATTTTCAACCTTAGAGGAGATGCAACAACACAGGGAGAACAAAGAAGGAAGGAAGGGGATGGGGTATTTGGAGATGGATCCAGAACCCCTATCGCAATTACTCTTGTGGTGAAGAGGAGGGCAATTTCTGGGAAGGCAACCATTCATTACTATGCAGTACAAGACTATCTTAAGCGCCAAGCCAAATTTGATGTCCTAACCTCCAACACATCGTTCCCGAGGCTCGATTCAGCTGGTCAGATGAATGTCCTCCACCCAAAGGATAACGGAGACTGGATAGTTCAACGCAGTGCGATTTTTCCGACCCTCATGCCACTGGCTGGAGATACCTCTAAGAAATTCGAAAAGCATCACGAGAACACGATATTTACCGGATATAGCGGAGGATACAAAACTAGTCGTGATTCATGGTCCTATAACTTTTCAAAAGTAACTGAAAGTACGAATATGTCTAATATGCTAGATGAATACGCGAGACAAACTAACCTTGGTAGAATCGAATATATTCCTGGAAAAATCAAATGGAATAGATCGTTGGAGGCGTATTCTACTAAGCGGATATGCATTTCATTCGACGCGTCAAGAATTGCTCTATCGAATTATAGGCCATTCACCAAAGAATGGTTCTACAACGAGAGTAAGACCATTGATATGTCATATCAAATGCCCCGCATCTGTCCTGATATTACAAGCAATCTTATGATATGCATTGCAGGAATCGGTGTGAAGAAAGATTTCTCCTGTCTTGTTACAAGCATGCATACAGACCTCAATTTCATGACTGCGAGTCAATGCTTCCCCCTTTACTGGTATGATGTAGATCAGGAACGCGAATCCAAACAGCGCGGTATCACTGATTTCGGAGCTATCGTCCAATCTAATGGTCTGACTCGTCACGACGGCATAAGCGACTGGGCTCTGGAACAGGCCAGATCCAAGTATAGGAACGACGTGACCAAGGAGGACCTGTTCTACTATGTCTACGGATACCTACATTCGACGGATTACCGCACGGCGTTCAACGATGATCTCAAGCTATCTCTCCCCAGGATAGGACTGGTCGACGACCCGGAAGATTTCAGAAGATTCTCAGAAGCCGGAAGGAAGTTGGCCGATCTCCACCTGAACTACGAGTCCGCCCCTCCCTACAAGGACGTCCTGATCAACGGGAAGGCCGATTTCGCGGATTTTCTCTTCAACGAACTCCTTCTCAGGGTCACCAAGATGAAGCTCGATCCCGCCGGAAGGAGACTCGTCTACAACGAGTACATCACCGTCGAGAATATCCCCGAGGAAGCGTTCAGATACGTAGTGAACGGACGTTCCGCTCTCGGATGGATCGTGGACCAGTACCAGATTTCCAAGGACAAGGAGTCCGGGATCGTCAACGATCCCAATGAATACGCCGGAAGTGCGTACATCCTCAACCTCGTCCTTTCGGTCATTACCGTCAGCGTCGAGACCATGAAGATAGTCGATTCGCTCCCCAAACTACAGTTCAAGTGTGGTGAAGATGGCAACTGACGCGGGGATCAAACCACTTCATCAGACTTGGAAGCATCAGCGCAAGGTTACCAAGCTTCGTCACATAACCAGCTCGGATATGGAGAGACTGGACGAAATACATGATCGTGTGTTCCAGCTGAAGGCACAACATGACAAACTTTGGAAAGACTACGGGCTCTACGGAGTATAGTGCTATCTCGATCCCGCCATCGAGGAAAGGGCAGGAAAGGCCGTGTCTGACAAAGTTAATGCCCTGTACCAATCGTGGTTACAATTGCGTGAAGAAATGGAACGTTTCTTAGAAAAGAAGATGCTTCCCTTGGAATATACTCAAGGCGCATGGACTAATTTGTACATTGGAGAGATAAACGGTTCCGTTGACGATTATGGAAATCGGTACATCCAAGGTTTCGACTCTGGTCCAGCACAATGGTGCGCAACTACACTCTGCGGAATGACGATCGAAATGCATCAAAGATGCCATCTTCAGAAAATAGAGTCCTACTCGCTATCCGGAGTGATAGTAGGAGCTATTGGAGTAGCTGTCGGCCTATTATCATTCTTCTTCTGATTCCCAGAATATGATCCAATCGGGGACTGCAATATGGCATCGACTGAAAGATACATCCTTATCGACCACACGGCCGATATGATGGTCAAGGCGTTCGGGAGCACCCTGGAGGAATGCTTCGGGAACGCCGCGTACGCGCTGTTCGATCAGACCGTCGACCTTTCCAACGTCGGGACCGGCGAGGTCCGCGAGGTCCGCATCTCCGGGATCGACGACGAGGACAGATTGTACTCGTTCCTCTCCGAGATGCTCTTCATAGAGGATGCGGACAACCTCGTTCTGAAGGAGTTCGAAGTGTCCTTCGAGGGCGACGACGTTTCGTGCACTGCGAGGGGCGAGACATTGGACCGCTCCAAGCACAGGCTCAGGTCCGAGGTCAAGGCCGTCACCTATCATATGATGGACATCGACAGGGACGAACCGTCCGTCACAGTGCTCTTCGACGTGCGACGTTCACGGCCCGAGGCATCCGATCGGGATCACCAGGACGCCGTCCGGCCTGACGTGGTAGAATCCGGTTCCGGTCAGCACCGCGAGGAACGACGGCCCGGTCCCGTCGGCCAGCTTCGTCTTGTTCCTGAACCTCAGGAGATTACGGGCACCTTCGTCCTCTCCAGCGTTCAATTTCACCTCGATAGCGCACCATCTGCCATCCTCGAGGACCACAATTGCATCCACCTCCAACCCAGTCGTATCGTGGTAATGATACACCTGTCCTCCGATGACCTGGGAATACACCCTGAGATCCCTGATTGCCAGCGATTCGAAAAGAGACCCGAATGCAGGCATATCTTTTATCAGTGTACCCGGTCCCGCACCCAATGAGGCTGTCGCGATAGATGGATCAGCAAAACACCTCTTGGGAGATGCTCTCAACCTGGCCTTCGACATCAGTGCTGGTCTCCATGCCGGGATATCGTCCACGACGAATAGCTTTCTCAGTGCTCCGATATAGTTCGTTACGGTCGGTCTTGTGGCTACCTGTTTCACATCCTCGGCGATGGTGGATGTTTCTGCCATGGTGCAAATATTCCTTGACAAGGATTTCAGAATACGATCCACCACTACTGGGTTGCGCCTTATATCGTCTACACGAGACATGTCCTGGTATATCACTGCATTATAGTAATCTTTTGAAGGTCCGAGAGCCGTATCCTTTTCCATATTCACCGTTCTGGGCCATCCGCCCCTGCATAGAACAAATGCCAGGTCTTCCAATGTCATGTCAGATAGAGCGCTGTATTCGATTTCTCCTTCGAACAACTTTTTGAAAGACACCTCTCCATTGGAATCCTCCGATTCAAACAAACTCATTGGATTCATGCGGACAAACGCCATACGACCAGTTCCAGAATGCTTACGCTCATCATCATCCGTATCTTTGATGACCACCGACCCCGTGAGAATGTATCTGCCCCCATATCCGTTACGATCCACATCGAATCTCACTGCGTCCCATATTTTGGGGATGTCCTGCCATTCGTCGATCAGTCTAGGTTTCTCACCCTCGAGTAGCACGGATGGTTTGCGCTTCGCCTGTTCGATATAGAAGTCACGGTAATCTGGATCTTGGACATATATCGCACTAGCAGCCATGCCTTCGGCTGTCGTCGTCTTACCACACCATTTGGGACCCTCAATCACCAGAGCCCCCGTGGACGATAGTTTGCGCCTGTAATAATCATCCACTACGCGAGGATAGTAGCGCCCATCCATAACCAGTTACCTCAAAAGATAGAACTTATTTTACATATTTCAAATATTTCATTATACAGATTTCAATAAATTTATTTTACACATTTCAATAATCTGATTTTACAAATTTCAACAAATCTAAGGTAAAGATGAATAACAATCGAACACATCTCAAAAAAGATAGTCAAAAGAACCGCCGTTCCCCCGATAATGTATATTATACGGTCCCTCGTTCCCTCGTCCATGCTCAGACTGGGTTGGTTCTCCACAGGGCGGGGCCCCGGATCCCGCAATCTGCTGAAAGCGGTCATGGACCGCAAGCTGGCAGGGAAACTGGACGTGGAGATTGCGTTCGTCTTCTGCAACTGGTCCAACGAGGAGGCGGACAACCCAAAGCGCGAACAGCGCGAGATGTTCTTCGACATGGTCAGGGGATACGGCATCCCGCTGGTCACCGCATCCTGGAAGGAGTTCGAACCGGAGCTCAGGGCATCCGACGAGGCGAAGTGGCGCATAGAGTACGGGAAGGTCCTCAGAGAAGCGGTCTCCCCGTTCCCTTTCGACCTGGGCATCCTGGCCGGATACATGCTCTGGATGGACGACGACACCTGCGAGGCCTTCGACATGCTGAACCTCCACCCCGCCCTGCCGGACGGCCCCAAGGGCACATGGCAGGAGGTCATCTGGCAGCTCATCTCCGAGAGGGCCGACAGGCAGGGGGCCATGATGCACGTCTGCACCGAGGAGTGGGACCGCGGGGCGGCCATAGCGTACTGCGGGTTCCCCATCCGCGGACCCGGGTACGACGAGCTCTGGAACGACCTGGACGAGAAGCTGAGGACCAGGACCTTCGAGGAGATCCGCCAATCCGAGTACCTCGACAACCCCCTTTTCAAGAAGATTAGGGAGGACGGCGCCAGGCGCGAGCTCCCTCTGATCACAGAGACGATCTCGGCCTTCGCCGACGGCAGGCTCAGGATGGTGGACAAGAAGCCCGCCACCAAGGACGGGATCCTGAACGGCGCCTACGACCTGTCCGACATGGTCGACAGGGCCCTGGAGGAGCGATCATGCCCGGAGAATACGACCCCGCCGAGGAGCTCGGACTGTTCCCGGACAGGATCTTCGTCACGAATCTGAGCGGTTTCATACTCAAGAACAACACCCTCCGCGACCTGTGCGGACGGTTCATACGCAACGGGGAGCACTTCTACGACGTGATCAGGAGGTACGACTCCCTCACCGCCTACGTCCTCGGAAGGGAGGAGGCCACCGCCGGGAACACCGTGAAGTGGGTCGTCCCCTTCCTCAAGGCCAACGGCGCCACGGACCACCTGGTCCAGAGGACGTACGCGGACACCATGCAGTTCATGCCGGGGTCGGAGGACGCCCTGAGGTTCATATCCAGGATGCTCCCGACCTTCGTCACCACGTCCCTGTACGAGCACGGATGGATGACCGTCGCCGACAGGGTCGATGCCCCGCTCTGCGAGGTGTTCTGCTCCAAGATGGACCTGGACCATGTGGATTTCGGCAGGAGCGATGCCAGGAAGATCCGCGAGATGTGCGAGGAGATAACCTCGCTTAGGATCCCGAGGACGGTGTACGAGCTCAACGTGCCGATGGAGGTGGACGAGGCCGACATCAGGATCATCAAGACGCTGGACGACATCCTCCAGAACAGGCTGCCGGGGCTCCCGGCCATGGGCCTGATGGAGTCGACGAATCCGGTGACGTCGCACCGCAAGGCGTACCAGCTTCTGGACGTCAGGAAGCAGACCAACATCGACCTGGACTGCACCATGTACGTCGGCGGGGAGGATACGGACTACCAGTGCCTGGACCTCGTCAGGGACGCCGGGGGCGTAGCCATGTCGTTCAACGGGTCCGAATTCGCCGTCAGGGGATGCAACATCGCGGTGATGTCCAAGGATTCGACCGTCGGGGCGGTGTTCGCGTCGCTGTTCAACGACAGGGGGATCGAGGCGATATTGGACTTGGCGGCGAACTGGGACAGGCAGTACCTCAAGACGTGCGAGTTCCCGGACAGGAACCTCCTGGACAGGATGCTCCAGGCGCACCCGCGGAAGCTCCCCGAAGTGTACGCGGTCGACAAGGGCAACGTCGACGAGGTGTCCAAGAAGAGCGCCGAGTTCAGGAGAAAGCTCATCGGTCAGCGATGCCGAGGAGGGTATGGTGCTCTGGACGGGATTCGAACCCGTGTGTCGGCCTCGAAAGGGCCGAATGATTGGCCGCTACACTACCAGAGCCTAGCGACACCCATCATCATCCTGTTTATAAGGTTGGCGACAAAGGCGCTGAACGCATGATTCATCATGACCGATGTCAAGTCGATCGAGTTGAGAGTCCGGTGACCTGAGAATCCGAAATCTCCCCAATGGAAAATCCGAAATCTCCCCAATGCTTATATGCAATCATGATTTTTCAGTAGTATGGCACTTACGCGGGACGGTTATCGGCATCGGCTCATAGAGGGCAAACTGGAATTCTGTCTCCGCGCATTCGGAGGCGTCAGCGTAGAAGGTCCGAAATGGTGCGGGAAGACGTGGGTAGCGCTGAATGCGTCCGAGAGCGCGTTCATGATAGGCGAATCCGATGAATTCGGGCAGAGCAACAAGAAACTCGCTCTGATGAGCCCCAATATCGCTTTGGATGGCGACCCTCCGCGTCTCATAGACGAGTGGCAGGAGATCCCGGCGATATGGGATTCGGTGCGCTCGAGACTGGACAAGACGCATTCGAAGGGCCAGTACGTCCTCACCGGATCATCGACGCCGAAGAAGAACAAACCCATCCACAGCGGAACCGGGCGCATAAAACACCTCAGGATGCACACGATGTCCTTGTTCGAATCGGGGGATTCGTCAGGAGAGGTCTCCTTGAAGGACATCCTGGAAGGGAACGACATCGGGACGCACAAGGCCGAGGTCAGTCTCGAAAAACTGACGGAACTCGCCGTGGTCGGCGGTTGGCCCGGCAACATGGACCTCCCGTACGAGGAACGTGCGGAATCCATCCGCGGATACGTCGAGTCCACGATCAAATCGGCGGCCGAGCTGGATGACATCCATCGGAGCGAAGCGAAACTGTGGCTCGTGATGCGGTCCCTGGCACGCAACGAATGCACCCTCGCCTCCACCGTCAAGATACAGAGCGATACAGGGATACCGTTGAACGCCAAGGACATCCTGGCACCGCCCGATTCCGACGATTCGGAATCGGGTTCCGTGTCGTACAACACGGTCAGCGACTATCTGGACGTGTTCGACAGGATGTACCTTCTGGAGGGCCAGCCCGCATTCGATCCCGGTCTGAAATCCAGCGTGAGGGTCGGCAAGGTCTCCAAACGTCATCTGGCCGATCCGTCCCTGGCCATAGCCGCGCTGAATGTCGGGAAGGAACGTCTGATGAAGGACCTGAAGACCTTCGGATGCTTCTTCGAATCGCTGTGCGAGAGGGATCTGAGGATCTACGCGGAGAGTCTGGACGGTCGGCTGCTCCACTACAGGGACGATTACGGTCGCGAGATCGATGCGGTCGTCGAGATGCCCGACGGGAGCTGGAGCGCTTTCGAGATCAGGCTGGGGGCCTTCATGATAGACGATGCCGCCGGGAGCCTGAAGAGGATCGATTCGTTCGTGAGGAAGCACGGCGGGAACGCTCCGAAGACCCTGTGCGTGATATGCGGGATGACCGAATACGCGTACCGTCGCAGCGACGGCGTGTACGTCGTGCCGATCACCATGCTGGGTCCCTGACACTCAGGTGTCAGGAGCCATCATCTTTATCCGCACCCGTCCATTCGAATCCCATGAACTCGAGAACCAAGCTGGCCGTTCTGGCAGCGGTCATCGCGATCGTCGTCATCGCGGCCGCGATCGCCCTCGCGTCGTCCGACAGGAACGATTCCGATCGGGGCACCGGGCACGCCTTCCCCCAACCCATCGAGGCCGGGGACAGGGATTATCCGATCGCGGCCGAAGCCGAGGAATCGTACGCGAAGAGCATCGAGACCCTGAAATCCGCGCTCTCCGACTCCTCCCTCGGCGCCGATGAGATGGCCGAGAGCATCCGTGCGGTGGTCCAGGAGAAGCTGCAGATCAACGATTGGTTCTCCTGGGTCTATCTGGACTACAGCAAGAGGCCCGCGGAGTACTCGGACGCCTACAAGGCCTGGGACGAACTCTGCGACCACATAGACGATGATTTCTCGTTCGCTCTCAAGGAATCGCTCTCCGGACCCTGCGCGGGGACCGTCGGGAAGGCCATCGAGTCCTGCGGATTGGATCCGGATACCTACAGGAAATACAGCGAGATGACGCAGGAGGAGAAGGACCTCAAGAAGAAGGAGGCCGAACTCATCGACGGATACAACGACCTCACGTGCGGGGACTACGAGATGGAGTACGGCGGGACCACCTGGACCGCCGAATCGATCAAGAACGACGCCACCCTGACGACGGAGGAGAAGAACGAGCTCCTGGATATCCTGAATAACGCGATGTGCAAGGACGCATCGGAGGTCTACGTCCAGCTCGTCCAGGTCAGGAACGACTACGCCGTCCTCAAAGGCTACGACAGCTACACCGCCTACGCCTACGAGGTGGGATTCGGAAGGGACTACACCCCGACCGAAGCGAAATCGTTCTTCGATTTCATAGACATGGCGAGGGTGACGTACCAGGACCTGAAGACGATCATAGGCGAGGACGGTTCGATGAGCTCCGACAACCTCTCATGGATGAACGGGAAGGAAGGGGACGAGTTCATCGAGCTCATAAGCCTGTTCGTCGACTCGGTCAGCGACGAGCACGCGAAGCTGCTGGACTACCTGACGGAATACGGCCTCATCACCATCTGGTCGGAGGACGGGAGGCAGACCGGAGGCTATTCCCAGGAGATCCGCACCCGCGGAAGCGCCCTGGCATACATAGGCAACGCGGGCGAGGGCTACGACGGATGGAGGACCGCCAGGACGCTGGTCCACGAATACGGGCACATGACGAACATGTGCCTGAATTCCAATCCCACACCGTGCTTCGACATCAAAGAGATCCACTCCCAGGGTCTGGAGGCGCTCTACTGCACATCCGGACTCGCGGGGGAAGGGTCCCGCGCCCTGGCGGCCCAGATACTCAAGGGCCTGGTCGGACTCGTCGCGGATTCGGGAACGCTGACCGAACTCGAGCTGTGGGCGTACGAGACCGAGGCGGCGACGGGTTCCCTCACCGGCGACCAGGTCCATGAGAAGTACATCTCGATCCTCGAGTCGCACGGATACGCGTCCGCAGAGGCGGTCGAGGACGGATACTACTGGGCCCTGGTCCCCCATCTCTTCCAAAGCCCCCATTACTACATCAGCTACGGGACGTCGGCCCTCGGGGCGATCGAGATCTTGGTGGAAGCCACCGAGGACTACGACGCCGCGAAGGAGAAGTACCTGGGCCTGGTGTTCCAGCAGGGCATAGGCGGGTACGAGGAGGCCGTGGAGGAAGCGGGATTCATCGACGCTTTCGACGCGGACGCTGTGAAGGCCCTTCTGGAAGAGTGCATCCCCGCGCTGGAGCGCGTCGCGGCCTGAAACCCGAGGGATGCGATCCCGGATGTCCTTTCATCCGGATCGTGTCCCAATTCCATTTCCGTCCCCATGCGCTTTACCCGTGTCGAACGACTCTCGGAGTGGATTCGCGAGCACGTCATGCCGAAGGCGCCGATGTCCTCTGTTATGACCTCGGACCCAGGAGTCATGAGCCATCATCTTTATCCGCACCCGTCCATTCCGACGCCATGGACTCTAGAACCAGACTGGCCGTCCTGGTGGCGATCATCGCGATCGTCGTCGTGGCGGCGGCAATAGTGGTCGTCGGGAACCGCGACTCGGACGAGAACGCGTCCGGACACGCCTTCCCCGACCCCATCGAGGAGGGCGACAGGGACTACCCGACCGCCTCCGAAGGCGAGGAATCGTATGCGAAGAGCATCGAGACCCTGAAATCCGCGCTCTCCGACCCTTCCTTCAGCGCCGATGATATGGCCGACAGCATCGAGACGGTGGCCGAGGACTACCTGAAGTTCAAAGACTGGTACGCCTGGGTGTACCTTGATTACAACAAGAAACCGGCGGAGTTCACGGACACGTACAAGGCCTGGACCAATCTGAAGAGCCACTTGTACGATGATATCGCGACCGCCCTGAAGGAATCGCTCTCCGGACCCTGCGCGGAGACCGCCGAGAAGGCCATGGAACTCTGCGGATTGGATCCGGAGACCTACAGGAACTACAACGAGATGACGCAGGAGGAGAAGGATTTCGTGGAGAAGCAGGCGGACCTCGTCGACGAGTACAACGCCATCATGACCGGAGACTACGAGATGGAGTACGGAGGGACCACATGGACCGCCGAATCGATCGAGAACGACGCCACCCTGACGACGGAGCAGAAGGAGGTGCTCCAAGAGCTTCTGGAGAACGCGATGTACCAGGATGCCGCGGATATCTACGTCGAACTCGTTCAGATCAGGAACGACTACGCCGAACTCAAAGGCTACGACAACTATGCCGATTATGCCTATGAGGTGGTATTCGCAAGGGACTACACCCCGACCGAAGCGAAATCGTTCCCCGAAATCCTCGACGCGACGATCGATGCCTACGTGGACCTGTACCTGGCCATGTACAAGGACAGTTCGATGAGTTCCGACAGGCTCTCGTGGATGGACGAGATAGAAGGGAACGAGTTCATCGAACTCATAAGCCCGTTCGTCGACTCCGTCAGCGACGAGCACGCGAAGCTGCTGGACTACCTGACGGAATACGACCTCATCACCATCTGGTCGGAGGACGGGAGATTGGAAGGAGGATATTCCGCCGAGATCTACACCCGCGGAAGCGCCATGGCGTACATCGGCTGTGCCGGAGAGGACTACGACGGATGGGCTACCGCCAGGGCACTGGTCCACGAATACGGGCACATGACGAACATGTGCCTGAATCCGAACCCCACGTCGTGCTACGACATCTCCGAGATCCATTCCCAGGGACTGGAGGCGCTCTACTGCACATCCGGACTCGCGGGAGAGGGATCCCGCGCCCTGGCGGCCCAGATAATGATGACAATGATCAGCACCGTCCTGGATTCGGGACTGCTGACCGAACTCGAGCTGTGGGCGTACGAGACCGAGGCGGAGACGGGCCCCCTCACCGGGGACCAGGTCCACGACAAGTTCGTCTCGATCCTCGAGTCGCACGGATACAAGTCTTCTGCGGCGGCCAGTATGGGCTACAATTGGGTAGAGGTCTCCCACCTCTTCGAAGACCCGCATTACTACATCAGCTACGGAACCTCCGCCATCGGAGCGATAGAGCTGTTCGTGGAAGCCACGGAGGACTACGACGCCGCGAAGGAGAAGTACCTGGATCTGCTGTTCCAGCAGGGCATAGACGGGTACTCCGAGGCCGTGAAGGAGGCGGGATTCATCAACGCCTTCGACGCGGAGGCCGTGAAGGCCCTCCTGGAGGAATGCGTTTCCGCGATGGAGCGCGTCGCGGCCTGAAAACCGAAGGGATGCGTCCCCGGATGTCCCTTCATCCGAGGCGCATCCCGATTCTACCAGAAATCCGTGCAGAATCTGCACGGAAATATTTTGTGTGCAAATTTTGCACATTTTGCGCTGTTTATATATATATCTATCAAACGATGGGCCCGTATGGGAGAATTGATCGGGAGGGAGTCCGAACTCGCGTTCCTCGAATCCCTGTGGAACAAGGATGGTCCGAGCGCCTGCAAGGTGGTCGGCCGTCGCAGGATCGGGAAGTCGGAGCTGCTGAGGCGCTTCTCCGAAGGGAAGAGGTCCGTCTACATCGAGTGCGTGATCGGATCCCTCCCGGACAACATCCACATCATCAACACGGCGGTCAACGCCCTGACCGGCGAGGACCGCGAAGACCCGGATTATCTGTCGGACGTCACGGACAGACTGCGGGAGCTCTGCAAGGGGTCCCGCACCCTGGTGGTCCTGGACGAACTCCCGTACCTTCTGGCATCGGGGGACCAGGTCGCCTCCGTCATCCAGCACTTCGTGGACGCCGTGAAACGCGAGACCGATTCGATGATCGTCGTCTGCGGTTCGTCGATAAGGATGATGGATGATGAGACCACGGAATACGACAAGCCGCTTTACGGCAGGTTCGAGGAGGAGCTGAGGGTCGGACCCCTGACGCTGGAACAGTGCAACGGGTTCCATCCTCGCATGTCAGACCTGGACAGGGTGAAGCTCTATCTAACCGTCGGCGGAATCCCGCAGTACCACCTCGATCCCGATGCCGGAACCTACAGGGAGTACGTGGAGAGGCATCTCCTGTCCGGCGATGCCGACATGGCGGATGAAGCGATGGCTCTCATCGGCAGCGAGTTCTCTCCTCTGGGACGGTACATGGCGGTGATCAACGCGATATCGGACGGCGCCACGTCCCTCAAGACCATCTCCGAGAAGAGTCGGGTCGAGAGGACCGCCTGCACCAGGTGCCTGGAGGGACTCCGGAGGGCGGGAATCGTCGGCACAGTCGAACCGATGATGGGCTCCCCGAAGAACCCCGTGTATCGGATCCTCGATCCGATGGTGGCGTTCTGCCAGGACATAGTCCGTGAATCCAGGGCTTATTCCCTCAAATCCGTATCCGACATCTACGACGTGCTGTCTCAGATAATTTCTACATTCCTCGGGGGACGTTTCGAGGACCTTTGCGCGGAATACGTGAAGGAGAACTACAGGTGCGTGGAGATCGGGAAGTGGTGGGGTGTCGACGGGGAGAAGGAGACCCGCGAGGTGGATATAGCCGCCAGGATCCTGACCGGCGACTCGAAGGCCGCGCTCTTCGGGGAATGCGAGTTCAGAACGAGGAAGATGTCGATGGACGTGCTGGACGAGCTCAAGAAGGACTGCGAACACATCGCGACGGACCTCCCGAAGTCGTACATCCTGTTCTCCGCATCTGGATTCACCGAGGAACTCATGGACGAGGCCGAGGAAGGAGGGGTGACCCTGGTGGGTCTGGATGACCTCCTGCATCCGATGCGGAATGGCAGAATGCGAAACGTCACGATCCGAAAGGCGTTTGGACCGCCGTGCGCCGGATGGCATGCACGGCGGTGCGGGAGGACGGCCGCGAATGCTTCGTCGACCTCCCGCTCGTGAAATCGATGTGTTCAGTTCGTTATTCCGATGAAAGCCTGGATATCCTCCGGGTCGACATCCTCTCTGTTCAGCTTCAGAGAGGTCAGTTCGTATTCCGAGCTGAAACTGTCATCCGACGACTTCACCTCATACGTTATCTTGATCTCGAGGTCGGCATAGATGTATATTTTGGACGTGGACTCGACTCCAGAGTATTCGTTCTTCAGAGTGTACACGTCGACATTCAGCGAGCCCCACTCTGTCTTGAGCTTCTCGGTTGTATGTTCGCATGTCTCATCGAAATCACTAACCGAATTAGGGCCGATGTAGACTGCATTCTTGCTCGTATCGGTCTTCTTCTCCCCGTCATCGGTATAATGGGTCGTCTCTGTACCCACATTCACGACCCTTGAACGAGAATGGGGGATTATTCGAACAGCTCGCTCGG
>CAVJLK010000052.1:2489-13500 GCA_963650175.1 Ruminococcus sp. CAG:579 | reverse complement strand
CCATGCTCTGGAACTTCTACCATTGGCAGCTCTACCGTTTCTGCTCCCTCGCGGTCATGGAGAATTTCGATTCCCAGAACCAGATAGGGCAGGGAAATGTCCAATCGTCGAAGCAATACACGGGAACGACCAATTCATACGGTCCGTATTACGGGACTGCGAACTCCAAAGTGAACGAGGTGAAGCTGTTCATCGAAAGCGTATGGGGCAATGCGCACGAGCTGCTGGGGGATTCCTATATGTACGACGGCATCTGGGCCGGACAGAATTCGAATCAGGTTGTAGGGACGACCGCCGGACTGAAGAAGACCACAGTTTCGAAATTGGATGGGTGGGGAACCGCTCCCTACTCATCGAATCTCGATTCCTGGGGGCTTCCGACCGCGACTGCGGGTTACAGCACCACGGCTCCCGATGATTTCCGCACCGCTAAGTCCGGGCGCTCACTTTCCGTGGGCGGATGTTGGGGCGACCCCACTGGTATAGCAGGCCTTACCTATCTCTGCGATTTCGCCGACAGAACCGGTTCTGCGGAAAGTGTTATGGGGTCCCGTCTGGCCTTCGTCTTCGAGGTCGACCCGGTGATCTCGGTGGAGTACGACCACAGCCAGCTCGAGTCCCTCCTGAAGGAGTACGGGTATCCCAAGAGCCTCATGTCGGATCTTCCGGATAAACCTAAAGGAACCGGAGCATACGACCAGCTGGATGATGTGAAGGATTTCAGGCATGTTGGATGGATCGTCGACGGGCAGGAATATCCCGCAACGTCGGATTTCGCGAAGACATCCTCCCACACCGCCAAGTCGGTATGGGTCGGATTGCCGGCTGTCACATACGATCACAGCAGGCTCATCGAGGCATCCGACGACCGGTACTCCGTTTCAGGATTGAGCAACGGCCTCGAGATCAAGAACCACGACAGATACGAGCAGCTTCCGGACAGGGACGGGTTCGCGCATGTGGGGTGGCAGATAAAGATCGAGGGGCAGGACGATGTCAATGTTGGTCCCACGGACAAGCTCGTCACGCGTCAATCGCACACGGCGGTATCCCTGTGGGTCGAGATCCAGACGGTCACTTTCGATCATAGCGGACTGACGGACATCGTGGGAACTGCCGCCAAGGGCGTCTCCAACCTGCAGACGAGCATGGTCATCCAAGGGGATTCGAAGTATCCTCAGCTCCCGAACACCGCCGGATACAGACATGTCGGATGGGAGATCAACGGGGAGCTGGTCGGACCGACGGACAAAGTGGTATCGCAGGATACCCACACCGCGAAGTCGATCTGGAAGAAGATCATCATCCCCATAATCCCGGACGAGGACGATGCCGACGTCATCGAGGTCATCGTTCCGGAGGATTCCGAGCCTTGGATTGACAAGAACGGCAAGACCGTCATTCTCGTCGCCATAGTCGTGGCCATAATCGCCGAACTGGCGGTTCTCAGCATCTCCAGGAGGAGGTGAGATCGACCGAGGGGGTGTCGGCACGCCCCTTCGGCGACCCTTCGATCCTCATGACGGCTGATAGTCCGCGACTGTGCGGATTCGAAGTCGCGAGTATCATGTTCATCCGTCCGCAGAGCATAGTGCGAAGAGATGAAATAGCGATGCCACGTAGTCCTTCGCAGTAAGGATGCTTCCGGCCCGCGAAGGGTCGAGAGTGCATCCGGAGGTCCGGGGATCGATCGCGGACCATAAAGCCTGGGTCATGGGTGCCCGGGAGGGATCATCATGTCATCGAGTGTGAAAACCGAAGGGAGGGGGGGGGACATCAGCCTCTCGCTTCACCGAGGGCCTTCTTTCGGAGGTCTCACGATCGTCGCGGAATATGCGCATTGGCCGTCCTAGCAGTTCTTGTGATGCTGGCGACTGCTCTGGTACCAGCGGCGTCGGCCGACGGCGCGACATCCTGGTCGGGCGGACTGGACTCGTGGAAGGTTGTTCTTCACACGGAGGCCAATAGCAACGAATACGCGCAACTCGCCGTCCACCTCTACAGGAACGGTAGCGAGGTGACCGATCTCGAAGGCATCGCCCAGGATGCGGGATGGAATGCGACCTACACATCGAATTCCAAGAACGCCGACGGTTCCCAGAAGAACGCGGGGTCATGGGGATTCGGCGACGACGGCTACGGGCCGTTCAATTCGTTCTACGCCGCGTTCGATCCCTCGAACAGCAACAGGATGGTCTGCCATCTGAATCCGAACAACCTGAAGGAGTCGGTGGACGGCAAGACGACCGTCTCCATCGACGGGAAGGATGTCGAGATCTCCGACTGCAACATCATGTGGTGTCTCCCGACGGTCTGGTGGGGGACCGATAACGGGGATTTGGTGATGACGAACGTGAAGACCGACGGGATGGAGGCGTACGCGCACACCATAGACGATACGACGTATCCGTACCTGGCCATCGGTGTCTATGAGGCGTCCTCGAAGGAGGTCGGCGGCCAGACCATTCTGACCTCCGAATCCGGCGGTACTCTACTGGTCGACAAGACGAGGGAGGTATTCCGCGATTATGCCAACAACCAGAAGGTCGATACCACTGGCGACGGATCCGATGGATGCGCCATGCTGTGGAACTTCTATCAGTACGAGCTGTACAAGTATTGCACTCTGGCCGTCATGGGCGGATGGGATTCGCAATCCATCGCCGGGAACGGTTCCGTATATGGTTACGGAGCTAAAGTCCCCGGACTTCTGGACGGATCGGGGCCATATGCGGGCACCATCGGAGGTCTCGGATACTGCAACGACCCCGTGAAGGTCTTCGTGGAGAATGCTTGGGGTTCCGTCCACGATTTCGTAGACGGTATCGTGTTCATAGATAAGGAGTATTATATCAGTCAGGCGGCCGTACCGTCTGACGTCTATGCCGATTCCGGGAACTATTCGTCCGCCAACCCGCCGTCGGGTTATTCCAAGATCGAAGGGGTGAAGTTGCCCGACCAGGGTGTTCTGATAACCTCCATTTCCACGAAGGCGCAGGTCTGGGGGATGCCCACCGTGACGAACGGACTCGGCACCAGGGGATTCTACGACAATAACTGGGCGTGGGATGGGGTAAGATCCTTGTTTGTGGGAGGCTGCACGCACAGCTATTCTCCAATGGCTTATATGTACGGTCTGTTGGACGTGGATGCCAGTCGCCTTCTGAACAATCCCGAATCATACATCGGTGGCCGTCTGGCCTTTGTCTTCGATACTGATCCGACCGCTTCCGTCAAGTACGACCACAGTCAGCTCGAATCTCTGTTGAAGGAGTACGGGTATCCGTTGGACCTGATGTCCAATATTGAGAAGGAACCGACGGTGCCAGGCAAATACGATCAGCTGAAGGATGTGGGAGAATTCAGGCATGTCGGCTGGATCATCGACGCAGTGGAGTGCCCGGCCACTTCGACCTTCTTAAGGAACTCATCGCACACAGCCAAGTCGGTATGGGTCGGATTGCCTGCGGTGACGTACGATCACAGCGTCCTGGTGGATGTTTCCGGTGACCGGCATTCCGTCGAAGGATTGAGCAACGGTCTCGAGATCAAGAACCATGACAGGTACGAGCAGCTTCCGGACAGGGACGGGTTCGCCCATGCCGGGTGGAGGATAGAGATCGAGGGGCAGGACGATGTCGAGGTCGGTCCCACGGCCAAGTTCGTCACGCGTCAATCGCACACTGCGGTATCCCTGTGGGTCGAAATCCAGACGGTCACCTTCGACCACAGCGGACTGACGGACATTGTGGGGACGAACGCCAAAGGCGTCTCCGAACTGGAGACGAGCATGGTCATCCAAGGGGATTCGAAGTATCCTCAGCTCCCGAACACCGCCGGATATAGGCACGTCGGATGGGTGATCGACGGGGAGCAGGTCGGACCGACAGCGGGATTGGTGTCGCAGGAGACACACGACGCGAAGTCGGTCTGGGAGAAGATCCCGATCATCCCAATAATCCCGGATGCAGACGACGATGCCGATGTGATAGAGGTCATCGTTCCGGAGGATTCCGAGTCATGGATCGACAAAAACGGCAGGAACGTCCTTCTCGCCGCCATCGTTATGGCCATAATCGCCGAACTGGCCGTCCTCTGTATCTCCAGGAAGAGGTGAAGATCGATCGGAATGGCGTTCTGAGACACCTTCCCGTTCCTCACAGAAGTAAACACGGCCTCGGAACCTCATCGTTCCGGGGCCCTCTTCGTTCCGGATCATCTTCGAACATTCATCCTTCGATTCCGTCCCGATGAATGGCAGATTCCGTCATTGCAGCGATTCCGGATTAATCCCTACCGAATCGGTAGGATTAAGTGGACCGTCCCCATCCCCAATCTCATGGACGCGAAGGAGCTGGAGGAGACCGTCATTTCGACCATCCAAGAGACGCAAGTGAAGCTGGGCTCCCTCTCCGGCGCGGAATCCCTCTATCTCCCTTTGAGCAGCGTCGATCCCGACGAGGACGTCGAGAACATCCGTCGGATCCTCGACGGATTCCGGAAGGAATGCCGTCCCCGTCTGGGGGACGTATCCTGTGAGATCCTCGAAGGACGTGTCAGGATAACCGTCCCCGAATCCGGAGGACGCTACGTCTCTTCCCTCCCTATCAGCCCCGTCCTCAGACTGATGGTCGACGCCGTGGCATCCCGCAAGACGCTCCAACAGCTCAAGGACTCCCTCCTCCAACAGTTCCCATCCTGCACCTGGCGCGACGTCGACGGGGACGGTTTCCAGCACATCGCATACTTCGATCAAGACATCGATCCGTACGTCTACTGCATCGGCACCGAATGCGGCATGGTGACGTACCACCGCTTCTCCCGCGGGGACTATCTGGCATTCGGCTTCGGACCCCTGCGAAGATCCCATCGACCCCTTAAATAGGACCGCCATCCATCAACGGCGCATGAGGCTCATCATCTACACCGGCAAGGGCGGGGTCGGAAAGACCTCCACCTCCGCCGCCACCGCATACAGGCTGTCTGAACTGGGCTACAGGACCATCCTGATGAGCACGGACTCCGCCCACTCCCTCGGCGATTCCCTGGAGATCAAGCTCGGGACCTCCATCACCCACGTGAAGGAGAACCTGGATGCGCTGGAGATCGACATCATCCACGAGATGCGCACCAAGTGGGAGGACATCCAGAACTACATCTCCGCGTTCATGCTCTCCCAGGGCATGGGCGAGATCTCCGCCGAGGAGATGGCCATCATGCCCGGAATGGAGATGATCGCCGCCCTGTTCTACGTGAACCAGTTCCAGGAGAACGACATGTACGATGTGGTCGTCATGGACACCGCCCCCACCGGCGAGACGCTCAGGCTCCTCAGCTTCCCGGACGTGACCAACTGGTACCTGGACAAGGGCTACTCCATGATCAGGAAGCTCATGAGGATCGCCAAGGCCACCGTGGGCAAGTTCATGGACATGCCCCTGCCCTCCGACGAGGTCATGGAGAGCGTGGAGGAGATCAAGGACACCATGTCCAAGGTCAAGGCCATCCTCGAGGACCCGGAGAAGACCACCGTCAGACTGGTGCTCAACCCGGAGAAGATGGTCATCCGCGAGACCATGCGCGCGTACACCTATCTGAGTCTCTACAGCAAGAACGTCGAAGGACTCGTGGTCAACAGGGTCCTGCCGCCGGAGGCCTCCGATTCCCCGTTCCTGGCGGATAAGATGAAGGAGCAGGAGGAGAACATGGAGATGATCCACAGCGCCTTCGACCCCATGCGCATCATGACCTGCGAGATGATGAGGACCGAGCTCCGCGGGGAGACCAAGCTGAGGGAGATGGCCAGGATGGTCTTCGGCGACGGGGATCCCGCAGAGGTCTATTCCGGAGCGAGCCCCATGGCCTTCTCCACCGTGGACGGCAGGGACGTGCTGGAGCTGAGGATGCCCTTCGTCGACAGCAGGGACGTCGAGCTGTTCAGGATCGATCCTGTCACATTGATGGTCCACGTGGGGAGCCAGAAGCGCAACATCCAGCTCCCCGACGTGCTCTCCCACTCGGAGATAGACGGGGCAGAGTTCAAGGACGATAAGCTCGTTATCCGGTTCAGAAGGCGATTCCCATGACGGACGATGAAGAGTTTCAGGAATTCGTGCGCAGCAACAGGGACCTCATCGAGAGGATGATCGCGCTGCAGAAGGGCGCGGCCGAGGGTTTCATCGGAGCGGAGAGGGACATGGCCCGCGAGGCCTACGGGCAGGCGAGGGAATTCGCCGGCTACGGCAGGGCCAGGACCGAGGACGCGTTCAGATCCGCGTACTCCGCGTTCACCGACCCGGAGGTGCAGAGGCACTTCATGAACATGGGGATGGAGTTCTTCATGGGCATGTCCGCTCTGATGCAGAGGGCGCCCATGCCGGACTTCATGAGGGAAGGGATAGAAATCACGGAGTCCAGCATGAGGGCCTCCGCGTGCAGGTCCAACGCCGACTGCGGAGCCAGGAAGGGTCCGCAGAAGGTCGATATCTCCAACGCCGCCGAGAAGAGGGACGTGCCCGACGACGTGTTCAAGGGCACGGAGGAATGAGCTTCGGAGAGGAGGCCGTCGCCCTCGCGAGGGTGGCGGTCCGTTCCGAGGTGACCGGTTCGGGTGTGTCCGTGCCGTCGGATCCGCGCTTCGCGGAGCCGTCGGGGGCGTTCGTCACCCTGAACACGTATCCGTCGGGGGACCTGCGCGGATGCATCGGGTACCCGATGCCGTGCATGCCCCTGGGGGAGACCATCGTCGAATCGGCCCGCGTGGCGTGCCACGACCCCAGGTTCCCGGATTTGAGGGAAAGGGAGCTGGAGAGGGTGACCGTCGAGGTCACCGTTCTCACGGTCCCCAAGGAGGTCCCGTTCTCCGATCCGATGGAACTGCTCGACAAGGTGGTCGTCGGACGCGACGGCCTCATCATCGAATACAGGGGGCGCAGGGGGCTCCTGCTCCCGCAGGTGCCGGGCGAATTCGGCTGGGATGCCAGGACGTATCTGGAACATCTCAGCATGAAGGCCGGGATGCCCCCGGACGCGTGGACGTGGCCCGGGGTCAGGATACAGGCGTTCGAGGGGCGGGTCTGGTCGGAGACGTTCCCGGAAGGCCCGGTGGAGGAGAGATGACGGACATCGAGACGGTTCTGGAAGGAAGGGCGCTGATCGATGGTGAGCTCAGGTACGCCGAGGTCGGGATATCCGAGGACGGGCGCATCGCGACCGTCGGCAGCTACGTTTCGGGAGGGGAGAGGAGGATCGACCTGGGCACCAGCAGGATAATGGTCCCCGGATTCATCGATCCGCATGTCCATCTCCGCGACCCCGGGATGACCTCGAAGGAGGATTTCGGCACCGGGACCATGGCGGCGATACACGCCGGCGTGACGTGCGTGTACGACATGCCGAACACCAAGCCCCCTGTGACCGACGTCCGCACATTCAACGAGAAGAAGGCGGCCGTCCGCGGGAAGGCCGTCACGGATTACGGGCTCTTCGCTGCTGTCACGTCGGGAATCAACGCCCGCATGCTGTCGCCGTTGGTAGTGGGATTCAAGCTGTTCATGGGCTCCACCACCGGCAACATCCTCCTGGATGACGACGAGGAATTGATCCCCGCCGTCAGGGACGTTCTGGCCACCGGACGGAGGATGTCCGTCCACGCGGAGGACGACCATCTGATATCGAAGGGGCCGGAATCCTGCTGCAGGGACCACCTGCGCAACCGTCCGGCGAAGGCCGAGACCAACGCGATCTCGCGCCTCGCATCCAATTTCAAAGGGTCCGCGATCAACATATGCCACATCACCACCGTCGAGGGCGCCGACATGGCGAGATCGGCGGGATTCTCCACCGAGATCACCATGCACCACATGACCTTCGACGTCGACCGCTTCCCGGGAGCGGAGTACAAGGTGAATCCCCCGATCAGGACCGCGGACGTCCGCGACGGGCTCCGCAGGAGGTTCCTGGCGGGAGGGTTCGATATGATCGGGACGGACCACGCTCCTCATACCGTAGCGGAGAAGGAGCAGGAGTTCGGGGCCGCCCCTTCCGGGATACCCGGCGTGGAGACCACCATGCCGATGGTCATGGAGATGGTCAGGAAGGGCGAGCTCCCCCTGTCGGAGGCGGTCCGCATGGGATCGCAGGAGGCCGGGAGGCTGTTCGACGTCCCCAAGGGTAGGATATCCGAGGGATACGACGCGGACATAGCGGTGTTCGATCTCAGAACCTCCTCGAAGATCGATGTCAAGCGTCTCCACAGCAGGTGTGGCCACTCCCCCTACGGGGGATACGGGGCCGTGTTCCCCCGGGACGTCTACGTGAGGGGAAGCCTTCAAGTACGCGACGGAGAGTTCTGCGGCGAACCCATCGGGAGGGACGTCCGTGGAGACCGATATCGACTATTCCGAAATCGCAGGCAGAACGATCGAATGCCCGCCGGAGTGCGGCATGTGTTGCCTATGCCAGCCGGAGGTCCTGCCCGACGAGCGCCCGTTCTTCAAGAAGAATCATCCGGGATGCCTTGTCAGGTCCCGCGGTCCGGAGCACTACACCGCTCTGGCTCTCAAGAAGGGACGCGGTTCCTGCGTCTTCCTCAACGGAAGGCGTTGTTCGGTCTACCAGAACCGTCCCACCTACTGCAGGCAGTTCCCGTTCCACCTCTATGCGGGCGACAGGCTCCAGGTCGAACTGGATCTCTCGTGCAGGGGCGCCTGGGCCGGGAACGGGATCAGCGCCATGGAGGAGGCCCGCGCCATAGTCGCCGCGGCGCAGCCGAGGATAACCGACGCTCTGGAGGAGTCGAGGGTGGTGTATTCCGAATTCTTCGGCAACTGCAGGGAGGCCGGCGTCATGGCCGACCCGTCGGGTCTCAGGATGTCCGTCTCCGAGAGCATCGACATGTTCACCGACCCCGCTTGTCTCAGCAGGATGATGGACATGGCCCAGCTGGAGCCGATCATGTCCCTCCGCGCAGTCCAGCCGGAGAGGAACGTGGACATGAAGGCGTTGCAGGAGGCGGGGATGGACGCGGCCATGGAATCCATGTCCTCCGACGACCCTCTGAGCGTCCCGGTCTACTGCGACCCGCAGTGGAACTGGAACATGTTCATGGCCGTGGACGGGAAGATCGAGTGGATGGTCATGGACGATGAAGGCGAACTGCACCACAAGGCGTTCGCCGAGGCGTCCGACATAGAGCTCAAGATGCCCGACAAGGAGGGCATCGCCGTCCTGAGGGATTACGTCAACATCCTGAACGGCAGGGACAGCTTCATGGGGAGCGTCTTCGCCATGATGCACGAGGTCGGGTACGAGGACGACATGTCCAACTCCTACTACGGGTCGATGTGCGTGACCGTCATGGACCTGATGTGGAGGATGTCCATGCTCGACAGGTTCATGGGCGTCGGGTGCGGGGCCGAGGGCATGAGGGAAGCCATAATCTTCTACGACATGGACCGTCTGGATGCCTCCACAATAGGCGGGTTCGTCTGACGCGATACCTTCTTATAACCCCTCCATATTGGGAGGCTAAGTAGCCGTATAAACGTCCCTGTTCGCGCATGTGAACGGGGTGGCGGCATTCACGATTCACTGGAGTGATGATCATGGGAAAGGGAACACCGGCACAGGGAAAACACAACAAGTTCAAGACTCACATCCCCTGCCGCAGGTGCGGCAAGCGCGCGTACCACGTCAGGAAGGGCGTCTGCGCCTCCTGCGGGTACGGCAAGACCGCCACGATGAGGACCTACAGCTGGGCCAAACTCCGCGACTGATCCGAAGGGGATCCGGATGACAGGGCCAAAGCACAGCTGCGGCGTGGTCGGCATCAGCGCCGACTTCGACGTCGCGGCATCGTTGCACACGGCCCTGATGATCATCCAGAACCGCGGTCAGGAGAGCGCCGGCATCTCCGTTTTCGACGGCGCCTCCATAAACACGCTCAAGGGCAACGGTCTTGTCACCATCGCCCTCCCCATGGACGAGGTCAGGTCCCTCCTGGGACACGTCGGCGTCGGCCATGTGAGGTATTCCACCACGGGATCCAAGAGCATCATCAACGCTCAGCCGTTGACTGTGATGACCAACTTCGGCACGGTGGCCGTCGCCCACAACGGCGACATCACCAACTTCGCCGAGCTGAAGGAGAAGTACATGAAGGAGGGCTGGACCTTCCTCACCGACTCCGACAGCGAGCTGGTCACCAAGCTCATGGGCAAGTACATGACGCTGTACAACGACCCGGTCAAGGCCATCAGGGCCACGATGGGGGAGCTGGACGGCGCGTACGCGCTCACCATGATCATCAACGACAGGCTGTTCGCCATACGCGACCCCTACGGGTTCAGGCCTCTGTGCATCGGAAGGCTCGAAGGGGGGTACATCGCGGTGTCGGAGAGCGCGGCGATCGACACCCTGAACGGGGAGTTCGTCCGCGACGTGCAGCCCGGGGAGATCTGCGAGATCACCAAGGACACGTTCAAGATCTATCCGGCCGTGGCGCAGCACCCCAGGTCCTACTGCATGTTCGAGTGGGTGTACTTCGCCAGACCCGATTCCATCATAGACGGGAGGGGGGTCTATGACGTCAGGAGGAAGATCGGCGTGATCCTTGCGAGGGAGTGCCCTGCGGATGTCGACCTCGTGATGCCGGTGCCGGATTCCGGACGCGCCCACGCCATCGGATACTCTGTGGCCACGGGCATCCCGTACGAGGAGGGGTTCATGAAGAACCGCTTCGCGGACAGGACGTTCATCATGCCCGACCAGAAGCAGAGGGAGTCGGCGGTCTCCATGAAGATGAACCCCATCAGGAGCACCGTCGAGGGCAAGCGCATTCTCATCGTCGACGACAGCATCGTCAGGGGGACCACCCTGAAGAAGCTGGTCCACATGCTCCGCAAGGCCGGGGCGAAGGAGGTCCATGTGAGGATCGGCAGCCCGCCGATCATCGCCCCCTGCTACTACGGCGTGGACATGAAGAACAGGGACCAGTTCATCGCCACCCGCC
>CAVJLK010000052.1:0-2479 GCA_963650175.1 Ruminococcus sp. CAG:579 | reverse complement strand
CAGCGTCGAGGAGATCAGGGAGATCATCGGCGCGGACAGTCTGGGATACATAAGCATCGAGGGTCTGGTGGAAGCGCTCGGGTTCAAGGAGAGCGACCTCTGCCTCGCATGCGTGAACGGGAAGTATCCCACCCACATCCCGGGCGAGGTCCACAGGTTCCAGACCAGCCTCCGCTCCGATTTCGGAGGCCAGGAAACGGATAGGAAGGTTTAAGTACAAGACTTCTATCCACACTTTAACTGGGCAGGTAGATCAGTTGGAAGATCGTTACATTGGCATTGTAGAGGCCGCGAGTTCGAATCTCGCCCTGTCCACCTCTTCTCTCTACTACTGACATTCCATCGGGGTCTCATCGGTTCTCCCTGGAACGGTTCAATCTCCCGATCCAACCCGGGCGGTCCGTCAGAAACAGTACCCCATCCTTCCTGCAGTTCATCACCATCAGGACGTCCTCGTCGATCATCCGGCGGACGATCTCGTGCATCGTCTCCTTGTCGACCCTCAGCTTCTCCGACAGGAACCTCTCGGTCACGCCGTTGGTCCCGACCATCGTCTTGATGATGTTGCAGCTCACGCCCCCGTAGACCGAGCCGGTGTCCGTCATCCCCGGCAGCACGGCGACCGTTTCATCCTCCCCGAACTCCACCGAGGGGAGGAGCTAGCACGACTTGTAGGTCCAGACGACCCCGTCTATGCCGCAGGTGTCTGGATCCTTCAGGCCGGACGCCCTCATGACGGCGGCGAGGGCCGGGTTCCTGGTGCGGTCGCGGAAGCTGTTGCCGATGCGCACCGCGCCACCCGGGGACGTCACGGTGACGGATTCGGCCCTGACGTCGACCTCGATGGGCCTCGGATCGCAGTAGCTCCTGTGGGTGACGGCGTTCAGGAGGACCTCGGTCAGCGCGGACACGGGGATCTTCCTGAGTTCCAGGCAGTATTCGTCGGCGATGCGCCTCCTGGCATCGAGTATCTTCGTCCTGGCGGATTCTACGTGCGAGTACACGGGGCCGCCGACGACCGTCTCGTCCCTTCCGGTGCGTATCCTGATCTTCCAGGGGCACTGGTCGGACATCATCAGAGCCAAATTGGTGTACCTTCCGGGGCCATCCCTCATGCTGGAGACATGGGAGATGCCTGATGGCCGTCCTTTTCTCGATTCGATGGCCTCCGACGCCCAAAAGGTGAGGTCCTGGCGCTCCGAAGGGAGACTGTCGAAGATCTCCTACCCCTTTAGGTACATGTACGAAGAATTACGTTATAGAAATTTAAATTCTATCATGGGTCCGAGTCGGGCAGAAATGTGTCGGTACCGTAACGATACGTTTCAAATAAGGCTGATTTTATCGATAAACTGCTCAAATCCGGATATTTTACAAGATAATAATACCAATAGCATAGGGCCTAGGAACAAGGTATTATGTAGTGAACATCCGTAAGGAAGGATCGCAGGAAAGGAGCACGAACTCCTTCCCTGCAGGAGGTATAGCATGAGAAAGATGCTTCCACCTCTGAGGAAGGTCCTTGTGAGGATCTCCCTCGGGGTCATCGCCATCAAACTCACGTTCGAGCAGCGATGTCCACAGCGAGGTCACCGGAAAGCACCCGGTGACCACCGGCCCCTTCGGGGGCCGGAAATCGCATAATCGAGACACCGCTCGCGGTATATTTAATACTATTGTTATTACGCTACAATTAGAAAATACTATATCTTCAGATTTATGGACTTTACGCATTCCAATCACTCCGCCCGTGCACATCCGAACCGCATCCGCTCGTTTCAGAACCTCGACGCGCTTCCGCACCCTCCTGAAGAACCAAATAATTCCGGGACAATCGGGAAGCCCATGGAAGGCAACGATGTCGTCTCATGGCTGACCGACAACCTCCCGCAGGTCATCCTGCTGGTCGGGGGTCTGCTGGCGCTGCTGATCGTCGTCACGTACGTCAAGGACAAGGACTCGATGAAGTACAAGTTCCTCACGTTCCTGGGATGCGTCTTCGGGATCTTCATGGCCGTCGAGGCCGCCATGTGCTACGGCGAATGGAGGCTCGTCACATCCGTGTTCGTGGCCGTGGCCGCGTTCACTTTGATAATCCGTCCGTTCCGCGACGTCCACTTCGCGGTGATCCTCGGACTGTTCGTGATGGTCCTGGTCTACATCGCCCTGGGAGGCGTCACGGAGGTCTCCGGCATGGACATCTCGTTCCTCGCCGAGAACCCGGTGCGCATAATCCTGGCGTTCATAGTAGGGGGTCTGTGCTACGCGATCTTCAACTTCGGGGAGGAGATCGTCAAGATGTTCGGGAAGATCCTGAACTGGTGGCCCCTCCTCTTCGTGCTCGGATTGCTGTGCATCGTCGAGGCCGTTTTCATGTTCTTGGGTTACGGTTCGATAACCGACTATATCGATACTGGCTCGATAATTTGGATGTGCTAAGCTTTAAATGGTAGTAGCAGATGGGGGAAAGAGTGGGCTC
>CAVJLK010000051.1:0-13525 GCA_963650175.1 Ruminococcus sp. CAG:579 | reverse complement strand
CAACGAGTCCGTCGAGTACCACCCCGAGTTCGGAGGAACCTCCGTCCAGTGCTGGGGAGGATCCCTCGGATACGAGTGCTCTCTGATGAACACCGCCATCCAGCTCCACCAGGAGAAGACCCTCAGGGACCTGTACATGTACTCCGACAGGCACAGAGGACCCGAGGCGTACATCCTGGCCTACGACCACGCCTACATGATCGGTAAGGCCATCGCCGACAACGGTAACAACCTCTACCTCAGGGCCAAGGCCGCCGGACAGACCGCCGTCGACATCATCCTCAAGGGATACGAATCCAAGGAGCTCGGTCTGACCAACAAGCAGCTCGAGGTCGCTCAGGACATCCAGAAGAAGCTGGCCGCCCTGCCCGACGACACCGACAAGTTCGTCGAGTACTGCACCAAGGAGCTCAAGGACTCGGTTCCTCGTTACAACCCCAAGAACTACGGTCTCTGAAGGTTGTAAATCCCCCCAAACCATTTATGCAGGGCTCACGCCCTGCAACTTTTTCTCATTATCTGGCTCTTAGGTTCGAAACGGTTCTTCGATGCCAATCTTTATAGGCATTCATCGAGCTTCATCGACGTTAATATGTCCGCGCTCCTAGCCTACGATGGCAGGCCGACCAGCGAGAAGGCCTTGGAATACGCCATAGAATATTCGATAAGGTTCGAGGATCCCCTCTACATCCTCACAGTCGTCCGCGAGGAGCAGATGGATCCCGAGGGTCCGGACGAGTCCGTCCGCGAATACATGCAGGCCGCCCAGAGGAAGGCCGCCTCCTCGGGGGCGACGGTCCATACCATCATCGAGACCGGCAAGCCGGATGAGACCGTCATCGACGTCGCGGAGAGGTACGACTGCGACACCATCGTAGTGGGGAGATCCAACAGGTCCTCCCTCGACCGCTTCCTGCTGGGAAGCGTCTCCGACCACGTGGCGAAGCATGCGCGCTGCAGGGTCATCCTGGTATCCGAGGACAGCGAGCGATCGCGTCCGAGCCGAATTTCGAGAAAAGTGAAAGGGTTTGTGGCCGGGCCGATGCCCGGCCGGTCTTATCAGGCGTTGGTGACCTTCTCCATCAGTCCCTGGGACTTGGCGATGTCGTCGGCCGACATCTTGAGGTCGTTCTCGATCTGATAGTCCGTGTGCTGCTCCATGCAGTCGACGGACGCGATGAGGATACCCTCGTCCGTGGCGGTGAATTTGACCGTGATCGGCGTGTTCTTGGTGACCTCGGAGGGCAGCTCCATCATGAACTCCCCGACGGGGGCGGCGTCGATGACGGCGGTCTTCTTGCCGTCCGCGTTGTTCATGGCGGCGTCCTCGTAGATCTCCACCTTGATGGTGGTCTGTCCGTCGTCGACGGGGTAGTACGTCTTGATGGACTCGATGGGCAGGACCTCGTTCCTGAAGATGATGTTGGAGATCATCTCGGTGCCGTCCTCGTACATCGCCTTGATGCCGAAGGTCTTGCTCAGGACGTTGTGGACGCTGAGCACGTCCTCGGGCGGGACGATGGGGGCGCCTGTGGCAGGGTTAGCGGCCGCTTCCCCGGAGAGTCCGGCGTTGGACTTGGCGAAGATGGACGCTCCCTTGGCGACGGATTGGTCGGGGTCGAAGACCTTGATCTCCGCGTCGGGGTACTTGGCGCAGATGGCGTTCTTGACCTGGGGCATCCTGGAGGATCCTCCGACGAGGATGACGTCGTCGATGTCGGCCATGGTGAACTCCTTGGAGGCGAGCACGCGGTCGATGATCTCGATGGTGGTCTGGATGAGTCCGGCGGACGCGGCCTCGAACTCGTCCCTGGTGATGGTGTAGACGACCTTCTGGCCTCCGATGGTCAGGGTGCCCTTGGTGGATTCCGCGGTGGACAGCCTCTTCTTGATGGTCTCGGAGTCGTTGACGAGGGTCTGCTTGACCTCCTCGTCCTCGTCCACGGACTCGACGTCCATGCCGGTCTCCTCCGCGACCTTCTCCTTGATGAGCTTGGAGATCGCGGCGTCCCAGTCCTTCCCTCCGAGGAGCCTCTCACCGTCGGTGGCGACCGCGGTGAACGACTTCCCCTCGATCTCGAGGATGGTGACATCGAACGTCCCTCCTCCCAGGTCGTAGACGAGGACCCTCTTCTTGCCCTCGCCGCCGTTGCCGAACCCGAAGGAGATGGCGGCGGCCGTGGGCTCGTTGATGACGGTGACGTCGTCCAGTCCGGCGATGGTGCCGGCGGTCTTGGTGGCGTCCCTCTCGTTCTGTCCGAAGTACGCGGGGCAGGTGATGACCGCCCTCTTGACGTCGCACCCGTGGTTCTCGTTGAAGTCGTTGATCATCTTCCTGAGGATGACCGCGGACAGCATGATGGGGTTGTACTTCTCCCCGTCTATGTCCACCTCGTAGTCGGTCCCCATCTGCCTCTTGATGGCGGTGACGATCCTCTCGGGCGGGTACATCATGGCCATGTCCTTGGCGGGCGATCCCACGATGATCTCGCCGTTCTCGTTGAATAGGATGACGGACGGAGTTGTGTCCTCCTGCTCGAAGTTCTTCTCAACTGTCGGGTCCCCATCCTCGTCGATATAGGCGAGGCACGAGTAGGTCGTGCCCAGGTCTATTCCGATGCAATAGTCTGTCATTCCTTTTCCTCCATGCCGCCTTCGGGCGTCTTTTCGACGGGCTCCTCGGCGGCCGTAGTGCAAGATGTTTCTGAATCGGTTTGCGAAGGGGTTTCCGAATCCGTTTGGGAACCGGTTTCCACCTCTGGCTCGCCCTCGGACCCCATGTTCTGGTCGAACTTGTACACGGAGACCCTCTCCTTGAGGAGGACCTTGTCCCCGAGCTTGTATCCGTCGGAAAGCCTTTCGGCGATCGTGCCGTCCTTCTCCTTGTCGCCGGTCGGCACGATTCCGACGATACGCTGGTGGAGTGTGTTCAGTTTGTCGAACTCGAACGGGCCGATGTAGACGTTGGCGTCCGTCAGCACGTTCTCCATGTCGACCTCGTAGGCCTCGAAGCTCGAGAGCACCGTTTCGGCGTCGAGCTCGGCTATGCGCCCCCTCATGCCCTGGCAGAGCTTGAAGAAGTCCTCCCTCATGGCGCTGATCTGCTCCATGGCCCTGAGGAGCGCCTTGTTGGACGCCGCCGCCTCCAGCTTGGAGACGGTCGCGGTCACGGTCTTCATCTGCTCCTTGGTGGTCAGGTAGGCGGACATGTCCGGCGCCCCGGCGTCAGCCGGCTGGGTCTTGATGTCCTCGAGCAGGTACCTGATGCGCAGGAGCTCCGACTCGATGGACGCCATGCGGTCGGCGTCCCCGGGCTGTTCCGGGGCCTCCTCCGCGGTGTCATCCTCGACGATCTTCTCCTCCAGGATGGGCTCCTCCTCGGGGGCCGGCGCGCCGTCGGGCGCGTCGTCCCTGGGTTTGAGGCCCTGGAAGCCGTCCACGAGGAAGTCCTTCAGTTTGTTCACGTTCTCGCTCACTGCTGTCCCTCCCTGTAGAGGAGCCAAATGAACGGATCCTCGACCCTCATGGGCGATACCGCCCTGGGCAGGTTCCTTCCGGCGGGGTTGCATCCGAGGGCGGACACCGCGAAGAAGCAGTGCTCCCTGAACCCGCCGACCGTCTGGATGAAGTTGTCGCCCAGGCATCTGTGGAGGTACTCGGCGAGCTCGGCGTCGATCTGCTCGAAGTTCTCCTTGTCGTACCTGCCCTTCTCCCTGGGGATGTGGATGGACGAGCACTGTCCGAACAGGACCTTGTCCTCCTCCCCGTCCTCGGAACCCTTCAGGAGCACGTCCGCCTTGGTCAGCACGACCGCCAGCGGGATGTCGATCCTCTCCTTGGGGCTGATCTTCTTGTTCGTGCGGATGATCTGGCAGATGTTGTTCAGGATGTCCGACACATCGGGCCCCACTGGGGGCTTGTTCTCCACGTGTATCCTCTGGTTGATGTAGCGTATCTGCATCGGATCGACCAGGTAGACGATCCCCGCGGCCTTGGAGATGAACGAGTTGAGGCTGAGCGCCATCATCTTGTCCGAGGACACGAGGTCCTCGCCCGCGGTGTCGAAGAACGCGAAGGTGTAGACCCTCGGGCGGTCGGAATCGAACATCCTCAGGTAGTAGATCAGGGGCTCCCTGCTCTCGTCCGACTCGTCGAAGGATTTCGTGGCCGGGAGCTTGCGCTTCTCCTCGAACAGGGTGTGGTAGTACATGTCCCTGTACTTCAGGGTGGTCGCGTCCGTGGCCGCGTTGAGCACGCCGTTGAACTCCGACGAGACGTAGTTCTTCAGCTGGTTGATCAGCACGGCGATGTAGTGGCTCTTGCCGACGCTCTTCGGACCCAGAATCACGAATATCCTGTTGCCGTCCTCCTCCGCGCCGGGGGGTATGGGGTTGTGGCAAATTGGGCACACGCGGGTGTGGACCGGGCGCCTGCAGACGTCGCAGATCCCGGACCCGTCGCGGATGATGTGGTTCCTGGCGATGACGGCGTTGGGGCCGCGGGGGTCCCTGCCGTAGAACAGGCACTTCTCGAAGTCGATCTCGTTCTGGCCGTCCCCGGAGACGTATTTGGCCGCCTCGGCGTTCCTGGTGCTCGACGCCGTGGCGGCGAACATCCTGGCGCAGGTCTGGCCGGTGCACATGTAGTGCGCGTTCCTGAGGTCGACCCTGGCGAAGCAGTACGGGCAGATGTACTCCTTCTCGGGCGCCGTGTCGGTCTCCTTCTGCTTCCTTGCCATGTCAGTCCCTCCTGTAGAGCGGGTGGATGAATCTGAAGTCGTAGTAGTCGGAGTCGTTGACGAAGAACAGCCTGCACCTCTCGATCTCGCTGAGCCTGGGGCAGGAGGATTCGATGACGGCGACGCCGTTCTGCAGGGTCACGGGCCCTCCGGATTTCCAGACGACCTCGCCGTCGGTCCTCTTGAGCGGTATGCCGGTGGCGGCCTGGACCAGCATCACGGCCGGAATCTCCCCCACGGTCGGATCGGCGGTGATGCTCATGGCGACGCTCCCGCGTCCGGCCTTGACGGTGTACCTGACCTTCCTGCTGTCCCCGGAGTTCACCTCGATGGCGATCCCGCGGGACGGCTTGGTCTCCGATCCCAGCGTGTAGATCGCGAAGATGTTGATGCACTTCTTCCGGGCCTTGCCCATGGGGATGCGGATCTGCTTGTCCTGGTTGTACTCCTCGCGGCTGACCGTCTTGATCTCCGCGTCGGCGTCGTCCAGCCCTCTGGCCTCGGTCCCGTTGGAGATTACCAGCTTCGCCTCCACGGCGTCGTTGGGCCATCCCATGGTGATGACGCAGTCCTTGTTGCTCATCACCCATTCGACGTCCCTGAAGGGCTTCAGGTTGGCCACCAGGACCTCCTTCCCGCGTATGACCACGTTCCCGCGCGGTATGACGGGATAGACGTACTGGACCGCGCCGTCGGCCAGGGCGAACCTGACCCCGTCGGAGTACTCGTCTATCGGTTTGATCCTGGTCATCCAGGACTCGATGTCCTTCATCGGGACCATGTTGCCCGATATGTTGAGCTTCTTGGGGGTGGAGTAGAGCTCCACGCGCTCGGACGTGCTCCATTTGGCGGTGTACGTGCCGTCGGCCTTGTTCCACCTGATCCTCATGTCCCTGACGGGCTTGGGGGCGTCGACCGTTGTCTCGCTGAAGATGATCCCCGGGGAGCGTTCGACCTTGTTCCTCCCCTCGTACTCGGCGACGAACAGGTAGTAGTACTTCCTGCCGCCGACCAGTCCGATGTCGTCGTAGACCGTCTCCCCGTTGAGGGCGATCTCGGTGCCCACGGAGGAGCCGTCCTTGTTGCCCTCGGACCTCCAGAGCCTGACCTTGGACGCCCCGCGGGGCTTCTCGTACATGATGCGGAGCCCGCCGTCTATCTGGGTGATGGTGACGTTCTCCACCTCGGCGATGGTCATCACGGGTCCCAGGTGGGACCCCTCCTTGGAGAGGATGCCCCAGCGCTTGGAGTATATGGAGTAATAGTACTCGACGCCCGGCTCCATGGTCTTGTCGACGTACACGGTGCCGGGGATCTCGGCCAGGGGACGGGTGTCCTCGGTCACGTTCGGAAGGGAGTTCTTCTCCCTGTAGACGCAGTAGGTCAGGCCGGACGAATCGGCCGGCGCCTCGAACTTGATGGTGAAGGCGCGGTCCTTCAGCCTGCCGTTGGCGTCGGCGGGTCCGGAAGGAGGATCCTCGCGGAGCTTGGCCTTCGCCGTGGGGTGGTCGGGGCACAGGTCCGCGGCCGCCACGTAGCACTCCATCCTCTTCGCCCTGCTGTCGGCCACTGCGGCCTTCTGGCAGCTGATCTCGGCGTCGTTGTAGCGGGACAGGGCCTGCTCGTACCTCTGCTTTATCTCGATGTCGGAGTCGACGACCTCGGGGTATCTGGACCTCAGGGACTCGGCGACCGTCTTCACCTCGTAGTATCTCCCGCGGGAGTACGAATCGAGGATCAGCTTGCGGGTGTTCGCGATATCCCCTTTGGCCTTCTCCAGCTCCTGGGCCATGCCGGCGATTCCGGCGTATCCCGGGAACGAGGATCTCAGCGTCGCAAGGGTCCTCTCGGCCTTCAGGACCTTCCCCGACTGCATCTGGGACTGGAAGTCGAGGGCGGCCATCTTGGCCTTCTGCATCCCCTCCTTGAAGTTGAACCCGCATTTGATGCAGATCGTGTTCTTGGACTGCTGGGGCGTGTTGCACGCCGGGCAGACGGTCTTGAAGTTCTTCCCGCACGCCGGGCAGAACACGGTGTTGGGTCCGGCCTGGACCATGCATCCGCATTCGGAGCAGCGTATCATGCTGCTGTCCGTCTCGGAGAAGTTGGCGGCGATCTTCTTCTTGTAGCAGAACTGCTGGAGGATCATTATGGCCATCTGGCTGTCGATGTCCTTGCCGATGTGGGCGTTCAGCAGTTCGTCGATGTAGGACCTGGAGAGCTGGGAGGTGTACTCCTGCTCGACGGTGTCCATCACGGGTATCAGCGCGCGGTAGCACCTGCCGTAGGATATGAGCGCGGCGAGTTCGGAGTCCGGTTCGAGGACCAGCTTCACGCTCCTCATCGCCTGGATGTAAGAGTCCTGGTCCGGCAGGACCTCGGGGCGGACGCTGTTGACCCTCTTGTCGCAGACCTCGAACGCATCCCTGATCTGCTTGTACGAGCTGCCTTCGGAGAGGCGGTTGACCGCGATCTCCAGGTTGGGGTTCTCGATCAGGGCGTTGAGCATCTCCATGGGGGTGTAGGAATCGACGCTCCTTAGCCCCTTGTAGGCGTTCATCACCTTGTCGCTGGCAGGCTTGGGCGGAGCCCCGTCCTTGATGCCCGCGAGCTTGAGCAGGTCGGCGCTGCCGATGCCCTCCCAGTGCAGCTTCTTGACGTAGTTGTCGGCCGCGCCCGGCAGGGCCTTGTAGGTCCCGTCGGTCAGGATGACGCAGTCCATCCTCAGCTTCTGGGCCTTGCTCTTGAGCAGGGCCTGTCCGTCGAGGAACTCCTTCCTCCTGAGGATCGGGTCGCTCATGACCCTCTCCATGTCGGAGACCGATTCCAGCAGGCGCTCGGATTTGAAGCGCTGCTCCGTGTCGTTCTGCTTGTTGCGGCTCTCGTTCGCCCACTTGTCGCGTTTGGAGGCGATCTTCTTCAGGATGGCCTCCGTGCTGTAGGTGGACTCCTTGAGGGGGTTGAGCCCCAGGATCTGGCAGTAGTTCTGTCTGTCCGCCATGGCTCTCCCCGTCAGTCGCGTGATGCGAGGCCGGACCTGCCGTCCCTGACGGCCAGGCCCATGTTCCCGCTGGAGATGGCCGTGGCGATGGTGCCGAAGGTCTCCCCGAGCCTGTCGATGGTGGTGAACAGCGCGCCGTCGTCGACGGTGGCGATCTGCCTGAGGAAGGACGTGTCCGCCTCCCCTAGGCCGATGGCGATGATCGTGATGTTGTCGTTCCTGCATCCTATCGCCTGGTCGACTGCCTTGTCCCTCTTGCCCCAGATGCCGTCGGTCAGGACCACGATGATCCCCACGCCGGGCTTGGAAGCTATCATGGACCTGGCGACGTCGAGCGGGCTGGCGTCCGTGCCCCTGCCGACCATCTTCACCCTGAGCTCATCGATGGAGGCGAGGACGGAGCGCGGGTCGTTGTTGAGCTCCTGGACCACCTTGACCCTGTCTCCGAACCCTATGAGGGCGAAGTACGTGTCCTTGTCCTGCAGGGTGTTGACGAAGTCGCGGATCGAGGCCTTGGCGCTCTCGATCGGCTCGCCCTCCATGCTCCTGGAGAGGTCGACGCAGATGGCGATGTTCTTCAGGATGCTGTCGTCGCTCTTCCTGCTCTTGGGGCTTCCGCCCATCCACCTGATGTCCTCGTCGATGGGGCAGGATTCGACGTTCAGCGGCTCCTCGTCCTGGAAGGCGCTGATGTTCACGACGCCGTTCTGGTCGTAGTTGTACTCGATGTCGACCACGAGGCCCTGTCCGTTGTTGTAGAACCCGGTGATGACGACCTTGGCCAGGACGTTGCAGTCCAGGGGCATCCTGGACTCGCCCTGAAGGGTGTAGACCTCGATCTTGTTGGTCATGTTGCCCTTGTTGATCTTGAACTGCTTGCGGGCGCTGGAGGGCACCTTCGAGTTCTTCTTGATCATGATGTTGTTGACGAAGGAGTTCCCGTCCTGGGAGACCGCGAGCACCCCGAGGGAGTGCGCGGTGACGTCGGTGACCATCATGGCCCTGAGGCCCGTGGCGCTGCTGCTGTAGAGGGCTCCGACGATGGCGGCCCCCTTGGCGACGGCGAGGTCCGTGTCGCTGTGCGCGATGACCTCCCTGCCGGTCATGTCCTTGAGGAACCTGGAGACGGCGGGCATCCTGGTGGATCCGCCGACGAGCAGGATCTCGTCGATGTCGGTCCATGCGAGCCCCAGGTCGCCCATGAGGTTCTGGCAGACCTCCTTGGTCGCGATAAGCAGGTGCTCGGTCATGGATTCGAACTCATCCCTCGTCAGAGTGTACTTCGCGCTGTATCCTTCATAGTTGATCGGGATCGTGACGGTCTCGGCGATGGACAGGGTCTTCTTGTACCCCTCCGCGGCGACGATGAGCTCGTTCTTGGTCGGCAGGTCGTCCCTGGGGTCGATGTCGTACTCGTCGATGAACTGGTCGCAGATGAATTTCACGATGGCCGCGTCCCAGTCCTTCCCTCCGAGGATGTGGTTCCCGTCGGTTCCGACGACCTCGATGTTCCCCTTGTTGATCCTGACGATGGTGACGTCGAACGTCCCCCCGCCCAGGTCGTAGACCATGACCGTCTTGTCGGCGGAGTGCTTGTACCCGTAGGATATGGCGGCCGCGGTCGGCTCGTTGATGATCTTGGGGACCTTGACGCCGCAGGACTCCCCGGCCCTGATCGTGGCGGTCCTCTGGAAGTCGTTGAAGTAGGCGGGCACGGTGATTACTGCCTCGTCGACCTTCTCCCCGGTGGCCTTCTCCGCATCCTGTATGAGGTGCTTGAGGAGCATCGCGCTGAGGTCCTCGGACGTGTAGTCCTTCCCGTTGAAGCTCACCGCGATGGACCCGTCGCCCATGTTCCTCTTGAAGGCCGCGGCGTTGACGCCGGTACCGTTGGACTGCATGTCCTTGGCATCCTCCCCCACGAGGATGTCCCCGTCGTTCAGGAAGCAGATCACCGAAGGCGTGATCTCTTTCCCGAAGGAATTGGGGATGATTACCGGTTTGTTGCTGTTCTTGTCATATCTGGCTACTGCAGAGTAGGTTGTTCCGAGATCTATCCCAACCTTCATATCCCATCGTCTTTCACGTATGCGTGCTTATTATAAAAGGGGTTGGAGACGCTACGAAATCCGCAGGCCAGTCCATCCCCGAGATGGTGTCGGATCGGTCGGATGCGAGGGCTACGAAATCCGCAGCTCACTCGTCCTCGCGGATATGCTCCAGAGCCGTCTCCAGGACGTTCCTGACGTGGTCGTCGCAGAGGGAGTAGAACACGCTCTTCCCCTCCTTGCGGTAGGATACCAGATGGGCGTCGCGAAGCATCCTGAGCTGGTGGGACGTGGCGGACATGGACATCCCGAGGGTCTCGCTGATGTCGCAGACGCACATCTCTCCGGAATCGAGTGCCAGAAGTATCTTGACGCGTGTCTGGTCGGAGAATATCCTGAAGAAGTCGGACAGGCCGTCGATGTGCTTCGCGGCGGGCATCGATTCCTTCGCGGCGGCGACCCTCTCGTTGTGGATCTCCAGGATGTCGCAGCATTCGTCGCTCACAGCGCACCCCTCCTCGTCTTTACGAGGATCGCGAAAAGGACCGCCACGACGGCGATCGCGGCAACGCCCGCGATGATGCCCAGGACCTCTATGCTATCCGGGAAGGCCACGATGAGGAACGACATGACGATGAGCACCCCCGCCAGGAGAGCGGCCGCATAGACCAACGGGCCTTTGAACATGCTACCTGGATGCATTCGGTGATTGAAATAGCCCGCAGTCCGGGAATTGCGTCGCTAAGAAAATCCTGAGCAGCTACGATTCGGCTTGTTCCCGCTCTATAACCATCTTCGAGCTATACGTCATTGCGCTGAGGCGCAGGAAGAGAACATGGAAGTCAAAGCATTCCTGGAGATCACGATGGTCATACCGAACGAGAACAGGCCCGCGGCCGCCAAGGTCTACAACGACTACAGGCAGCCTTTCCTGGACACCATACCCGGTGCCCTGACGAAGCAGCTCCTGATCCGCGACGAGGACGTGCAGGTCCTGCACGGGTTCGACAGCGTCGAGCACGCGAAGGCGTACCTGTCCAGCGACCTGTTCAAGAACGACGTCTTCGTCGGTCTGTCGCCTCTGTGGACGGTCGACCCCGACGTCAGGATCTACGCCCTCTGAGGGCCCGGAGGGGCCGTCCCCCTCCTCAAATCACTTTCTTATGAAATCGCAGGTCTGGCACTGGGGGAGCGTGTTCAAGTCGTCCACGTGATGGAAGCAGCTGGACCACTCGCATATCGACCGGAGGATCGGGACGACGGATCTGCCCTTCTCGGTCAGGGAGTACTCGACCTTCGGAGGGATGGTATCGTACTGTTCGCGGGATATCATGCCGTCGGCGATCAGGTCCTTCAAAGCGTCGGAGAGGACGGTGTCGGTGAGGTTCACGAGCTCCTTCTTGATCTCCCCGTAGCGCAGGACCCCTTTGGCGTTGAGGATGCATATGATGCGGGGCTTCCATTTGCCTCCGAACGTGTCCATGCCGTATTCCAGCGGGCAGTGGATCTCCCGCTCTGATAATGTTCTGTATGTCATATCGTGTCCGGGATAGTTGGTTCAATTTACATATTGGTTTTCAAATGTGTCATGACATCATTCGATGCCGTGCTCCGCCTTGTATCCATCAGGGCGTCTGCGGGCCTCGTTGCTTATCGGATGCTCGTTACAGTAGGCCGCGGTCTTGCTCCTCTTCTTGCGGGGCTTCCATTTGCCTCCGAACCTGTCCATGCCGTATTCCAGCGGGCACTGGATCTTTCTCTCCTATGGCGATCTGTACATCATGCAGGGTTCCGCGATGTCATCACGGATTTGATGAGGCGTAGCCTTTCCCATCCGTTGTCGGATGCAACGATTCTGTTGGACGCTATCGATCTATTCAGAACATGTGCGGCCGGGCAGTCCTTCTTGAGGGGATCGTAGAGAGGTGAACCGAATTCCCGAATGCATGCGTCGTTGCATATTTCGAGGGCAGCAGGCATTTCCGATTCGGGTATGTCGAATGCCACTTTCAGATATGTTGTTACATCGGCTTCCGAGAGCGTCGCGTCCTCTCTTACGGCATCGATGAATTCCTGGATGTCATGGACTTCGAGGACGCCTATGAAGTACGGGTCTGTTTCTGCTACGGAATCCCATTCCGGTGAATTGGTGACCAGGGAATGTAGCGAAACAGTCAGTCCCTCGAGCAAACGAAACTGTGGTTTGAGATCAGGAGAGCGTTCATTCTCAGGGACCGCGGAATGAATGGCCACACGATAGCCACGGGTGTACGAGTTTCCGAGAATCATCGTGTGTCTGTACCTCTTCTGTTCCAATTCACGCGCCTCCTTCTGCTCTTATTGGAATCCGTCGTTCTACCCGGATCGTTCTATCCTCATTTTGTGCGCGGAGCGCTCAATATGACAGATTGGTACGGAATACGTTCTGTTCCAGAGTATACGATATCGTTTTAGCTATTTAGTACATCGCTCGTTTTCGAGACAATTCCTTAAGGCGGATGCCTGCATCGCATCGGATATGACGGACCCCAACGAGCTCTGCGAGCGTGCAGCCGGGATCGTATCCGACGATCCCGTCCAAGCCTATCGTCTCTTCGAGGAGGCGGCATCCGCCGGATACCCTAACGGGATGTTCGGGATGGCCGAGCTCAAGATGACCGGAACCGGAACGGAGCTCGACGTGGAGGGCGCGGAAATCCTCTACACGCGTTCCGCAGAGGCCGGGCATCCTGTTTCCATGTACAGGCTCGGGGTCCTCTGGGCCGGGGGCGCCGGTCACGACGAGAATCCGGAGAGGGCGGCATCCTGGTTCCTCGCATCGGCCGAGGCCGGCTTCCCGCCGGCATACCCGGAGATCGCCGGTTCCTATCTCTACGGCTACGGGGTCCCCGTCGATCCGTCGAAGGCTCTCGTGTGGTACCGCAAGGCCGCCGAAGCGGACGATCCCCTCTCGATGTTCAAGGTGGGGTACCTCCTGTCCGAGGGCATCGGCGCCGAGAAGGACGAGAAGGAGGCCGTCCGGATGTTCAGGATGTCCGCATCCCTCGGCGTTCCCGAGGCCATGCTCAAGATGGCCGAGCTGTGCTCATCCGGGAAGGCGGAGGGCGGGGACGCGGCCGCGTTCAACTGGTGCCGCTCCGCCGCGGAGACAGGATTCATCCCCGCGGTCTACCGCATGGCCACGATGTACTATCAGGGCGAGGGCGTGAAGAGGGACCTACCCCGCGCGTTCTCCATCTACAAGGAGCTGGCGGATTCAGGCGAGGCCGACGCGATGTTCATGGTCGGTCGCATGACGTACGAGGGTCTGGGCGTCGAGAAGGACTTGGGAAAGGGTTTCGAGATCCTGGCGGAGGCCGCGTCCATGGGCAGCGCCATCGCCGTCCAGCTGGTGCAGGACATCAGGCGCCGTCAGAACACGCAGCTCGTCCGCATAGACGGGACCTGAGCTCAATCCTCCTCGACGGGAGGAAATCCTCTTTCGGTTCTCCGCAAACGGGGCAGCGCCAGTCGTCGGGGAGGTCGGCGAATTTGACTCCTTCCTTCTCCTCGTCGTAGACATACCCGCAGAGGGGGCAGCTGTATCTCATGCGGTGAGGGAACCGATCTATGTATTTAACGCCGTTAGGGGTAGGTGACCACGGAGTTGGTGGAATCCGACTGCTGTATGACAATGTAGATTCAGATTGAATTTCGATAAGATATGTTTATCTACTGAAATGATATCGTGTATCTCAT
>CAVJLK010000050.1:0-13721 GCA_963650175.1 Ruminococcus sp. CAG:579 | reverse complement strand
GCATCGCATTATGAATCGGACCAAGCGACGTCGCTATATCATATCTTCGCACCGTGCATTTCGGACGGTCGTCCGAACTCTTGACTCCGAACGGATCGATCTAGATGCGTCGGACGATCCCCAGACGGCGCGACTCCCCGCATCATGAGGGCCGTCGACGTTGAGATCATCGACACCCGAATTCGAATGCAGAGGGTCAGGATTCGCCTCCCACCCCGATCGGATTGTCGGACTCGGCGGATCGCGTCGCAGGGACCTCAGGATCTCATCCACGGCGTCGGAGAAGGACACGTCCGGACCGACCTTCACGGTCCTGCATCCCAGACGGCGTCCGAACTCCACGTCCTTGTCGTTGTCGCCGATCATCCACGACCTGGACGGGTCGATGCCGTGGTCCGCGACGGCCTTCAATCCCATCCCGACCTCCGGCTTCCTGCAGGAGCAATGCTCCTCGGGGGTGTGGGGGCAGTAGTAGATGTCGTCTATGCGGCCGCCGCCCGCCTCCACCTGGCGCCTGAGCTTGTCGTGGATCCTGGAAAGGGTGTCCTCGTCGAAGTACCCGCGATGCAGTCCGGACTGGTTGGTTATGACGATGACCAGATAACCTGCCGCATTGAGCCTCGCGATCGCTCCCGGGACGTCCGGGAACACGTCGAACTTATCGGGGTCGTCGCAGTACGGGACGTCCTTGGCCAGGGTGTCGTCGCGGTCGACGAAGACCGCTCGGTTGCCGAAGAGCTCCTTCTCGACCAGCCCGGCCACGATGTGGCAGGCGCAGAGGTAGCCTTCCTGCACATGGGGGGTCTCGACCGTGGGGATGACGACCGCGCAGTCCGCCATCTCCTTCATCTTCCCGTGGTCGCCGGTGAAGCACACGGTGACTCCTCCGCGGGCCTTGGCCTCCTCCATCGCCAGGATGACGTTCTTGGAGTTGCCCGAGGTGGACAGTCCGACGAGCACGTCGCCCTTCCTGCAGATTCCCTCGACCTGCCTCTTGAAGACTATGTCGTAGCTGTAGTCGTTCCCGATCGCGGTGACCGGGGCGATGTTGGACAGGCACACGCCGGGGAGCGCGGGGCGCTCCATCATGTACCTGCCGGAGAACTCGGCGGCTATGTGCTGGGCGTCGGCGGAGGATCCGCCGTTCCCGCAGAAGATGACCTGGTTGCCGTTGCGGAACGCGTTCGCGATCACATCGGCGGCTTTCCTTATCTGGGCAGGGTCGATCTTGGATATTGTCTCGGCTGCCTTGTTCAGCTCCGCCGTTATCGCATCGTTCATTGGTATATCTCCAGGATGTTATGCCCTGGGGCTCGAACATGAAGTCGGTGACCTTCGCACCCATCTTCCCGAGCTCCTGGGCGACGTTGTACTTGCGGTCGTATTCGCATATGAAGTACATGAACCCGCCTCCGCCGGCCCCCGACACCTTCCCGCCGATGGCGCCAGTGCGTTTCGCCGCCTCGTACATGGCGTCGATGTGGGGATTGGAGACTTTGGTGGAGAACTGCTTCTTGAACGTCCACCCCTCGTCCAGGATCTCCCCGGCGGTGCGTATGTCGCCGCGCTCCAACGCCACGGACATATCCTTGGCCAGGGCCTTGGTCTTGTCGAGGGCCTCCTCGTTCTGCCCCTTGTTGAACTTGTCGACCTGGCTCTCGATGATGGTCGCCGACTCGCGGTTGTTGCCGGTGTAGCAGAGCAGGGAGCAGTACTGGAGCTCGTTCACGACGTTCTCGCGTATCTTGACGCGGTTGACGCCGACGCCGTGCTCGGTGAACTTCATGAGGTTGAACCCGCCGTAGACCGCGGCGTACTGGTCCTGCTTGCCGCCCTTGAGGCCGATGTCCTCCCTCTCGAGCTTGTAGGCCAGCTGGGCCATCTCGGCGCTGGTCAGGCGTATGTCCTGCCACTCGCACATCGCCCCGAGGATGGATACGATGACGGTGGACGACCCTCCGAGCCCGGATCCGGGCGGGGCCTCGGACTGAAGGAACATCTTGAACCCGTCGGTCACGCCGAAGTGGTTGGTGACCGCTTTGATCAGGTCCATGTTCCCGTCGAGGGGGAGGGGGCCGTCGTTCAGGTCCGCGCTGTACTTCCCGTAATCGGTGGAGTGGACCGACATTGAATGATCGCCGGTGGGCGTGATGGTGCAGTAGGCGTAACGGTTGATCGTAGTGTTGAATACCGCTCCGCCCTTCTTGGAGGCGTACGGCTCGACGTCCGTACCTCCTCCCGCCAGGCCTATCCTAAGCGGGGCCCTGGCCCTGTAGTGGACACCTTTCATCCCATCACCCACGGAACACGCACGCGTTCTGCTCGCACAATTCGGACAATGGTATATAACATTGACCTTCCAAACCTCCATACCCGTTCGTCTGGCACTGTTGGGTCCGAGCGAAGCTTCCCCTGGTGGCTTTTTATGCGACGCGGGGATATGAGGACCCATGCGGATCGCGATGATGACCGACAGCTGGTTCCCCACGAGGGACGGGGTTGTCACATCGATCACCATAATCAAGGAGTCCCTGGAGGCCCTGGGGCACGAGGTGTTCATCGTCGCTCCGGAACCCGAGGAGGAGAGCAGGCAGGAGGGGGTCTATTACTTCCCGGCCGTCCGCTTCAGATCCTACGAGGGCTACTACGTCCCCATCCTCCCGTCCAACAAGATGGAGGTCCTGAAGGAGATCCGTCCGGACGTCATCCACATCCACGGCGTGGCCACCATGGCTCTCCGCGGACTGATCTGCGGGCGCGAACTGGGGATATCGACCGTCATGACGTTCCACACGATGGTCGACGACGCCGCCAAGTACTATTCGCCGGTGAAGCTGCCGCCCGAGACCATGGAGAAACTCATCTGGATCTACCTCAGGCAGATTCTGAAGAGGATGGATGTCGTCGTAACGCCGACGGCCTGCATCGGAAGGGAGCTGGAGTCGCACGGCGCGCATTGCCGGAACCTCGTCACCATCCCCACGGGGACGGATACGTCCAAGTTCCATCCCGGGATCCCTTCGGACCGCATCAGGGAGAAGCACGGGCTGATCGGGAAAAGGGTTGCGATCCACGTCGGACGCATATCCTACGAGAAGGACCTGGACATGGTCGTCCGCGCGATGGCCTCCGTCGACGGGACGCTGCTCGTCGCCGGGAAGGGGCCGGCCAAGGCCGACATCGAGGCCCTGGTGGACGAGCTGGGATTGGGGGAGAAGGTGATCTTCGCCGGATTCGTGCCCGACGAGGACCTCCCCGCGTACTACAACGCGGCGGACATCGCCGTGTCGGCATCGAAGTTCGAGACGCAGGGGCTGTCCATCCTCGAAGCGATGGCCTCCGGGAAGCCGGTGGCCTGCCGCAACGGAAGGGCGTTCGCAGAGATCGTCCGTGACGGGGAGAACGGGTACCTGTTCGACGATGTGGAAGGCTGCGCGGAAGCCATGGAGAAGGCGTTCTCCGCCCCGCGGGAGCTCAGGGACGCGTCCCTGAAGACCGCCCTGGACAACTCCCGCGACAGGTCCGCAGAGCTGTACGTGGAAGCGTACGGGAAAGCCAACGAGACATCCGCAGAGAGGCGCCGCAGATGAGCCTGGGGGATTGGCTGTTCGGTCTGTTCGCCGGCACCGGCGACATCGGCACGCTGCTGTGCGTGTTCGTCCTGTTCCTGATCGACGCCCTGTTCTTCCCCACGCTCCCCGAGCTGTTCATGGTGCTCGGGTTCAACAGCAACCCCACGTGGGAGTACGCGCTGCTCCTTCTGGCGATAGCCGTATGCGCCGAACTGCTGGGGGTGTTCACCCTGTACTACGTTGTGTCGAGGATCGGAATGCCGGAGCGCATAGCCCGCATCGCCAACAAGTACATCGATTTCCTGGTATTCAACGACGAGAAGATCATCCTGGTGAACAGGGTGGCCCCGATGATACCGTTCCTCGGGGCGTTCATCGCCATGGTGAAGACCTGGGATCCGAAGAAGTGCGCGATGTACATGGTGATCGGGTGCGTCCTGAAGTACGGGATCATCCTGCTGGCCAGCGGGTTCTTCCTGAACTACCTGGGATCCGACCAGGCCCAGACCGTGACCCTCGTGTTCATATTCGCGGTGATAGCCATCAGCTTCATCGCATCGTTCCTCAAGAAGAGGAAGGAGGGACTGGACTCATGAGATTCGTCGACGTCAACCCGTTCTTCTACCCGTACCGCGGAGGCATCGAGAGGCGCATGCACGACACGGCCCGCCTTCTGGCGGCGAGAGGGCACGACGTTACCGTCCTGACCGCCAGGCTCCCGGACACCGCCGAGGAGGAGACGACGCCGGAGGGATACCGCATCGTCCGCCTGCCGTCGAGATTCATCAACGTCTACAATCCGCCCTTCGTCTCGTCCAAAGGGGTCCTGGAGGCATTGGAATCCATGGATGCCGACGCGGTCAACTACAACTACCGCTGGGCGCCGTCGTACAACAAGGCGCTGAAGAGATACGACGGCAGGAAGGTCTTCACCTACCATAACATGTGGGGGGAGGGCGTCGGGATCCAGGCGAGGCTGTCCGAGATCAACGACAACGGCTTCCGTCCGACGCTGGAGACCTTCGACCGCATAATCTGCGTGAGCGATTACGTTAGAAACGACCTGATCCGCAGAGGGATACCTTCCGACAGGACCGTCACGATCCCCACCTGCATGGACATGCCCCCTGCGAAGGAGGTCCCCGAAGGGGACTACATCCTGTCCCTCGGAAGACTGGTCGCCACCAAGGGCCTTGACCATCTGATCGAAGCGATGAGGGACATCGACTGCAGGCTGATCCTCTGCGGTAAGGGTCCGGAGTCGAAGAAGCTGGAGAAGATGGTCTCGGACCTGGGACTGGAATCGAAGGTCGAGATGCGCGGATACGTCTCCGACGAGGAGAAGAACGCGCTGATAGATGCGTGCAGGCTGTTCGTCATGCCCTCGATATTCGAATCCTTCGGACTGGCGGCGCTGGAGGTCATGTCCCACGGGAAGCCCCTGGTGTTCTCGAACGTGAACGGCCTCCCGGAGACCGTCGGAGAGGGCGGGATCGGGGTGGAACCGAAGGATCCGAAGGCGATATCGGACGCCGTCAATTCGCTCTTGGAGGACAACGGCCTCCGGAGGGAGAAGGGCATCGCCGCAAGGAGACAGGCGGAGACGTACGTTTGGGACCGCCACATCGATGCTCTCGAGGACGCCCTGTTCGGTCCGACGGATGAATGACGATGTGTTGGAGTATCCATCCAACTCGGTTTGCATTGGATGTTCATACGGCGTGAGCACAGATATCTGGACAGATGTCCAATCCCGTCCGAACGATTAGGGAGCCTCCGAGTCTTCGAACATAATCCATATGTATAGGAATCGTGTGAATCGCCACCATGGGAACGGTCGGCGACCTCATGACGAAGCACCGCGAAGCGGTGTCGTACATATTCTGGGGCGTGATGACGACCGTCGTATCCCTCGGGACCTACGCGCTGTTCGTCCACATAGGGATCAATTCGTCCATCAGCAACATCCTCTCGTGGATATGCGGGGTGACGTTCGCGTTCTTCACGAACAAGTTCTACGTCTTCCGCAGCAGGTCCATGGAGCGCGGGCTCGTCGCCAAGGAGTGGAGCCTTTTCATGGGATCCAGGATATTCACCGGGATCATCGCGTGGATCCTGTTCCCCGTTCTGCTCTGGATCGGACTCGACCAGGATTTCCTCGGATTCGAGAACATGTGGACGAAGATCGTGACCAGCGTGGTCGAGATCGTGATCAACTGGGCGCTGAGCAAGTACATCGTGTTCAGGCACGGGGAAGCGGACCCGGAGCGATCGGGTCGGAACCGATTCTCCTGAAGGCCTCTGCCGCCAGGAACACGAGGATCAGATCCCTGGCCGCGCATGCGGCGATGTAGATTCCGGAACCGATCTCCGACCTCAGGAACACGATGCAGAGCAGTTGCATGACCACCGCGAGGATCAGGAGCCGATTCAGCCTGTCCGCCGGGATCCCGGGCTCGTAGCAGAACATCGCTATGAGCGGGAACAGCCACATCATGTACTGGGTGGAGAAGACCTTGTTCGCGAGCATGAACACGATGCACACGAACATCATCGCCATGGCCATCCGCGAAGCATCCCATTGGGTCCCATCCCTCGGCATCCTCCTGATGCAGATTATCAGCGCGACCCCCACCAGCAGGAGGCAGATGACCATCCAGTACGGGCTCAGGGCGTCCGCCAGCGGACCCGCCACGTCGTTGGTGTCGTTGGCCGGCACGATCCACGTCTCGGTGAGTCCGAGCTTCCCGAGGGTCATGATCAGGGTCGCCATGGTGCTCTCGACCTGGAAACCGCGCCCCGCGTGGAACGACACGAACGACAGGGAATCCCCGAAACCGACGCCTGCGACCCACAGCGGGACGAAAGCGATCAGCAGCACGGCGACGCATGCCGACAGCCCCTTCTTCAGCGCTTCGACGCCCCCGCTGGCGGAAAGGAAGTTGTACGAGGCCATCAGGACCAGGAAACAGGCGGGGTACATCTTGGTCAGCGCGGCGGCCGCCATGATACCGTAGGCCAGACCCCATCTGCGCCTCGAGAAGAAGAACAGCGAGATCGCCGTCAGGGACATGACGATCGAGTCGAACTTCTTGACCGACTCCGTCAGGTACAGAAGGATCAGCAGCGTGAACACGGCCCCCGCCAGGTAGCGGGTTCTCGTGTCGCCCTTCGGGGCCATCCTCATGATGCAGTACGCCGCGATGCACATGAGCGCGGCGCACTGGAACGCGAATATCCGGGAATACGTCACCAGATCCGAGGTGAACAGCCCCGGGATGAGGAAGAACAGCAGCGCCAGCGGAGGGAACTCGAACTCGAATCCCGAATACGGCAGGATCCCGTCCTTGATGTCCATCGCATGATGGTAGAAATTGACGACGTCGTTGCGCGGACCCGAATCCAACAGAACGATGGCCGTGGCGACGAACAGTACCGTGGCCACTGTCGCCGTGGCGAGGATCAGATGCTTCTCATCCTCCGTCCTGTCCTGAAATCCTCTGAACAACCATCCCTTCAACCGGATTCACCGCCGTGACCGCCCCGTTCCTGCATTCGGGGACGGCCGGTACGAGCATCAGAGCGCGTTGAGCGCCTTCACGTAATGCTCGGGGGACATGCGGTCGATGACCTCCTCGACCTCGTCGGAACCTCCGACCAGCCCCACGTTGCCCTTGGTGGTCGAGATGAGCGCGTACGCAGACTGACCGGATTCAGGGATGAGCACCGCCTCGTAAACGTCCTGGAGCTTCTGCAGCCTGCCGATGGCGACCTGCGCCGCCTCGTGGCTGACCACGGAGAGGACCATGCGGGACTTGCCGGGCAGTTCGCACTTGCCGACGACGATGGTCTCGACGTTGATCTTGTTGCGGGTGAACTCGCCCATGACCCTCTGCATGACCCCGAATTCATTCTTGACGATTAGCGAGATTACGTGCATTGCTCCTCGCTTCTCTAAGAGAATCCGATATATATTTGACTGTGTTGGATGGACGACCATGCCATCCGACCCCGATACACAGCCGGCGATGATCGACGGACAGTCGACGGAAGGAGACGGCACGCTGGAGATCTCCATCGGGATCTGCGCCTACAACGAGGAGCAGAACATAGAGAGATGCATCCGCGCCATCTACTCCCAGAAATTGCAGGGCGTCTCGGTGGATAAGGTGCTAGTCGTATCCAGCGGGAGCACGGACCGCACGGACGAGATCGTGCGCTCCCTGATGGACGAGTTCGACAACATCGTGTTCCTCCCCCAGGCCACGCGCGAGGGGAAGAACTCGGCGATCAACCTCTATCTGGACAACATGACCACGAACATCGCGGTCATGCTGAACGCGGACAACGTCTTCGCCTGCGAGGACTCGCTCCAGAAGCTGGTCGAACCGTTCAGGGACCCAATGATGGGGATGGTCGGAGGGCATCCGATACCCACAAACGACCCGTCCACCAAGATCGGGTTCGCCTGCCAGATGCTGTGGGCGATGCATCACAACGTCGCCATGATCTACCCCAAGATCGGGGAGCTGGTGGCGTTCAGGGACATCGGCACCCGTCTCAGGACCGACTTGCAATCGGATGAGGACATCATCCGCATGAAGCTGGAGGAGGCTGGGTACAAGACCGCCTACGCCAAGGACGCGACGGTGTACAACAGGGGTCCGGAGACCGAGGAGGACTTCCTCAAGCAGAGGATCCGCGTGAACATCGGCGAAGTCACGATGAAGAAGATCTACGACTACGACGTCCCGTCGTGGAACACATGGATCCTCATCAAGGCGTACCTGCAGATCATCGGTCAGCTGGGATTCCACCCGTTCAAGATGCTCTACATGACCCGCCTGGAGTTCAAGGCCCGCCGTCTGGCCAAGGAGCACGTGGCCCGCGGCGAGGACAAGATGAGCTGCTGGGACCCGGTCCAGAGCACCAAGCGCATCTGAATCCGGATCTTTTCGGCATCGGACGCTGCGACCCTCGTCGATGACCTCTCCGGCCTTGACGACGGTGCCGTCGGCCAGGACCGAATTGGACACCTTGGCGCCCTTCCCGATCCTGCATCCCTCTCCGAGGATCACGTTGGCGAGCTCGGCGCCGTTTATCTCGCAACCGTCCATCGCCAGGACCCTGTCGAGCTTCGACGCTTTGACGGAGGTCCTTTGGGAAAGGACCGTGTCGGTGAGCCTGCTTCCGTTTGCGGAGGCCCCGTGGCCCATGTACAGAGCGCCCTCTATGGCGCATCCGGGAGCCTTCCAATCGCGGTCCGCGTACTCTGCCTCGGCTATGGCCAGGTTCGCCCTCAGCAGGTCCCTGGGCCTGCCGACGTCCATCCAGATTCCGTCCACTTCGTATCCCTGGATCCTGCGACCCTCGGACATCAGCCTCGGGACCAGGTCCTTGGAGAAATCGTAGAACGTGTTCTCCGGCACCTCCGCCAGGACGTCCTTCTGCAGGACGTACACCCCGGCGTTGATCAGGTTGGAGAAGACCTCCTCGGGCTTCGGCTTCTCCTTGAACTCGGTGATCCTCAGCTCGTCGTCGACCCTGGCGATTCCGAACTCGCAGGGGTTCTCGACGGGGGTGAGCGCTATCGTCACGGCCGCCCCGGTCTCCTCGTGCCTCCGGATCTCGCCTGTGACGTCCATCGACACGAACACATCGCCGTTGGCCGCGACGAACGTGTCGTCCAGACGGTCCTCGACAAGCTTCATCGCCCCTCCGGTGCCCAACGGCTCGTCCTCGTAGGAGTACTCGATGCTCAGACCGAGATCGGAACCGTCGCCTATGGTGCGCCTCATGAGCTCGGACTTGTACCCGCAGGCCAGGATGACCTCCTCGATCCCGCCGGCGGCCAGCGACCTGAGTAAGTACCACAGGCACGGCCTGTCGGCCACGGGGAGGATGATCTTGGGTTTCGTCTCGGTCAGCGGCAGGAGCCTGGTGCCCTTGCCACCGACCATGACCGCGGCTTGTCTCACGCTCATCTTCGGTCCCTCCGGGGGCGGATGACCTTCACGACATTAACGTTCTGGGGGACCCCGATGGATCCGGCCACCGGGGCGCACTTGGAACGGAGGATGTGGACTATCGGGACGGGGAGGGACCTGCCGGACGTGGCCTCGTAGTTGGCCATGCCCTTGGCGATGATCAGACCGCACGATTCGATCTCCTCCTCCAGATCCTCGGGCACATCGTCCCAGTCGATCCCGATATAGAATTTGCCGGTGGTGACTATCCTGTCCGCGATACGGTCGGCGCCGATGCGCAGGGCGTCCCGTTCCGTGACATCGTTCAATATCGGTTCTCCGCGGACCACGGCGACCACGCGCTTCCTCATGTCCTTCAGGACCTCCATCAGGACCAGGTCCATCCTGGATTCGCCGCAGTTGTCTAACATATAGACCACGCCGGGGACCTCCTCCAGGATGTCCCTGAGCTCCTCCACGTCGTCGAGGCCCAGCCCCTGCCTGACTATGTCCTCGTACACGGACGAGAACATGTCGGGGTCGTCTATCGCCGATCCGGCTCCGAAATCCATTATGTTCCCGGCCACCGCGCCGATTATCGCCGCCCGGAGGGGATCGTGGGACCTCGAAACGCGATTCCGTAGCTCGTCCGCATACGGCCTCGCGACGGCATCTGCCCTGCATTTGAGCTCGAAGTACGGGTCGTCGGACCTGACGGCGCGGTACGCGGCCGCGTGGACCTCCGTGGCCACCTCCACCGAATCCGTCTCCGGATCCATGCGCTTAGCCAGGACATCCGCGGCCGCCTTGACCGCATCGAACTCGAGACCGTTGTCCACGAGACGGGACTGGAAGAGCACCCTGCGCATGAGGCACGGGGCGCAATCTGCTGTGAATTTCATGGGGTTCCCTCTTCAGGAAAGGATGGAAAAAGGAAAAAGGCGGGGTCGCCCCGCGGTTTTCGGGTCTCAGACGACCGTGTTGGAGACGCACTCGACGTTCTCGATCCCGGCGATGGAGCGGAGCCCGTTCTCGAGCTTGCTTCCGACCTCCTCGTCGGTGTCGTCGATGAGGAACCCGGCGTAGACCTTCATGAGGCCGAACGCGACGGGCTTGATCTGGGTCTCGAGGATCTTGACGCCTTCGGGGATGACGTCGCCGAGCTTGGCGATGACTTCGTCGAGGTTGACTTCGGTGCTCTCGGGCATGAGGTCGTAGGCTGCTGCGATCTGTCCCATGCCTATACCTCACGGACCGATGAAACCGCATTTCTTGCACTCGTAGGAAACGCTCTGGTCGCGGCACTGGGCGCACCTTCCGATCTCGTACTCCCCGCACTTGGGGCACTTGAAGAAGGTGTTTCCGCGGCCAATCAGCCTCTTCCCGCAGGAAGAGCATATTTTGTCGGCTGCCATGCGCACGCGATTATTGTCCTCCTATTTAAATGGCGGATATGTGCAAGAATTGCGACGGCAATCGATAAAACGGGGACCGACATAATAGCCCGATGGCATCTGGATACGCCCATGGGAGGTCCTTCCGGCACCCGACGTGCGGCAGGCTGTTTCTGTTCTCGCTGCTGGTCGGTCTGGCGGTGCGCTTCGCCGTGCTCCCCCTGACCTACGAGTACGACATCTACCATTGGGCGGTCGTCATCCAGAACATCGAGTCGGGGGTAGGGCTATACACCCTCGACGGATACTACTACACGCCGGTGTGGGGATACATCCTGGGCGCGATGGACGCCTTCTGGAACGCGTTCCTCTCCATCGACGTCTTCGGGACCCAGGTCTGGGAGCTGCTGGGCGTTCAGAACATGGAGAACATGAACCACGTCGCCTCGGTGACCACGCCGGAGTTCAACACCGCCCTGAAGATGTTCCTGATCATCGTCGATTTGGTCGTCGGACTGGTGGTCCGCAGGGTGGCCGCCGACATGACCTCGGATGCGAGGAGAGGGGACATCGCCTTCGCGCTGTGGTTCCTGTGCCCCGTCGCGATCTACATGTCGTCCGTCCAGGGGACGTTCGATGCGATATCCGGTCTGCTGACGCTGCTGAGCGTGATGCTCGTGCTGAAGGATCGCTACTTCGTCGGCGGGTTCGCGCTGAGCATCGGGATCCTCCTGAAGCTGTATCCGGGATTCGCTCTGCCGGTGATGGTCGCCCTGATCTATGCCAGAAGGAGTAATGAGACCATGCTGCGGGATCTCGCGATGCTGTTCGCGGGCGGCATCGCCGCGTTCCTCGTCATCATGGCGCCGACGTTCGCCGACGGGACGTTCATGGACGCCTTCACGCTCGTGACGGACCGCTCCGGCGGAGGAGACCTCACAGATTCCCTGTTCGGAGGACTGGGTATCGTCATCGCGCTGGTTCTGACGATCGTCTTCACCGTCGCCATGGCCCGCAGCAGGGATCCGGACGGGTCGTTCCTGAGGTACGCGATGCTCGCCCTGATCGGAGGGATATTCGCCAACATCGGGCCCCAGTACCCCCTGGTGGTCATCCCGCTGCTGTGCGTGTACATCGCGACGACCGACAGGTCGTACATGACCTGCTGGATCCTGATAGGGTTCGGATGTTTCCTGGAGGCCCTGGCGCTGAACAACTACTCCCTCCTGATGAGCGCCGCCTCGTACTGGGGCTGGCCGTCGTTCGACACGGTGCTATCGGGATTGGATTGGACCGAGGCGTACGTCTTCGGGACCAACAGCTTCCGCAGCATCGCGAACTCCGTGTTCCTGCTGGTGATCGCGATTGGTCTGGTTCTCGCCCTGCTCTTCCCGTACGAGGACCGCATATCGGACAGGTTCCCGAAGCTCGCTTCGGCCATACACCGGGCGAGATTCGGGACGGAGGGGAGCCGATGAGGGACAAGGGGGTCATCCTGACCGCCGCGATCGTGGTCGCCGTCATCCTAGCCGGGGAGGCGTACGTCTGCCTCAACGACTGGGACGGCATGTACGGCATCGGATTCTCGGCGGACGGGGATTCCGTCTCGGTGTCGATAGAATCCGGCGGGTCGAAGACCTACGATGTGGTGGCTATCGGGAACGGAACGTTCTCCCCCGCGTCGGAATACATCCTCTACTACGATCCCGCCCACGGGGAGATGCTGGACGACACCTGGCATGCGACCGGGGGGAAGGACCTGGATCAGGAGTACTACATCTCGCAACTGGCGGTCCAGCTGGAGATCAGAGGAGTCCAGGCGCGCATAGCGGACGCCGAGGAACTGAAGGGGATCATGGGATCCGCCCTCTCCGAAGGGAGGTGCGACCAGGCGGTGTTCATGGCCTCCGGGGCACTCCCGGACACAGTGTACTCGGGGGATCCCTCAGATACGGTGGTCCGCTGGCTGTCGGAAGGGGGACGGCTGTACTGGGCGGGGAACATCCTCGGAGCCTACATATCGTCGTCCGACGGAACGGTCAGGCAGGCGGGGGACGGATGCCGGGAACTGTTCTTCGCCGAGGGCGTCCAGAATACGATGGAGGCGTACGGCCTGACCCCTGTGGAAGGGGATCCTTGGAGGGAGGCGCTGTGCCTGGCCGGGAACGGAATCGCCTACGGTCTGGACGCATCCAGATTGGACGGTGCTCTTTCGGCCGGGTACACCGACGGCATGTACTCCAGCGTGTGCCTGGTCGGGTACGGGAAGGGGATGGTGTGCGTGTTCGGAGGGGAGCTGTCCAACGACCAGCGCTCAGATGTCGCGCAGGTCCTCTCGTCGGGTCTGTCGAACGGATCGACATTGATCGCCCGCATCGCGGGGACGGCGACCAGGTCGACGGTCGTGGAGGCCGTCGATCTGAGCGGGACCGAGGGCAACGTTACCGTATACGCGTACCTCGGAGGCTACTTCACCGTCCGCGGAGGATGTGCGACGGCCGGAGCGGATGAACGGCAGTCCTGATGACCTTCGCCATCCACAGCCCATCCCTCATCCATCGAGGGACAGCCGACTCTCCGACTCCGATGATAGGGGTGCGTTGACGCCGGAATGACATGCTGCAGATCGAGCGGATTCCTTTGGTGGATGGCTTGGATTCCGATTTTTTAGAAGATAATAATACCAATAGTATAGGGCCTAGGAACAAGGTATTATGTAGTTAACTTCCGTAAGGAGGGATTGCAGGAAAGGAGGTTGGACTCCTTCCCTGCAGGAGGTGTAGCATGAC
>CAVJLK010000049.1:0-14267 GCA_963650175.1 Ruminococcus sp. CAG:579 | reverse complement strand
ACCTGAATCGGCATCCATGGACGGGATGCGTCTCAACAAGTTCGTCAGCGAATCGGGGGTCGCCTCCCGCCGCGCCGCCGACCGGCTGGTCGAGGAGGGGCGCATCACCATCAACGGACGCGTCGCCGTCCTGGGGGACAAGGTCTGCGAGGGGGACGTCGTGCGGGTCGACGGGAAGGAGATCTCCCGCAAGGCGACGGATGTCGTCATCGCTTTCAACAAGCCCCGCGGTCTGACATGCACGTCCAGCCCCGACGACCCGGACAACGTGATCGACTTCATCGGCTACCCGCAGAGGATCTACTCGATAGGACGTCTGGACAAGGATTCCGAAGGCCTCCTGCTTCTGACCAACAACGGGGAGCTCGCCAACGCCGTCATGCGTTCCAGGGGGGAGCACGAGAAGGAGTACGTCGTCACCGTGGACCACGACATCACCGACGCCTTCGTGAAGAGGATGTCCTCCGGGGTGGAGATCCTCGGCAGGACGACCAAGCGCTGCGAGGTGCAGAAGCTGTCGGACAGGCAGTTCAGGATCGTCCTGCGCCAGGGGCTCAACCGTCAGATCCGCAGGATGTGCGGGACCTTGGGATATGCAGTCGTGAATCTGAGGCGCGTAAGGATCATGAACATACGTCTGGGGGACCTCCCGGTCGGGAAGTACCGGGACCTCACCCACGAGGAGTACGAGGAGCTATGCAGTTCGGCGCTCGGAGAATCGAGATAAGGGATCTGCGGGAGACCGATGTGGGATTCCTCGTCCCGATAGGGATGGAGCAGCTGGGCGTCGACTACATCTCCGACCGGGATTTCCTCGACGTCTTCGACGATCCGGGACAGTTCTGCCTCGTCTCGGAAGTGGACGGCGTTCCGAGCGGGTTCGCCATCTGCAGGGAGTTCGTACCGGAGGATGAGCCGGACGAGCTCGCGCTGCCCGACACGCCCGAGAGGGATTGGATCGCCTCCGGAAGGAGGATCGGATTGGTCGACTCCGTGGCCATATGCGCCGACGTCGGCGGACTCGGACTGGGGAGGATGCTCTGCGAGGCCTGTCTCGAGAGGTTCTCGGAGGACGGATGCGATCGCGTCGTATCGATGGCTTGGGTCCATTTCGACGGCGCCGAACCGATAAGGAAGGCGCTGACCGGAGCCGGGTTCGAGAGGACCGGGTTGGTCATAGAGGGATATTGGAACCAGTGGGTGGGGTCGCAGGAGGGGCATCACTGCCCCTATTGCGGAGCCCCCTGCCGCTGTTCGGCGGCCATGTGGCGCAGATCGCTGCGATATCCTGTCCGAAAGCCAGGTCCAAATGTCCTCGTAGACCTCCGAACGGTTGGTCTCGTTGAGGATCTCGTGCCTCCCGCCCTCGTAGAGCTTCATGTCAGGATGGAGGCCGGCCTTCTCCAGACCCTTCCTGGCCCTCTCCACGCCCTTCCCCGATTCGCCGACGGGGTCGTCGGCTCCGGAGAGCAGGATTATGGGCAGCCCTTTGGGTATATCGTCGAAGTCCTGCCCCGAGATCACCTTGCCGATGAGGGTGAACAGGTCCCTGTAGCCGGATGCGGTGAACTTGAACGTCGTGAACGGGTCCTCGTTGTACCTTCTGACGACCTCCTCGTCGCGGGAGATCCATCTGTTGGGCAGGTCGGGGGAATCGAACTTCCTGTCGTTCCCCTCGAGGACGGTCTTGTTCAGGAACGGGCTGACGTAGCGCGGTCCCTTCATCTTCACGAGGAGCGAGGAGACGAGCTTCCCGAAGGACACCGCCAATCCGGATTGGTTCCCCGTCCCGACGATGATAGCTCCGTCGACCCTGTCGCCGTATCTCGTGAGGTATCTCCTCACTACGAAGGACCCCATGCTGTGGCCGAGGATGAAGTGGGGGACGTCCGGGCACCTCCGCTCCACCTCCTGGGTGACCAGGTACACGTCTTCGACGAGGTGCTCGTTGCCGTCGGATTCAGCTATTGTGCCGTGGTCGTCCGGGGAGGTCTTCCCGTGGCCCAGGTGGTCGTGTCCGAAGACGGACACGCCGTGTCCGTTCAGGAACTCGGCGAAATCGGCGTAGCGCATGATGTGCTCGATCATCCCGTGGGAGATCTGGAGGGTCGCGACGGGATGCTCCGCGGGCCATTCGACGCAGTGGAGGTCCACGTCGCCCCTGGACGACGGGACGGTGAATTCGGACGCTGTCATGGAAGGGGGATGGGATCGCACCCTAATCTGGATTGCCGTTTGCGTGTTACTTTTCTCTCTAAAAATATTAATAAAATCATACCTTCGGACGGATATGCGCAGAATCGCGGTCTACGGCAAGGGCGGAATCGGGAAATCGACCACGGTCGGCAACGTCTCGGCCGCCCTGGCGGAGTCCGGATTCAAGGTCATGCAGATCGGATGCGACCCCAAGGCGGATTCCACCAGGGCCGTGGCCGGAGGGAGGATACCGACGGTCCTGGAGGTCATGAGGGACTATCCGGATCCCGAATTGGAGGATCTGGTCCGCGTCGGCGCCGGAGGCGTGCTGTGCGTCGAATGCGGGGGTCCCCGCCCCGGCGTCGGTTGCGCCGGACGCGGGATAATCGCCGCTTTCGAGAAGCTGGAGGAGCTGGACGCTGTGGGCGTCTACCGCCCCGATGTGATCCTGTACGATGTCCTCGGAGACGTGGTCTGCGGAGGGTTCGCCATGCCCATCAGAAACGGGTACGCCCGCGACGTCTTCGTCGTCACATCGGGCGAGATGATGTCCCTCTACGCGGCGAGCAACATCGCCGGCGCCGTATCCGACATGAGGAACGAGGGCTACGCCCGGCTGGGAGGGTTGATACAGAACTCCCGCGGGGTGAAGGACGAGGATTCCCTCGTCGACAGGGCGGCCGGGGAGATGGGGACGAAGGTTATCCGGAGGATCCCCAGGGACCCTTCGGTACAGAGGTGCGAGGAGAGGGGCGTCACCGTCGTCTCCGGGGAACCGGATTCCCCCATGGCCGGCGTCTACAGGGACCTCGCGAAACGTCTGCTGGAAGCATCGGACGATGCGGAAGGCGGCATGAGGATGGAGCGATTGCGATGAAGACCGGTATTATCCTGGGCGGGCACGGGTCCACGATGTCCTTCAACAAGGGCGTCCTGGAGATGCAGGCGGACAGGCTGAGGGCGAAAGGCTACGGCAACGTGTACGTGGGGTTCAACGAGACCTCCTTCCCTTCGATACGCGAGGCCGCGGAGGAGATGGTGAAGGACGGGTACGACAGGATTGTAGTGCTGCCGTTCTTCGTAGCCTCCGGACTGCATGTGACGAGGGATTTCCCCGTGAAGCACTTCGGTCTCCCGAGGGACGCCACCGACGGGGTGTGCGAGATCGGCGGGAAGGATGTGGAGGTCCACATCGAGCAGCCCTTCGGCGAGGAGCCCCTCCTGACGGAACTCCTGGCGGAGAGGATCGAGGAGCTCCGCACGCCCGGGAAGGACGCGAGGGTCATCGTCATGGGGCACGGGTCCAGGCTCCCGTACAACAGGAGCGTGGTAGAGCTCAACGCGAAGCGCCTCGCGGAGAGGGGATACGGGGATGTCCGCATCGGATTCAACGAGTTCGACGAGCCCAGGATCGAGGACGTCATCCCGCAGATGATCGACGACGGCGCGGAGGAGATCGTCGCTCTCCCGCTGTTCATATCGCTGGGGAAGCACCTGACGATGGACGTCCCCGCGAAGCTGGGGATCGAGAACTTCTCCGACGGGGGAGTCGTCAGGAGGGGGGACCGCGAGGCGGAGGTCAGGTACGCCGTCCCTATCGGGGCGGACCCCAGACTCTGCGACGTCCTGGTCGAGAAGCTGCGGAGGCTGGGGCTGTGAAGGTAGCCGTCCTCGACATGACGCACGGAGGGGACCTCATCGCTCTGAGATACCGGGCGGAGGGCGACGACGTCACCTGCGTGGATGTGTACCATAACTGTCCGCAGGACAGGAAGGATGCCCTCCGCGAGGCGGAGGTCCGCGTGTGCGATTCCCTCCCGATTGGAAGATACGATCTTGCGGTCATGCCCGGCCACTGCCCCAGGGCCTTCCTGGGGGATTCCGAGGTCTCGGAGACCATCTCGTTCAGCGAAGCGGTCAACCGCTTCATCGACGACCGGAGGTTCAGGATAGAGGTCACCGGCGTCAAGGGGAAGACCAGCGCCTGCTATCTCATCTCGAAGATCCTGCACGATTCCGGGAGGAGGGTGCTCCTCCATTCCTCCAGGGGGGAGGGCCCCTGGACCGACGAGGGCCATTCCATCGAGAGGACGGTCAGCATCGCCCCGCCGTACCTGATGACCCTTCCAGCAGGGGATTTCGACGTCATCGTAAGCGAGGTCTCGCTCGGAGGTTCCGGGAAGGCCGACATAGCGCTGATAACCAACCTCGCCGAGGACTACGGCATAGCCAAGAACACGCTGAAGGCTTCCGACGCGAAGAAGGACATCTTCACCGACGGGGTCAACATCGTCCCCGAGGACGAGGTGCCCTTCTGGTCGCAATGGTGCGACCGTCTGACCGGATACCGGAGGAGGGTGGTGCCGCTGTCGAAGCCCCGTCTGGGGGAGGGATTGAGGGTATCGGTCGATTACGACGGCGTATCCGAGATCGTCCTGGACGGCTCGTACGTCTCCACCGAGTACCTGGGAGCCATGGACGCCGCTCTGGAGGTCTGTCACGCGATGGGCGTTCCCAGGGAGACCGTGCTCTCCTCTTTGGAATCCTTCAAAGGCGTTCCGGGCAGAGGGGAGATCGCCGAAGAGGACGGCCGTACGGTCATCCGCGAGAGGAATCCCGGGATATCGCGCCTGTCCGTCGCGAGGGTCATGGAGTGCCTGGACGGGATGGACGCCCTCGAGGGGGCGGTAGCCGTCCTCGATCCCGTCAGCAGGAAGGTCTGCGACAAGATGGACGCCTCCGGGATCGCGGAGGAGGTCGGGAGGTACGGCGTCCCGCTGCTGATCACCGACGGGGATGGCAAACGTCCGGAGATACCTGAGGATGCCAGGCTGGTCGTCGAGTTCGTCAAGGAGGGCTACCAGTGAGGACGGTCATCCACCCCCGCCCCAGCCCCATAGTGGCTGCCATGTACACGCTGCGCGACATGGATGTCGACGTCATCGTGATGCACGGTCCGTCGGGATGCGGGTTCATGGCGTCGCGTCCTCTGGAGGACGCGGGCGTCAGGGTGGTGACCACCGGCATGAGGGACAGCGACCTCATCTTCGGTGCTTCGGAACCGTTGATGGACACGCTGAAGCAGGTGGAGGAGAGGTTCCATCCGAAGACCGTGGCCGTCATCGGCACCTGCGCCAGCATGATCATCGGCGAGGACCTGTCCAGTTCCATCAGGAAGGCCGGGATCTCGGCCAACGTGTTCCCAGTGGACGTCCACGCCTGCATGGGCGACAACACCCGCGGTGCCATCAAAGCGCTGGAAGCCGGGAGGGACGCCGGGATCATCGATTCCGAGGAATGCTCCCGCCAGATATCCCTGATGAAGTCCGCCACGAGACTGGAGAAGAACGCCGGCATGGCCTCGCGCGACTACATCAAACCGGCCGTCAGCCCCACGAAGCTCCACGTCTGCAGGAGGATCGCCGACACCCTGTCGAAAGGAGGCAGGGTTGCGGTCGTGATGGATGCGAAGAAGGAGCTCGCCTACCGTTTCGCGGACATGTTCGAAGCCGTGGACCGCGCCAGGAAGGCCCTGGGCGGGGAGACGCTCTTCGTCGCGAACCTCGACCAATCGAAGGGATTGCCGAGGATCAGGAACTACTGCTCCGAGATACTCGCCGATCTGGAATCGCACGGAGTGAGCCTCGATAGGATCGTGGGAGGATTGGACGAGTACGCCGTCATCGGAGAGGCGATGAAGGCCGAGGCGGACGCGTTCGAACCCGATCTGACCGTCATCCTGGGGATCTGCCACGCGTATCCGGGGATGGGGGCGGACGATATCCTGATCACAGACCAGCCGAGACAGCTGGCCAACTATCTGGCGATGGGCTGCCAATGGGCCGTGGGCGAGATCTCGTCCCACCCGATGGTCATGGGAGCGCATTCCATCGTACCGCTGGAGACGGCGGACACCCTGAGGGAGCTGCTTTGAAGGGCGTCGTCATCGCGGGGACCGGGAGCGGGGTCGGGAAGACGTCCGTGACGACGGGGCTCATGTCCCGTCTGTCCAAGACCATGAGGGTCCAGGCGTTCAAGGCCGGACCGGATTTCATCGACCCGATGTACCATTCGGCGGCCACCGGCAGGCCGTCCAGGAACCTGGATTCGTTCCTCATGGACGACGATACCATCGTGAATCTCGCGGGATACGCGTCCAAGGATGCCGACCTCTGCGTCGTGGAGGGGGTCCGCGGGCTCTACGAGGGGTTCTCCGGCGACGGGGACCTGGGATCCACCGCATACCTCGCCAAGCTGCTGGGCTTCCCGGTGATCCTGGTGGTGGACGCCCGTTCTCTTACGCGCAGCGCCGCTGCCGTGGTGAACGGTTTCTCATCCTTCGATCCCGGGGTCCGCGTTGCCGGCGTCATCCTGAACAACGTCTCCGGCGAGCAGCATACCCTGAAGCTCGAGAAAGCGTTCGAGACCTACTGCCCCGGGATCAGGGTCGTGGGAATGATACCGAAGAGCCCCGGCAAGGCGCTGGAGCAGAGGTATCTCGGCCTGAAGACGCTGAAGACGTTCGCCGAGAGGGAGATCACGCCGTTGCAGGAGCTGACCGAACCCGTGGATCTGGATGCGGTGATGGACATCGCCGAATCCGCGGAAGTCGACCTTCCGTCGGCATCCCCCTACACGGAGAGGGACTGCGGTCTGAAGGCCGCCGTTCCGATGGACGATTCGTTCTGCTTCTACTACAGGGAGAACATAGAGTGCCTGGAGGCCTCCGGTTTCAGGGTGGAGACGTTCCGTCCCACCGACGGGGACCCCCTGCCGGATGCCGACCTGTACTACCTCGGCGGTGGCTATCCGGAGCTGCACGCGGAGCGTCTCTCCGAGAACAGGGACTTCTCCAAGGGTCTGAAGTCGGTCGCCGAAGACGGCAGGACCGTCATAGGCGAATGTGGCGGGCTCATGTCCATGTGCTCGTCGATAGTCGACAAGGTCGGCAGGAGGTTCCCGATGGCGGGGATATTCGATGCGGAGGCCCGCATGACCGGCGTGAGGCACGGTCCGACGTACGTCATCGCCGACGCATCCCCCGGCAATCCCGCCTTCAGGGGGAGGGTCCGCGGACACGAATACCATTACTCCGACGTCTTCCCCGCAGGGTCGCCAGAATACGGGTTCGACGTGCTCCGCGGGAAGGGCATCGCCGATTCCAAGGACGGACTGGTCGAAGGAGGCTGCATCGGCTCCTACATGCACCAGCACGCCCTGTCGGAAGAGGATTGGATAGGGCCCGCCGTCGAGAGGATCCTCGGAAGAAGGGCATGAGCGACCATCCGTTCGAAATACCCGGATCGAGGTGCTCCCATCATGGGCACCCTGGAGTTCTACGACGCCGATCCGGAGGGGTACTTCGACAGGACGTTCCGCCGGAACGTATCCTCCTCCATGGACAGGTTCGCATCCCGTCTTCCAGAAGGGGCGAGGGTCCTGGACCTGGGTTCCGGGTCCTGCAGGGACACCCTGCGTTTCAGGCAGATGGGCTTCGACGTCCTCCCGGCCGACGGATCGGAGGGATTGCGCAGGGTGGCGAAGGAACGGTTGGGAGTCGATGTGGTCCCCCTGAGGTTCGACGAGATCCCCTGGGAGGACGAGTTCGACGGCGTCTGGGCCTGCGCATCGCTGCTCCACGTCCCTTCCGCGGAACTCCCGCACGTGCTCTCACTGATCCGCAGGGCGCTGAGATCTGGAGGGGTGTTCTTCTGCTCGTTCAAGCGCGGGGAGTTCGAGGGCGAGAGGGACGGCCGCAGGTACACGGACATTCTCCCGGACCGTCTGCGGGCCCTCCTGGAATCGTGCGGATTCTCCGTAGCGGAGTTGTGGGAGGAAACGGGTTCCGACGGGACCGCGTGGGTGGACTCGATCTCCGTCCGTCAACGATATCATCCGCCAGCGCTATCGGCCTCCCATGAAGATGGACGGCAGAGCGGCGATAGTCGACATCGACGACGACGAGCACATCGTCGTGTTCGACACCTACAAGCTGAAGAAGATCACGGGGACGAGGGTCGCCCCGATCCTCGGTCTGAGCGATTTCGCATCGCCCTTCAAGGTGGCGTGCGAGATGGCCGGGCTGTATCCCGGGGACAAGGCCAACAAGTACATCGACGCGGGGAACATCCTCGAACCGGTGCTCCGCTCGTACCTCTCCAAGAGCTGCGAGTCCATGCTCCGCGGCCCCCTGGGGATCCCGGAGGGTTCCAGGGCTGGGGTCGAGGAGCCGGTGGAGAAGGAGCTCTGCGGATACGACCACTTCCACAACGAGCGCGTGTTCGGCGGGATGGTGGACGGGTACATCGTCATCGACGGGAAGAGGAGCGCCATCCTGGAGATCAAGACCTCCAGCGACAGGAGCAAGTGGCTGGACGAGGACGGCGGATACTCCAACGTGCCGATGAGCTACATGCTGCAGGCGTCCCTGTACGCCCAGCTGTCCAACCTGGACAGGATAGTGTTCCTCGTGGGGTTCCTGGAGGAACCGGATTACGACCGTCCGAAGCAGTGGGTGCCCACGCCGGAGAACACGTACATCGTGATCAAGGACAGGCTGGACATGACCGATTACATGGACCGGTGCGTCAAGTGGTACGACGAGTACATGAAGGGCGGATACACTCCGGAGTGGTCCGATTCCGAGGACGACCAGGCCGTTCTGAAGTACCTCCGCGCCTACAAGCCGGACGCGGCGAAGAAGAAGCGTCGGTGAAGCGTCTCGCACACGTTCAGAAGGATAACGAGCATCGCGATGTTCGCGAGGGTGAAGATCAGAAGGTACCTCTTCACCTTCGCGCCCTCCATCTGAGAGTACAGTCTGAGCGTTATCACGCTGGCCATCGATGCGATGGGGGTCCCGAACCCCCCTATGTTCACCCCGGCCAGCAGGCACTGCCAGTCGTCGGTGAAGTTCGACAGCATCACGGCCGCGGGGACGTTGCTCACGATCTGGCTGACCAATGCCGACGAGACCATCGGATCCCTGGCCATCATGTCCTCCAGCGCTTCGCGGATGCCTTCGATATGGGAAACGTTCCCCGCGAAGACGAACAGGAAGACGAACGTCAGGAGGAGTCCCCAATCCACACTCTTGAAGGATTCGCGGGAGACCAGGGCCACGATGCAGAGGGCGATGACCGTGGCGGGTAGATACGGGACGATGCGGAGGACCGCGGCTATGCACAGGGCCATGACGGCGATCATGACCGCGAGACGGCGGTGGTCGACTTCCTGGTGCGTCCCGGCGACATCCTGGATGGGGCTGTTGTGAATATCGACGTACCTGTCGAGGAAGCAGATCAAAGCGCACATCATGAGGATGCTCATGAACGCGACCCATCCCGATATCCTCAGGAAATCGATCGCATCTATCCCGTATTTCGAACTCAGGAAGATGTTCTGGGGGTTCCCGAAAGGGAACAGGCAGCTCCCGGCGTTGGCACCGATCGTCTGGAAGACCGCGACCGGTATCACCAGGTCCTTGCGGCCGGCGCTGCTGAGCACGAGGAATCCGAAGGGCACGAATGTCAGCAGGGCAACGTCGTTGGTGATGAACATCGACAGGAACGTCGGAACGAAGATCAGCACGATGCACAGGGGAAACGGTCTCCTGCACATCGCCACGAGCTTCGCGGCCGTGTTCTCGAGCACGCCAGTCCCCGCGATGGAGGCTATGACGGCCATCATGGCCAGCAGGATGCAGAGCGTGCGGACGTCGATGTAATCCGCATACTCCGCCGAAGGCGGGACGAACAGCATCGAGACGACGGCGAGGACGAACGACGCGATCAGGACCTCCTGGCCCTTCGCGAGCTCCTTCATCCTCCCGGGTTGCATGGTTTCTCCGACTTTCGACGCCGTATTTCACGTTTGCCGAACGGGTTAAATCGGACCCTTCCAATCGGGATGCGGTGACGAACATGTCCGTCAAGGAAGACGTTATCAAGGCAATGAAGGAAGCCGGCAAGCCCATGAGCGCCGGAGAGGTCGAGAAGGCCACCGGCATCGACAGGAAGGAGATCGACAAGGCGTTCAAGGAGCTCAAGGCCGAGGGCGCCATCGTGTCCCCCGTCAGATGCAAGTGGGAGCCCGCCCAGTGAGGCGGGGCGCCGGCCCTCGGGCCGGCCCAAATCGTTTCTTCTCCGCCCTTCTCCTGGTCTCGGACATCAGGATGCTGGTCATCGGTATCCTGCCGGACCTCAGCGACCTGTCCAGGAGCCTCCTGAGGTCGTCGTCCGAGATCATCCCGGTCGACAGCAGCTTCACGAGCGTCTCCGAATCCCCTGTGGACACGGCCTGCTCCGCCCTCGGCATTATCCTGTCCGAGATGAACCTGCGGTACTTGTCACGGTTGACGTCCGTCAGTCCGACGGGGTCGATGAGCCTGTTCAGGGCGACCTCGGGGGTCAGCCTCATGTACAGGCTCAGGACGGCGTCGTCGAACTCCGGGAAGCTCATGGGATGGTTGGCCATGAATTCGAAGGAGAACTCCTTCCCGTGACAGGGGCATCTGACGACGCAGTCGTTGCTGCAGACGAGCTTGAAGCCCTCGAAGACCTCCAGCTCCCCCTCGTAGCGGATCTCCACGATCCCGGTGGTCCCGTCCAGGGCCGCCGGGTCCATCGATGTCACCGTGGCGGGGATGATCAGGGTCCTGGCGCTCCCCCCTCTGGAATCCGACAGGAACCTCGGTCCGACGGAGCGGACGGGCTGGCCGTTGACGTTGTCGGGTATGACGATGTTCTTGTCGATCGTCGTGAGCCTGGTGACCCTCACGCCGGTCGGCATGGCCTCGAAGTCGACCTTCGACGTCATTCCAATCCCTCCAGGGCCTCCTCTATGCGTCTGTCGTGACCGGAGGAGAGCATCTCGTCGTTGTACCTGTACAGGGGGCCGTCCGGCTCCGAGTACATCACGACGCAGTAGCATCCCAGGAGCCCGGACAGCAGGGACACCGGCTCCTGGCCGGTCCCGAAGGACTTGCGCATGAACTCCATGGCGTTCTCCAGGCGGGCGTTGAACCTCTTGAAGCAGGCCGAGTCCCTCCTGTGGACCTCCTCGCGGAACGCCACGATGGCGTCGTGGGTGGGCTCCAGCGACTGCAGGGCGGACAGGCGGAAGGCCGCTGACCTCGAGGCGTCGCGGGTGACGTTGGCTGCCAGGGCCTCGGTCAGCCTCTTCTTGGCGACGTTCACCGAGCAGGATGCGTCGTCGCAGTCCAGCCTGTCGGCCAGCTCCGCCAGGTCCCTGACGTCCATCCCCTCCTCCGCATCGGCGTTGAGCGAACCGATCATCACGGATATGACGGACAGCTTCTCCTCGGGTCCGGCGTCCGACAGGGACGATTCGTCGCCCACCGCGCCGTCCAGGATGCCGTCCACGTCGTTCTCCTCCCGGTACTTCCTGTGGAAGTCCAGGTACCTCTTGAATTCGGCGGCGATGTCCGGGCTGCGGATGTACTGGGAGATCAGGTTCACGTCCACCGCCAGGCCCAGCCTGTCGTGCTCCTTCAGCACCATGGACAGGTCCTCCCAGGCGCGGGGGGTGGCGAACTCCGGGCCGGAGGGGGTGTTCTCGATCACCAGCAGGTTCTGCGGTTTGATCTGCAGGTAGTAGGTGACCGCATCGTGGACCCCGGAGCTCATGGCGTACCTGAGCCACACGTCCGTGTCCGCCTCCACCTCTATCAGCCTGACCCTGTCCAGGGTGGCGATGTCGAACTCGCGGGCGGAGGAGTTGAACTCCGGGGGGTTCCCGGCGGCGACCAGCACCCACCCGTCCGGGATGCGGTGCGGGCCGAACTTCTTGTTCTGGAGCAGGTCCAGCATCGCGGCCGACAGGGTCTCCGACACGCAGTTGACCTCGTCGATGAACAGGATGCCCTGTTTGACCCCCTGTCTCTCGATGGCGTCGTAGACGGAGGCGATGATCTCGCTCATGGTGTACCTGGTGATGGGGATCTCGTCGCCTCCGAAGGAGCGGTTCTCGATCATCGGCAGTCCGATGGCCGACTGGCGGGTGTGGTGCGTCATCGCGTATCCCACGTATCCGATGCCGAGCTCGGCGGCGACCTGCGACATTATGGCGGTCTTCCCGAGACCCGGCGCCCCCATGACGACCAGGGGCCTCTGCCTCGCGCGGGGGATCAGATAGCTCCCACCCGCATCCGTGTCCAGATACGCCGTCACGGCGTCCCTGACGCAATCCTTGGCTTCCTGAATGTTCATCTCATGCCACCTTGTTCTCCAATTCCCCCGTCCGGACCACGAGCCTCATCGCCCAGGGCGGGACGTCGTGCTCCAGGTACCGGTCGTCGCAGAAGACGAACGCCGTGTCGTACGGGGGGCGTCTCTCCGGGTACGTGCCCATTCCGTCGGTGAAGTACATCAGACCCCTGAGGTCCTTGAACTCCCCCTGATCGATGAGCTCGTCCACGTAATCGAAGACGGGACGGAAGTCCGTTCCCTTCCCGCCCATGAGTTTGAATCCCGAGATCAGGAGGCGCAGGTCCGCCTCCGACCTCACCACCGAGTCCGATCTGACGGTATCGTCGCATTGGATGATGTGGAGGTTCACGCCCCTCCCCACGCCTGATTGGCGGAGCACGGCGTACGCCTCCTCGAGGAACGCCGTCACGGGTCCGCGCATGGTGGATCCCGACGTGTCAATGGCGATGACGAACTCCTCCACCCTCCTGGAGTCGGACGATTCCAGGGAGTCCATCAGAGGGATGTTCCCGTAGGTCCGGAGCCCGTAGGAGTAGTAGATCGGGTCGAACTCGTCCATGCTCTCCCTGACGCTGGGTCTGCGGGTCATGAACTTGCGGAGGAAGGAGCGGTAGTCGCAGCGCTTCCTGTTCCTTATCTTGAGGATCGAGACGAACGCGTCGGTGGCCCCGTCGGTCCTCCTGACGAACCCCTCCACTTCCGCCATGGCCTGCAGCGCGAGTTCCTTCCATTCCCCGGAATCGGATTCGGGATGGGAGGTGTCGTCGTCCTCGGTGAACATCCTGGTGTACAGTCCGATCTGCCATTCGGACATGTCCGAAAGCACCGCCTCGAGGAGATCCGGAGCGGGGGCGCCCGCGCGCTTGAAGCACTTCTCGCAGGCGTACATCCTGTCGTCGCGGCCTTCGACGGAGGTGTGCGGGGTGTTCATGGAATCGAGCACGTAGCCGACTATCATGTCCTCGGCCAGCATCCTGTGCCTGTTGCCGTGGGCGTTGGGGTGCCCGAGGATGCAGTGCATGACGCAGTGGGCGATCTGGCGGACGATCCTGTTGGGGTCCGCGCGGTAGTCGGAGATGACGGTGTCCTCGCGGAAGATGATGGTCTCCCCGTCGCAGGAGGGCAGTCCGTCCCCGGACTCGACCTCCCTCTTGAGTGACAGGACGGCCATGGTGAGGAAGCGCATGTCCAGGCACAGCCTGTTCGCTGATGTGGAGACGATCTCCTCGGCAACTGCCCTGCGGGTCATTCGTCCTCATCCTTGCGTATTTGGCCTCCAGGACCGCGGCGTCGTCCTCGCCGAGCTCCCCGAGGATGTAGTTGAAATCGGAATCCGATAGGCGGTACAGCCTGTCGGTCCTGACATGGGATCTGGAATCGAGCCCCGCCTCGTAGGGCTCCATGGGACGCATGTACGCGCCGTCGTGGGGATGGGTGGTGACCATCATCGCGTCGTACTTCTGTTCCTTCCGTCCGAGCACGACGACGGGGCGGTCCTTGGAGCCGTCGCGACCGTCGAAACGGACGTCGGCGCTCCACACCTCCATCGGTCTCGGGGACTTGTTTCTCCCCATGCTCGGTTTCATATGTCTTCCAAGTTGGTCGGAGGTTATATCCATAGAGGGTTCCAACTCAGGGGGAGCATCGGTTGGATGCGTGCTCGGATACGATTTCCCGGGACGGTTCCGAGGGGTTTCCAGAGGGTCATCCAGCCGATGGGAATGTTTAAATCCCTGATGCAAATCGGGGATTCACCGGATTCATTTTGGGCAAGTAGATCAGACCGGTAGATCGCTGCCTTCGCAAGGCAGAAGTCGCGAGTTCGAATCTCGCCTTGTCCAC
>CAVJLK010000048.1:0-14281 GCA_963650175.1 Ruminococcus sp. CAG:579 | reverse complement strand
TGGTGTCCAGGCAGATCGGGACGCAGTCCACTCCGCCCAGGTACTTGAACAGCATCGCCTTGCCTTCCATGACCGGCATGGCGGCCTCGGGCCCGATGTCGCCGAGACCCAGCACGCGGGTCCCGTCGGACACAACGGCGACGGTGTTCCACTTGCAGGTGTGCTCGTAGACCATGTCGGGGTTCTGGGCGATGTCCTTGCAGGGCTCGGCCACACCGGGGGAGTACCAGATGGCGAAGTCGTCGAAGGACCTGACGCACGCCTTCGGCGCGGTCTCGATCTTCCCCTTGTAGAACTTGTGCAGGACCATGGCGTCCTGGCCGGGCTTCTTGGCCCTCTCCAGACGCTCCTCGACGCTGATTGTCTCATCGTATGGCATCTTGATTCCTCTTGATCCAACGAATCCTACGAAATTCGTAGATTCGCTTCGAATTCTAAAGTGTGGCATTGGAGTTCGCGTATATAACGCTTGACGCGGGCCTAAAATTCGAACCGTCTGGCCATCCGGCGGACGGTTTTCACGGATCCCCGCGCTCCTCCGGATCGGCGAACAGCTCCGAGAACCGGGAATCCATCCTGTCGCAGACCGCACGGACCGGACGCATACCGGCGAACGGACGGAAGAGCAGCTCCCTGAAACGGTCCACGACGAGGAACAGCAGCACCAGACCCGCGATGACCGCCATAGCCTTCAGGGGGAACCAGTCCCTCATGAGCATGTCGACGGGGAAGAGCTCCTGCCAATAATGCAGCTGGAGGTACCAGTGGTTGTGTATCAGATACACTCCCAGGGTCCCTCCCGCCAGCCAATTGACCGCCCTGCTGCTCCGGGGCCTCATGTTCTTGAACGTCAGGAACAGGGACACCGCCGTCAATCCCATCAGGATGCTGTAGCGCTCCTCCACGAACCCTCTGATGTCCAGACCGCGGTACGGCATGTACACCAGGATCGAAGCGAAGAGCAGCACTACAAGCGCCAGTGCCAGGACCTCCTTCTTCCTCCCGATCGGAGCAAGTGCCAGGACCGCGAGAATTATTACGCTCGCCGCGAAGAACTCCAGCAGCTCCGGATCCTCCTTCAGGGTATTCAGGGGCTCGGCCGTGCCCTGGTAGATGCCGTTCATCAGATCCATCAGGACGTATCCGAACAGGACGCAGGCGAGAAGGACCAGCGGAGGAATCCTCCTGCTCTCGGTCAGCCTGTTCGGGTAGAGACGGATGTAGGCGGCCAGGATGTAGAACACGATCAGAACGGCGGGCGTCGCGGCGTAGTCGAACTCCTTCATGCCCGACATGAAGTACGTCACCACCAACAGGACCGCCACCAGATATCCCAGCTCCCTCCTGGTGGCGCTGCGGATGAGGCGGTTCAATAAAGGTGCCAGGAGAAGGAGGATGATGTAGTCCGTGATGAACCAGTAGTCGCGCATCAGCAACGGGAAGAAAGTGCGGATGCCCACCTCGAAGTCGTATTCGAGGATCCCGGCGTACACCATCAGCGCGGTTATCAGGATGGAATAGAACCAGGTCTCAATCGCCAGACGGAGGACCTTGCTGATTCTCACGGTCCCTGCGACCGTAAAGTACCCGGTGATCATGACGAAGCACAGGACGGCGGCCTGCCCCCACAGTCCGATCGTGTGGTACGACACCAGATTGAACGTGGAATGCTGGGGGTATTCGATGAAACCCTGCGTGTTCCCGACGAAATGGTAGGCGACGATCAGGAACATGCAGATTATGCGCAGGATCTCCAGATTCGAGTTGCGCTCCCTCTTCCGGACGTCGGCAGGCGCATCAGCATCCACTCGACCGCCCCCGATTCAGGACGCGCTGCGGAGACGGCACTTGACCGCTCCGAGCAGCCCGACATCCTCGTAATCCCCGGATGCGGGGCGCATCTCGCAGAAGCACATGTGCAGGAGCTCCAGCGTCAGGAGGACGTGCAACGCGTTCTTCGCGGCGGTCATGGTTATCGCGAGCGGATCCAGACGCATCAGTCCGAACCACATGTACGCCAGATAGCTGGCCATGGTGAAAACGGCGAACGGCATGAGTATCATCAGTATCTCGCGGCGATGGGACGCGCCGAAGCAGGAGAGCTGGGTGAACGGCAGCAGCAGGGCGATCCAGATGTAGTACTGGGCGGAGTAGACCTTGCTGAACGTGATGAACAGCATGAGCATGGTGACGCACATCAGCCCGATCAGCGCCATGGCCTTCCCCTCGCCCAATCCCGCCCTGGCCGATCTGATCAGCATGAACAGGAAGAACGACGCGAGCACGATCCACATTATGCTGTTCATGTACGGTGCCAGTGCGTCCGGCCCGACCCCTGTGATGTTGTCCGAACCGTAGTTGAACACCACGGCCAGATCCCCCGGGAAGAACATGTTGAACACCATGAAGAAGCTGCTCGCGACGGATTCCACCTGGATCCCCCTGTCGGAATGGTAGGTGAGGTAGGCGAACGCCGTGTCCGGATCCGTCAGGAGGAACGGAGACTCCACGATGAGGCCGGTGACGGCGACGCAGATGAACGCGATCCCGAGATTCCTCCAATCCCTCCTGATGAGGAACGGCATGATCATCGGGAGCAGGAACAGCGCGGGGTAGAGCTTGGTCATGGCCGCCAGGGACATGACGACGAACGCTGGCGCGTACCTGTGATCGAGATACAGCCAGAGGGCGATTATCGCCATGACCGTCGGATAGACGTCGTTCCTGGCTATGACGAAGTAGCTTCCGAAAACGACCGTGCACAGTAGGATGAGATGGGTCTGCCACCTGCACCCGATGCGCTCGTCGGCCATCCTCGTGAGGAAGTACGAACCGATGATGATGAACACGTACGTCAGAACAGCGCACCCGTAATGGAACGAGTTGAGGTCCCACGTCAGGATGCGCGGGGTGAGCATGAACACGAGGGACAGGGGAGGATACTCGAATCTGGACTCGCTGTACGGCATCTTCCCGTCGAGGACGTCCCCCGCATTGACGTAGTAGTGGTCGAGGTCGCCCCACATCCCGTAGAATTCGGTACAGATCAGGACTACGGCGGACGTCGCCACCATCAACGCCATGAAGAGGCGCCTGTCCTCCAGCGCCGATACGACGCGTTCCGGTGATATGCTCCATTCCGACATGCGAAACGTTCGGCGGATTCGGGTCATTATTTTTAGCATTCTTCAAGGATGTTCCATCCAACCATCATTCGGCGATACAGTCTCCGAGCCAACCGCGGCCCCGACCTCTCTCTTATATGCCTACGGCATCCCCGCATCCATGAGCAGAGAGATATCGGTCCTGGTGGTCGACGGTTACATCGACGACCCGGCGGCGCTGGGCGTCCCGCCGTACATCTCGCCGATGGTCCGTTCCATCGCCGGCGCTGCGATGGACGCCGGCGCGGACAGGGTCGACTATCTCACCATCGACATGATCAGGCGCAGGGCTCGGATCCCCGAGGACAGCGTCAGCGTGGTCCTCTCGGGGAACACCGTCCCGGGGAAGTACCTCAGGAGCATGCCCATGTCCGGCAGGGAGCTCTCCGAGCTCCTCCCGAAGCTGAAGGGCTGGAAGCTCATCGGCGGCTCCGCCGCATCGTCGGACATCGCGTCCAGATTCGATTTCATCATACGGCGCGACATCGCCGCATCCCTCTACGACGGGATGACCGGGAAGGAAGTGGGCGAAAGGCTCCGCACCCTCGACGAATGGAACAGATGGATGCTACTCGGGGCCGACATCGTCCCATCCCACCCCGACTTCCCCGAACCGCTGATCGCCGAGGTCGAATCGTACCGCGGGTGCCACAGGTTCTCCAGCGGAGGGTGCTCGTACTGCATCGAACCCTCCAAGGGGAGGCCGCTCATGCGCTCGCCCGACGACATCATCGCAGAGGCCTCCAGGCTCAGGGAGCTGGGTGTCAGGAACCTGAGGGTCGGGGGGCAGACCTGCATCGTGTCCTACGGATCCGACCCGGACTCCCCGGTGCCGACCCCCGTCCCGGAGACGGTGGACGACCTGTTCGAGGGGCTCCAATCGCTGGGGTTCGACGTGCTGCACGTGGACAACGCCAACGCGGCGGTGATCGCATCCCACCCCGATGAATCCCAACGGGTCCTGGAGACCCTGGCATCCAGATGCACCGACGGCAACGTCCTCGCATTGGGGATGGAATCCGCCGATCCCAGAGTGGTCGCCGAGAACAACCTGAACAGCACCGCAGACCAGGTGACGGATGCGGTGCGCATGATCAACCGGGTCGGGGGATCCAGAGGACCCAACGGCATGCCGAGGCTCCTCCCCGGAATCAACATCATCTGCGGTCTGGACGGCGAGACGTCCGGGACCTACGGCATGGACATGGACATCCTCGCGAGGATCAGGGACGAGGGGCTGATGGTCCGCAGGATCAACATCCGCCAGGTGCTCCCGGTGAGGAGGGAGTTCGCGGTGAAGGTGGATCAGCGCAGGTTCAAGAGGTTCAAGGAGCAGGTCCGCGAGGACATCGACAGGACGATGCTCGAGAGGGTCGCCCCGTACGGGACGGTTCTGAGGAACGTGTACATGGAGCTGCAGGACGGGAACACCACCTTCGGGAGGCAGATCGGATCGTATCCGCTGCTGGTGGGGATACCGTACAAGGTTGATGTGGAGGAGTTCAGGGATGTGTACGTCACCGACTGGGGCTACAGGTCGATCACCGGCGTGACATACCCGTTCGACATCAACTCCATGCCCATGTCGGCCATGGCCGCGTTGCCCGGGATCGGGAAGAAGCGCGCCCAGAAGCTGGCCGCGGAGAGACCGTTCGAGAGCTTCGACGACCTGCTGAGGGTCCTGGAGGACCCGCATGTGGTCGACGGACTGAGGGACATCGTCGTTTTCCGATGCAAGCGGATTGAGCGAGTTTATGGCAGCTGGTCCGGTACCGGACAGCACTCTGGTACCGGAGCTGCCGAGGCAGGAGGTGAGAACCATGATGGTGATCATCACCATGAGCCCGACGTGGCTTCGCGTGATACTGTAAATTATGCAAACTATTTGAAATATTGTATTACTGTAACGAATACGGAATCCTCCCGACAACCCCGCTGAATATGACGGGGCGGCGCACCATTATCTACGAGTCGATGTCTAATCGACCGTATGAACTCCGAGCGCATCGCCAAATTCCCGTTCCTGGCGGAGGCACATCAGTTCGTAGAGGAAAGCGGAGCGGACATCTCCGGCCTCATAACATCCTCCTCGTACGAACCGGCCCGCATCAGGGGAGTGAGGAGGGTCATGGATGCGCTCGAACATTCCGAGGTGACCTACGTCCCGATGGTCCGTGCGAGCGAATACGACCGCCTGATGGAGACCCTCTCGTACCCGTACGCGAGGATGATAGTCTCCGCCATAGGCGACAGGTTCCTGACCAAGCGGTACGCCCTGGCGGAGGCGGTGAGGATGAACAAGATCCTCGCCGGGGAGGACAGGGACACGGTCATCGAGGTGTCGGAACAGCTCGACGTCCCCTCGTCGGCGGATGCCGACGGCATCCTCAGGATGCGCTTCACCGACTACCTCCGCCTGGCGAACCGTCTGAAGAGCGTGGATTGGAAGCTGATCAACAGCGACATACACTCCGGGATGGTGCACCTGCCCCAGGACAAGTTCAGCCGCCTGATGCAGAACGCCCTCCAGGACAGGATCGAGTCCGAACTGCCCCTCATCACCCCGGACGAGTTCAAGACGTATCTGACCGGGGACGTCACGGCGGTCGCGCTGGCGCTGGAGGAGACCAAAGCCAGATACAGCCCCACCGGGGGCGAGGGCATGAAGATCGAGTTCGTCCCTCCCTGCGTGGCGCGCATAATGGAGATGTCGAGACAGGGGATGAACCTCCCCCACAGCGCCAGGTTCGCGCTCGTCACGTTCCTGTGCGCGCTCGGATTGGGTTACGACGATATCATCCGCGTCTTCGCGGAATCCCCCGATTTCGACGAATCGAAGTCCGAGTACCAGATCAAGCACATCACCGGGGAGGGGAGGGGAGCGGACCCGTACACCCCGCCCGAATGCAAGACCATGAAGACCAACGGCCTGTGCTTCAATCCGGACACTCTCTGCCAGCAGGAATGGATGAACCACCCGCTGACCTATTACAGGGTCAAGTCCGGCGATTCCAAGAAGAAGGGGGAGCCTCCGGCGAAGGCCGGAGGGAAGTGATCACTCCTTCTTCTCCTCGGCCATCTTCCCCAGGTTGCGCCAAGTGATTATGGCCCTCTGGATGGCCGTGAGGTTCCCGACGACGGCGAACCACAGCATCATGATCTCCATCCACGTGATGGAGAATCCGGCGATGTCCAGGGTACCGTACCCGAGCTGCATCATTATGTACTGGATCAGCGGGAACAGCGTGGACAGGACGACCCTGTCCGCCCTACCGAGCAGTCCGGCGTAGAGCCTTGGCGCCCCGATAGCCTGCGCCTGGGTCCCCATGTAGGATGTCAGCAGGACGCCGATCAGAGCGAGCATTCCCAGATACGGATCGCACCATCCGGCGCAGAACGCCACGCCTCCGATCATAAACACGTCGGCGTACCTGTCGAACACGTGGTCCAGGTAGTCCCCCTTGGGCCCTGCCTTCCCGGACAGCTTGGCGACCTTCCCGTCCAGCGCGTCGAAGTATCCGGACACGATGACCATGAACGCCCCGAGCACGAGCATCCACTCGTTGCCCTCGGTCCCGCTGAGCCAGAAGACGACCCCGCAGGCCAGCGCCAGGATGAGCCCCGCCCAGGAGATCATGTTGGGGTTGACGTTTATGAGCTTCCTCGCCACGGGCGTCAGCGCGAAATCCACGCTCGCCCTCTTGCTGTCTAGAACCATCTGTCCATCTCCGACGACCAATCGGTGCCGCCCGGAGGGTAATCCCTGGCGGCCCCACTTATGATTTTCTCCGCAATGTCCGCAACCTCCTCCACCGGGATCGACGTGCAGTCGATCTCCCCTATTGGGATGTCGGTCTCGGACGCCTCGCACAGTATCTCGTCCAGGATCTCGGCCTGGACGTTCTCCCTCACCTTCCCCTCCGAGTATCCGCGGGCGCGCAGGCGCTCCGCCAGGACGTCCGGGGAGCAGCGCAGGAGGATGATCCCCCTGGAATCCATGAAATGGGACAGGTGGCTGTCCAGCACCACGGGGCCCTCGGCATCCCTGAGGGGATCCAGGGAATCGTTCAGCGCTTCCAGGTCCACCTCGTAGGTGTCGCGGTCCGCATCGTATTCCCCGAGGAGCCCGTGGTCCCTGATGAACGCCTTCCCGTCCACCACGTCGTATCCGCGGGCGCGGAGCTCCGCCGACAGAGTGGACTTCCCCGTTCCGGGGGTGCCCGTCAGCGCGAAGAGCACCATGATCGGTGCATCTCCCCGAACCAGGGCTCGGCCCTCTCGATCGCCATGTCCCAGGTGGGGGTGTTGGTCAGAGCGCCCGTCCTCTCGAGGACGAACGATGCGACCGACGATGCGACGACCAGCGCTTCCGGGATCCCGTATCCGCGGTACAGTGCGGCGTAGAATCCGGCGCGATACGAATCCCCGCATCCCGACGGGTCCTCGGCGTGCTCGGCGGGGACCGCGGGGATGGAGATCCTCTCGTCCCCGACCTTCGCGCGGCTTCCCTCGGAACCCTCGGTGCAGACCACCAGGGGCAGGTCGACATCCAGGATGTCGGCCGTCCCGGCATACCTCGACAGCGACTCCGCCTCGAAGTTGTTGCAGAACAGGGAGTCCGCCAGGGGCAGCGCCTCTCCGAGAAGCTCCGCATTCCAGATGCGATGGGACTCCTGGGCCGGGTCGATGGCCTTCTTCGGACCGTCCAGATCCCTCATGATGCCTATGTACCACCTGGGATCCCCGGTGCAGAAATGCACATGTTCCGAGACCTTCGCCTTCCCTTCCAGCTCGATCCCGATCCTCGATGCGAATCCCTGGGGGCCCTGGTAGAACAGGACCTTCTGAGTCAACGACGGATCGTTGGCCAGTATGCAGGTCGAGGTCTCGTACCCGTCGACCTCCACCATCTCCTCCAGATCCAATCCGGACGACGCCATCAGGTCGCGGTACTGCTGGGGGAGGTCCCTCCCGATCAGCGTGCACAGGGCCGTGGGGCAGCCGAGCCTGGCGGCCGTCACGGCGATGTTGGCCCCGGTGCCCCCCAATGCGGAAGCCTTGGTGAGAATGTCCTCGGTGGTGTTGTCCCTGGGGAAGCGCTCCACGGTGACGATCTGATCGAGGGTCACATGCCCGTAGACCGAGAGGAACGGCGCCTTCAGGTCCCTTCCTCCCATCCGCTCATGTACGAGATCTGCTCGGCGGTGAGCGTATCGATGCTCACGCCCATGGACCTCAGCTTGATCCTGGCTATCTCCGAATCTATGGCGGCGGGCACCGCGTGCACCCCGCACTCCATGTCCTCGTGGTTCCTGACCATGTGGACCAGTCCGAGCGCCTGGGTGGCGAAGCTCATGTCCATGATCTCCGCGGGGTGCCCCTGTCCGGCGGCAAGGTTCATGAGCCTGCCCTCGGCGATGAGGTACAGCTTCCTGCCGTCCCTCATCCTGTACTCGTCGATGAAGTCGCGGACCCTCGTCTTGGACTCGCTCATGGAATCCAGGGCGGTCTTGCTGATCTCGTTGTCGAAGTGCCCGACGTTGCCCATGACGCAGCCGTCCTTGACCGCGGCCAACGCCTCCTCGGACACGACGTCCTTGCATCCGGTGACCGTGATGATGATGTCCGCCAGCCTGGCCGCATCGACCATCGGCATGACCTCGAACCCGTCCATCTTGGCCTCGATGGCCTTGATCGGGTCCACCTCCGTGACTATGACGGACGCCCCGAGCCCCTTGGCGCGCATCGCCACGCCCTTCCCGCACCATCCGTATCCGGCGACGACCAGGCGCTTGCCTGCGACTATCAGGTTGGTGGCGTTCATCCACCCGTCGAAGGCGGACTGCCCGGTGCCGTAGCGGTTGTCGAACAGGAACTTCATCTTCGCGTCGTTCACGTCGAGGACGGGGAACTTCAGGACGCCGTCGGCGGCCATAGCCCTGAGCCTCTGGACCCCGGTGGTGGTCTCCTCGTTGGCCGCTTTGACGTTGGACAGCACGTCCTTCCTGGAGGTGTGGACCATGGAGATCAGGTCCGCGCCGTCGTCGATGATGAAGTCGGGCGCCATGTTCAGGACGGTGTTCAGATTGTTGTAGTACTCCTTCTCCGTCTCCCATTTCTTGGCGTAGACGTCGAGGCCGTACTCCTCCCTCAGAGCGCACGCGACGGAATCGTCGGTGGACAGGGGGTTGCAGCTGGCGAGCCTTATCTTCGCGCCGGCGTCCGCCAGGGTGACGGCCAGCATGCCGGTCTTGGCCTCCGTGTGCAGGGCCATCCCGATCTTGAGCCCGGCGAGGGGCTGCTCGTCGATGAAACGCTCCCTGATGTCCATCAGGACGGGCATGTGGTCCTCCACCCAGTGGAGCCTCAGCGACCCTTTCTTCGCTAGATCGTCCATTGTATCACTCCAGTCCCGCCTTCAGGGACTCGCAGATGGCATCCACGGTCCTGCGACGGCATTCCGCTCCCGAGAAGCCTTCGGACGCCTTTATTGTTGCTTCCTCGTCGCCCTTCATCTCCTCGACGAAACGGAGCATGTTCGCCGTTGCACGGGAGATCTCGTCGCATATCGGGACCGTGGCGGCCTTGGACGTGCGCGACAAGGGGTTGAGATCGATGGAGACGACCTTCTTGCCCATGGCGACGAGGGCCTCTGCGCGGTCCCCGTCCTCGATCGGCACGAGGATGACGTCGCTGGACCATATCCCCTCGCGGGTGCACAGGGCGCGGTCGTGGTCCAGACCGGGGATCCTCTCGTCGGGGACGCGCCCCAGGACGGCGGGGGCGCCCTTCGATTCCAGACGGGATATGACGGCCTCCATCCTCTCGGGGGTCCTGTGGAACAGGTTGACCTCTATCTTGGCGGGGATCGCTTCGGCCAATGCTATCAGCCCGTCCGGATCCAGCGCGGCTGCGTTGCCGTTGACGCATATCACGGGGTTCTCCGCCCTCAGGAGCATGGCGGCGGCCGCGCGCTCCGCATCCTCCGCGGGACCGACTGTGCGTTCGCCCATCAGGTAGTCGAACGCCTCCCCCCTGCCCTGCGATATCAGGCCGGTGGGGGTGACGACGCCCTCACCGACCATCTCGACCAGGAGCTCCCTGGTCATGAGCGACTTGTATCTGGGATGACTCTTAGGAATGTCCACGTCCCGGAATCATGGGTCCGGCCTATTTACGGTATCGGCGGGCGCATGGACAAACCTAAGTAGCCGACGTCTCTCACAAGGGCGATGGCAGAATTCAGGATCGTTCTCGTAGGGCCGAAATTCCCCGGAAACGTGGGTGCGGTCGCCCGCTCTATGGCCAACTTCGGACTCAGGGACCTGGTCCTGGTCAATCCGTCCTGCGAGTTGGACGACGACGCGTTCCGCAGGGCGAAGCACGGATCCTTCATCCTGGACAACGCCAGGATAGTGCACAGCATGGACGAGGCCCTCGAGGACTGCTTCCTCGTGGCCGGCACCAGCGGGGTCACCACCAAGGGGGACAGCAACTACACCCGCATACCCGTCCCCGCGAGGGAGTTCGCAGAGGGATGCAGGGGGTACCAGGAGAAGATCGCGCTCGTGTTCGGAAGGGAGGACATCGGACTCCTGCAGGAGGAGCTCGAGAAATGCGATGTGCTCGTCTGGGTCCCGACCGGCGACGAATTCCCGATCCTGAACCTGTCCCACGCGGCCACCATAATCATGTACGAGATGTACCAGGCCGACCACGTTCCGAGGAAGCCCCTCCCGGCGAGCAGGGAGCAGAAGGAGCGCCTGTTCAGAACCTTCGACGACCTCATGGAGGAGGTCGCGTACCCCGAGAACCGCAGGCACGGGACCAGGGTCATGTTCAGGCGCATGATGGGCCGTTCGATCCCGTCCGAGTACGAGTTCCGCACGATCATGGGCGTCCTGGGGGACGCCGTGAGGATCATCAGGAACGGGAAGCCCTGGGAGAAGAACCGAGGGCGACCGGCAGGAACACCAGCATCTTGTTGTCCTCGAGGTCGTCCCTCGGGACCACGTCCGGCGTTATACCCGTCTTCGACACGATGCTCTGGAGCACCTGCTCGACATCCGCCTGCCCGAACCCGGATCCGACGGATACGATCATCTTCCCGCACCCCGGATCGGTCGGGAACAGTGCCGAATCCATCGCTTCCAAGACGGCGTCCCCGGGATCCCACGCGCTGACGTAGGAGAACGTGTAGCTCCTTGCGAAGAAAGTGCTGAAGAAGGGCCCCTCGATCATGGATGCGACGATGCTGATGGCGTAGGAAATCCGATACTCGTACGATCTGAAGAAAGAATCGACTTTGAGAAGGGTGCCGAAATCGTACTGTTCGCGGGCCTCCTCGTTGTCCACGATGAACATGCGGTCCACGCGGCCTATGTTCCGGCTCACGGCCTCCTTCGCCCGCTCGCGACGCTCGTTCTCGTAGCGCATCGGCATCCCGACGACCGCCACGGCCCTGCAGCCGGCCTCCTTCGCGCATCCCACCGCCTCCGACAGGGCGGCCGAACCCGTATCGCCTCCGAGGACCGCGAGCACCAACGCGACGCGGACCCCCTCCAGCTGGGACATTATCCCCTCGCGGTCCGTGTACTCCAGACGGGCCCTGGCTGGGATCGGTTGACGGTCGGGGCTCGAAACCTCCTCGTCGCGCTCCCTGGATCCGAGGAGGACGTATTCCATGGGCACATCGATCGGGAAGACCTCCATGATGTGTTTCGCGGCGCCTCCGCAGACGAACATCACGACGTCGCCCAAGTCTCTCACCGTTGCCGGCCCTTTCCTCGACGTAACGGCTGGCGGCCGCCCGGACCATGTCGTCGAGGGACCTGCCGTCGGGGGTCAGATCCCTGATGTCGGCGACCTCGCGGACCTCGTATTCCGGGACGACGCCTCCCGACACGCGGTCGTCCGCATAGTCCTCCAGGACCGTGCGCACGGCATCGGAGAGGGAAGGGAACTCCCCGTCCGAGACGAGGGCGCGATAGACCGCCAACGTGTCAGTGGAGAGTCTCAGAACGATCTTCCCGTCAGTCATGTCGGCACCGTTTCAAAATGAAAGAATGAGGGTAAAGGGTTTGGGGTGGGTTCCGAATCCGAAACCCGATCATCCGAACAGTGCGGAAAGACCGGCGGCGGCCTCTTCCTCGCTGACGGCCTCTTCCTCGGGCTCCGCCTCTTTGGCGGGGGCCTCGGTAGCGGCGGCGGCAGCGGCGGGGGCGGCACCGGCGGCGGGCGCGGCGCAAACAGCTGCGCTGGCAATGGCCTCCTTGATGTCGACTCCGTCCAGAGACGCGACGAGCGCCTTGATCTTAGCGGCGTCAGCCTCGACTCCGGCGGCGGTCAGGATGGCCTTGATGGCATCCTCGGTGATGTCCTTGCCGGCAGAGTAGAGCACCATAGCGCTGTAGATATACTCCATCTCAAATCAACTCCTTATTTAACCGAATAGTGCACTGAGACCAGCTGCGGCTTCTTCCTCGCTGACCTCTTCCTGTTCTTCCTCGACCTTCTCCTCAACGGGGGCGGCGGCCGCTGCGGGCGCCGAAGGCGCTGCAGCCGCGACGGAGCTGAGCCTCGCCGCGATCTCGTCGCTGGTGTATCCCGTGGCGGAAGCCAGCGCCAGCATCTGGGCGTCGGCCTTCGCGAGGAGCCTGTCGATGTTCTCCTTGGTCGGTATCGCGGCCTCGAGCGAGAGCCCCATGGACTCCCTGAACGCCTTCTGTATGAGCGGGACGATCGTCTCCTTCGTGGGGAACGCGATCGAAACACCCAGAGCGAGGGCGTTGTGAGCGGCCGTAGCGAACATTGTGGTGTAGTAGTCGTCGGGGATGTCGAGAACATCCTTTCCGTAGATGACCCCGTCCTCGTAAGCGGACCTGAGCTCCATACCCACAACCATGGGCAGGATCTCCAGCTTGGGGAGCATCGCGGCCACGGGTCCGGGGATGGGCTCGCCCTCCTTGACCAGCGTGGTGTCCTTCTTGACCACTATCTTTCCCGCGTCGATTGCCGCGGGAAGGCCTATCTTCTGAAGTTCCCCGATAATGGGGCCGGGTCCGAAGGGTGTGGGTCCCTTGGGGACGACGATGTCGTAGGGCGCGAGCTGACCCTCCTTTGCGGGGGCCGGCGTCATCGTGGCCTCGAGCTTCTTGAAAAGCTTGAAGGGATCGATGTCCGTCGTAACGATCGCGCACTGTCCGTGCACCGCATCCTTGAGTCCCAGGATTCCGGGCTTCTCCTTCGCCGCCTCCTCGATGGCCAAGAGCATGAGCTTGTTCTTGGTCATCTTGAGCTTGGCGTGGGCCCTGAGTCCCGCCCTCATGGACTGGATCTGCTGGCCGGGGATCCCGTGCATGTCGACAACCGCGACGACGGGATACTCGCGCATATCCTGTACCAGCTCCTCGACGAGGTCCTTCTTCCAAGTTGCGACGTGTGCCATCTTCATGCCTCCTTACAGCACCCTCTCCGAGGGGCCCATGGTGGTCTTGACGTAGGCGGAAGCAATGTTGTGCTTTCCCTTCTCCAGATGGGATTCGACACGCTTCAGGATGAGATCGACGTTCTCGGCGATCTCCTCCGCAGACATGTCGACGGATCCAACGGGGGCGTGGAAAGTCTTCCTGTCCTTCGTCCTGATGGTCACAGACTTGCGGAGACCCTCGATCATCGGGGCCGGATCTGCTCCGGGAGCGATGGGCTTGGGCATCTTTCCGCGAGGACCGAGAACGGTACCGAGCCTCTTACCGACGACGGCCATCAAAGGCGCCTCGGCGATGAAGTAATCGGTGTTGTTCGCAATCTTCTTAGCCTGTTTCTTGTCGTCCGCGATCGCCCCGAGTTCCTCGGGGGTGATCACGGCATCGGCCACGTCCTTGGCTTTCAAGGCTAGTTCGCCACCACCAATCACGCAGATCCTGACCGACTTGCCGCGGCCGTTCGGGAGGATGATATCCTCCTGGATACGGTTCTTCGGCACCGTCAGGTCAACATCCTTGAGATTGATGGCCAACTCAACCGTCTCGGTGAAATTGCGCTTCTTCGCACTCTCCAGTGCCTTCTGCACAGCCATCACGGTTGGTTTTTCTGCCAATACAATTCCTCCTCGTAGT
>CAVJLK010000047.1:0-14492 GCA_963650175.1 Ruminococcus sp. CAG:579 | reverse complement strand
GCCCTGATCCTTTGAGGCCGCGACGAGCTCGCTGTGGTCGTACGTCACCGCCGGCAAACCGATCCACACGGATGCGGCCACATGGTCCTCGGTCGTCACGAACGGGTATTCCGCAGGATACAGCTCTCCGTCGATGATCCAACCCGCGTGCTTGAACTCCGCCACCTCGCCCAGGTAATCGTATGTCTTCTCCCCCTTCGGCTTGTCCGGAAGCCCGTCAGCATAGCTCGGATCGAGCCCGCACTCCTTCAAGAGTTTCACCAGGTTGCTGTGGTCGTACGTCACCTCGGGAACGATGGTCGCCTTCGGATCTGTGTTGAACAGAAAGGCCAGACGGGAGCCGCTGTTGGTACGAGTTGATGCATCTCCATCATCGTTCACATAAGATAAACCCGCGGAGTCGCTATCCTTACAGCCACCGCCAACTATGAGCGCACGGCTTCCTGAGTTCTTCGTGTAGAAAGTATCGTAGCCAGAAGAACCCTCGGCGGTAGGCAATCCCCATGTGTCCAGATTCTGAGTGTCCGGCGTCATTCCTCTCTGGTTACCTAATCCGCTAACCACACTGGTCTTCTTCAGACCCCCGGTCGTACCGCATACCTGGGTCGAATTCTGACCCGCGTAAAGTCCGCTATTCCAAGCGGTATCACCGACGTAATCACATACGTTACCCCATGCATTCTCGATGAACAGCTTCTCTCCTGTCGGACTGGTCTGCTCGGTCCCATAGTAAGGCCCTTCGCTGTCGGTCGTTCCTGTCTTGCTGGAACTACCAGAAACATTGCCCATCCCTATCTGCTGTTGGGAATTGAAGTTCTCCATGACAGCGAGGGAGCAGAAACGATAGAGCTGCCACTGGTAAAAGTTCCATATCATGGAGTGTCCTCCCTCGCCGGCGCCCGAGTTCTTGGCCCAGGTCTGGAAGTTCCCGATGGACTCGCAAGTAGATTTCTCGGTCTGACCCGCAGTAGTCGGCGAGACCCCGGAGCGGGAATAGAGCTTCCCTCCGTAATTTGATGCCTCGTAGACCCCGAGTGCGAGGTAGTTGTAGCTGATGGACTCGTTCCCGTTTTTCAGCGTGAAGGCATCCGCCAACTGCCATCCTTTCGACTCGTCGTTGGTCATCTTGAGGGTCTTCCCGTTATCCGATAGGGAAAGATAGATCTTCGGGAGACACCACATGACGTTGTATTTCTTCCCGGAGATGTCCGTCTTCCCGTCGATCGATTTCGTGAGATCCCCAGGCTTCAGGTGACAGACCATCTCGTTCCCATTCTCGGGATCGAAGGCGGCGTAGAACGAACCGAATGGCCCGAACCCGGTCTTCTCGTCGAACCCCCAGGACCCGGACGTTTTCGATGCGCTCCCGGTGGCGAATCCTCTGACCGGATCGGTATCTCTCAAATCGGCGCCGTTCTTGGCGTATTTTGTTGTTATCGTATCGCCATCGCCGATCGTGATGGTGCATTCCCAGATGTCGGAAGAAGTCGCGCCGGAATCGGCTGACGTCGCAGGCGTGACGGCGGCCGTGAGCATCACGGCCACGGCCAGAATGGCGAATGCGGTGATCGTGTAGCGTTCACGAAGCTTCGAAGTTGCCCTGCATATCGCTGTCGGACGAGAAGAGGCAGAAGTCCCCCCCCCGTCCTGCCTAATTCGCTATCGTGTATCATGATGGATGCATCCCCCAGGTGCCGTATGCATGGGCCCTTCCAGTTCCGCAGACCTCCCGATTCCCTGCCACCTTCGCCGACGGAGGGATCGGAACCTGCATCGGACCAGTCATCTGCGCTATTTCATATCTTCGCACCATGTATCTCCGAAGGAGTCGCGAGACCGATGGTTCCTTCAGAACTGGGCACCATATCGTTAAGAACCGCGCCACCATCCTACCGTCATCGCGCTCCGAGGCCGCATCCGGCCAGTCGGGGCGGGCAGGCCAGGGGATCCCGATGAACAGCGAGTACAAGAGATTCATAGAGAGCAAATCCAAGATGTGCGAGGCGATCGACAGCTTCTCCCCCGAGCTCTACGAAAAGTACGACGTCAAGAAGGGGCTCCGCGACAGCAAGGGCGCCGGGGTCGTCGTGGGCCTGACGAGCATCTCGCAGGTCGACGGGACCGAGCTGGTGGACGGCGTCAAGGTCCCCTGCGAGGGGAAGCTCCGCTACAGGGGCTACGACATCCAGGATCTGACGAAGGGGTTCCTCAACAAGCGCTTCGGGTTCGAGGAGTGCGCATATCTCCTGCTGTTCGGAGACCTCCCCGACGAGAAGGAGCTGGAGGAGTTCAGGAAGCACCTCTCAGAGGAGAGGAAGCTCCCGGTCACGTTCACCAGGGACGTGGTCATGAAGGCGGCCAACAAGGACGTCATGAACTCCGTCTCCAGGTGCATCCTGTTCCTCGCCTCCTACGACAAGAAGGCCCTCAACAACTCCACCGAGAACGTGCTCAGGCAGTGCATCTACCTGATCAGCGTGTTCCCCATGCTCACTGTGTACAGCTACCACGCGTACAACCACTACATCAACGACGAGAGCATGTACATCCACCGCCCGGACCCCAAGCTCTCCACCGCGGAGAACATCCTCCGCATGCTCAGGCCGGACAAGTCCTACACCTACCTGGAGGCGACCGTCCTGGACCTGGCACTGGTGCTGCACATGGAGCACGGCGGCGGGAACAACTCCACCTTCACCACCCGCGTGACCACCTCCTCCGGATCGGACACGTACGCCGTGATCGCCGCGGCGATGTCGTCCCTCAAGGGGCCGAAGCACGGCGGCGCCAACCTGAAGGTCATGGACATGATGGACGACATCAGGCGCCACGTCAAGCACACCGACAGCGAGAAGGAGATGAGGCGCTACCTGTCCGAGATCCTGGACAAGAAGGTCTTCGACCACCAGGGCCTGATCTACGGCATGGGGCACGCGGTCTACACCAAATCCGACCCCAGGGCGCTCGTGTTCAAATCGTTCGTCGAGAAGCTCGCCGTCGAGAAGGGCAGGATGGACGACTACCGCGTCTACGAGATGGTTGAGAAGCTGGCGCCGGAGCTCATCCTCGAGAAGCGCCCCCACGCGACCAGCGTCACGGCCAACGTCGATTTCTACAGCGGGTTCGTCTACGAGATGCTCGGGATACCCAAGGAGCTGTACACCCCGCTGTTCGCCACCGCCAGGATAGTCGGATGGAGCGCCCACAGGATAGAGGAGATCATCACGTCCAACAAGATCCTCCGTCCCGCCTACGTGAACATCGTGGAACCGAAGGACTACATCCCCCTGGAGAAGAGGCGATCCGATGTTCGGGAGTCCCGGCAAGAAGGCGATGGACAACGCGGAGAAGGCGCTCAGGCTGCTGGACCTGAAATACGACGTGACCGACGGGAACATCGTCCTCAGCGCCATGGGCGACGACCTCCCCATCGGGATGGCCATCATCTCCGACGAGGGGAACATGACCCTGAACATCTACTGCTACCTGATGTTCGACGTCCCGGCGGAGTCCAGCAGGGCCCTGGTGCCGGAGCTCAACGTGCTCAACAACACCATCAACAACGGCGGGTTCTACATGTCCCCGGACGGCGACAAGATCTACTTCAAGATCGTCCAGAGCTACTTCGACCAGGTGCCGTCGGTGAAGACCATCGCCCATCTCGTCACCATAGCGTTCAAGACCGTGGACATCAACGACGGGAAGCTCAAGGGCCTGGTGCCGAGGGAGGCCATCAGGAAGGACCTGATGTACTCCTGATGGATGGGATTCTCATGGACGACAGGGAGCGTCGCGCGGCGGAGAGGTTCGCCTGCGGCGACAGGGACAGGGCACTGTTCGAGGCCGGCATCAAGATGGGCACGCTGTACCACCAGTTCGTGGGCATGCCCGTGAGCTGTTCGTCGGTATCCGGATTGGAGAATGCGATGGCGGAGGCCATCAAGGTGCAGCCCTACGTGGAGGACGCCGTCGTCAGGATCGACAGGGGCCGGATCCCCGGAAGCGGCGACGAATATTCATATACTTCTCTCACTGGAGACATGATCGACGCCGTCATAACCGTCCGCGTGGGAAGTTCTGAGGTGGTGGCCGAGATCAGGTACGACGAGGATCTGGCATACCCCCTGATGTACGTGTCCAAAGCGGTATGAGCCTTCAGGGTAAACCCCGGGTCGTTTCATCCATCCAGAACAATCCACACATCATTTAAATAAGGCATACTCCATGCTGGATAGGCCGACCTATCGTCTGGCAAGGTTGCTCATGATCGCTGATATCAAGATTGGGATTACAGGTCTTCCCGGTTCCGGCAAGACGTACGCGCTGCTGCGTGTCCTCGAGATGCTGCAGGACGGGGAGATCAAGATCGGCGGCATGATCGACGAGCCGGTCGGGGACGGAAGGCACAAGACCGGATTCACGGTCCGCGACCTGATGACCGGCGAGACCGAAATGTTCGCGAGCACGGACATCGAGAGCCGCGTCATGGTCGGGAAGATCGGCGTGGACCTGGGCAAGCTCGAAGCGGTCGGCGTCAAGGCGATCAAGGCCGCCTGCGTCGACTGCGACATCATCGTCATCGACGAGGTCGGGAAGATGGAAGTCGAATCCCAGGCGTTCATCGACGCCGTCAAGGAGGCGCTCGACGCCGACAAACCCATGATAATCACCCTTCACAAGAAATCCAGGAACCCTCTCCTCCAGGACATCAGGAGGAGGGACGACGTCCGCATTCTGGAGGTCACGCCCACCAACCGCAACCTCCTGCCCTACAAGATCGTTCGCCTGATGAGCGGTGAGAGCGTTTGAACCCCGGAGGTTCGGTCATACGCGAGGGGTCCACGGACATCCTCGTACCGCTCCAGCATTCCACCCACGGCCCCGGCAAGAAGATCGGGCCCGTCTTCTTCAACGAACAGATGTCCTTCAACCGCGACGTGAGCGTCATGCTCCTCCGCGCTCTCGGAAGGGATTCCATAACGGTCGGCGACGCGATGGCAGCCACCGGATCCAGATCGGTGCGCATCGCCAACGAGGTGCCCGGATCGGAGGTCGTGGCGAACGACATATCGTCGTCCGCCATCCCCTGGATCGAGCGCAACATCGAGCTCAACGGCCTGGACAACTGCTCCGCTTCCAACAGGGACATGCACATCCTGTTCTCGGAGCGCACCTTCGACTACGTTGACCTGGACCCCTTCGGATCCCCCGTGCCGTTCCTGCAGTCCGCCATAAGGGGTTGCGGGAAGAGGGGGATACTGGCTGTCACCGCCACCGACATGGCACCCCTGGCCGGAGCCCACGCCGTGAAGTGCCGCAGGAGGTACCAGTGCGAGCCCATCCGCGGATACATGTGCCACGAGGGGGGCCTGCGCATCCTGATGTGCACCGTCGCCCGCGAGCTGGCGAAATTCGACAAGGGGATGAGGCCGTTGCTGTCCTTCTACGCCGACCACTACTACCGCACCTACGTGCAGATAGAGGAAGGCGCCAAAGCGGCGGACTCCGCCCTGGCGAAGCTCGGATACCTCCAGTACGACATGGACACCATGGAGCGCTCGACATCCCCGGTCGTCGACGACGACCACCGCCTCGGACCTTTCTGGCTAGGACCCCTGCACGACGTGGAGTTCCTGAACAGGTTCGACGCCGAAGGCATGGCCGACGGGCGCAGATGCGCCAAGTACCTGGACCTCTGGAGGAACGAGCTGGAGGAGCAGGTCTTCGTCTACGACATGAGCGAGCTGTCCTCCCACCTCAAGATGTCCCCGCCCAAGATCTCCGAGTTCGTGGAGTTCCTGAAGGGGCACGGGCGCGCGTCCCTGACGCACTTCTCGCCCACCGAGTTCATGACGGACATCCCCCTCGAGGAGCTGATCCCGCTGTACCGCGAGGCCAGTCCCGACGCCCCCCGTTAAGGTTAAAGCGCCCCTGGGCATCCTTCGGACAGGAGTTTTAGAATGCCCGGACTAGCCATCATCGGAGCGCAGTGGGGAGACGAAGGCAAAGGGAAGATCACCGACTATCTGGACGAGAAGGCGGACCTCATCGTCCGCTTCCAGGGCGGCAACAACGCCGGCCACACCATCGTCGTGGACGGGAAGGTCTTCAAGCTTCACGGACTGCCCTCGGGGGTCGTCCGCGAAGGGAAGCTCGCCGTCATCGGGAACGGCGTCGTGGTGAACCTCGAGGAGCTGGGCGAGGAGATAGAACAGGTGAAGCAGGCGGGAGGGAGCATCGACGGCCTCCGCATATCCGACCGCGCCCACCTCATCATGAACTACCACAAGAAGCTCGACGGCGCCGAGGAGAAGTACCGCGGGAAGAACGTCGTCGGGACCACCAAGAAGGGCATCGGGCCGGCCTACCAGGACAAGATCGCCAGGATCGGGTTCAGGGCCGGGGACCTTCTGGAGGACGACCTCCTGAAGGAGAAGATCCAATTCATACTCCCGTACAAGAAGGACATGCTGAACATGATGGGCGCGGAGCCCTGCCAGTGCACCCCGGAATCCCTCCACGCCAAGATGATGGGCTGGAGGGACATGATCGGAAAATGCATCTGCGACACGTCCGTGCTGGTCAACGATGCTCTGGACGAGGGGCGCAACGTCATATTCGAAGGGGCCCAGGGCGCCATGCTCGATATCGACCACGGCACCTACCCTTACGTAACGTCCTCCGCGACCTGCGGCGGCGGGGTATGCACCGGATCCGGCGTCGCCCCGAACAGGATCGACAGGATGCTCGGAGTCGTCAAAGCGTACACCACCCGCGTCGGCGAGGGCCCGTTCGTGACCGAGCTGGACGAGGAGGCCGAGAAGAGGCTGCAGGCCAAGGGCGGGGAGTTCGGGGTCACCACCGGGCGCGGGAGGCGCTGCGGATGGCTCGATCTCGTCGTGGTGGAGCATGCGAAGAGGATGTGCGGGTTCACATCCGTCGTCATGACCAAGATCGACGTCCTCAACGACGTGCCCGAGCTCCCGGTGTGCGTCGCATACGAGATCGACGGCCAGGAGGTCGAGCACTTCCCCGCATCCATCTCCAAGCTCAACAGGGCGAAGCCCGTCTACGAGACGCTGAAGGGCTGGAAGGGGTGGGACGACACCGCCGCTCTCGTGAAAGGGGGGTACGAGAACCTCCCCGGCGAGATGCGCGAGTACATCGAGTTCACCGAGAGGTACCTCAAGACCCCGGTGGACATCGTCAGCGTCGGACCCGACAGGGACCAGACCATCGACCGCCGCAACGGCGACTGGTGGAGCTGAGAACCGTCCGGCGGGGGTCGTTCCCCCCGTCCGAACTCCTTCTTCCACCGGAACGCGTTGCGTGATGCCCCGCGATGTTCGAAACACAGGCCGAGAATCCCTCATGATCGGAGGAACCTGACCGCGCAGGACTTCTTCTTCACGGCCATGGCCAATACGATCACGCCGGGAAGCTGATACTGGTCGGCGTACCGTTGCTGGACGATCTGATCGATCCCTTTGTTCAGCGCCTTCTCCAATTCGGTGTCGTCGTCCGGCTGGATGTACTTCAGTTCCAGCAATAGGGGCGGGTTCTGCTTGTGATCGCGGATGAGGATGTCCGACCTCCCGTTCCCGGACGCGTGCTCGTTCACGGTCCTGTACCCGCTGATAGCGAATACCGTGCTCAGCCAGGAGCGGAACTTCGGCTCGTCCCATCCCTCCAGGTACGACTTCCCGGACATGAGCTTCTCCATGTCCTCCTTCACGAGCGCTGCATCCCTCTGGATGATGTGATCGATCAGCTGGACGGCCTGAGGGACGGAGACATCCATCACACGATCGGTGAGCTCGTCGAAGTTCCGACGGACCTCCTCGTTGGGGATCCTCACGCGGAAACCGCCTTCCGCCTTCCTCTCTGCGGTCAGATACCCTGTCGATAACAGGAAGGGGACGACCTCTCTGCCGTTCAGGCAATGGCCTTCGCACCAGAGGGGGCTGCGGTCATCGAGTTCGTCAAAATCCTGCCCGCCTTCGACAGCGTATATCCTCTTCACCTCGTCCAACGTATCCTCGCCGGAGTTGCCGAGCACCTTCACGAGGATCTTGTTGGCGCTGGTCTCGTTCCAGAAGTTCTTGGGTTTGAGGTCGCCCTCGATGCACTCTTTGATGAAGCTCGTGATCGACCAGGGGTTGAATATCTCGTACCCTCCGATGCGGTATCCGTCATACCATTCCTTGGCCTCGGCGAACTTCCTGTCGGCGTACTCCTTCCGCTTTTCCTCCGACCAATCGGGGAACAGGTCGTCCACCTGACGTCTGACGGCTTCTTCCGCCTCCTCCGAGGTGATTCCGAAGTACTGACCGAATCTCGAGGAGAGGACGCCATGATGGTCGAGATTGTTCAGGACGCTGACCATGCCATCGGTGATGACGCGCTGGATGCCCGTCATGACGGTGAACGACACGTGGTCGTTGGTCTTCACCACGTTGTTGAGGAATTTCCCATACGATTGCGCTATATCGCCGAAGAACGGTTTGCTGTGAGCGCAGGCCAGAGGGTTGTCGTACTCGTCAATGAGGATGATGGGCTTGAGACCGTGATGAATTTCGAGCATCATGCACAAGGTCTCGAAGGCGCGTCCGGGATTCGCTATGTCCCCGGCCTCTATGCGCTCGAACCTCGATCTCGTGGCGTCATCGAACGACTCGGACTTCGCAAGGTAGTGGAAACTGCCGAAAGCCAGGTCTCCGACGTAACTTTTCAGGTCCTCTTTCACGGACTCGGCATCATCGAAGGAAGTCTTGCTGAAATCCAGCCTGACGACCGGATAGCGGTTCCTGTACTTCTTGGCGTAGAGCGGATACTCGGGGCACTGCTCGATCTTCAGACCGGCGAAGCTGTCCCTCTCGGCCTCCTCCTCGGCGTATTTGACACTGAAGAAGCGGTCGATCGTAGATAGCCCGAGACTCTTCCCAGACCTGCGGGGCCTCGTGAAGAGGTAGGCCTTCGATCCCCACTTCAGCACATCCCTGATGAGGAGGGTCTTGTCGGCGTAGTACTTCCCTCCGCTGATGATCTCGCCGAAGTCGTGGTTACCTATCACTATCTCCATGACGTCTGTAGAAACGTCATCAATCGTATTATATTCTTCCCCGAGGCCGACGTGCATGCCGTTATCGGCCTCGGCGATCTTCCATCCGGGGCCGGAGCCCTCCGAATCGCGTCTCTTCGACATGATTCGAGGGATTTTGGCTTTCTGAATTTAAAAGGAGCAGTGTGCAGTCAGTATGACACGGTAGTCTTCGTTTTGTAGAGTGACCGTCCCCTGCCTGTCGGGATGGGGGACTGGCCTTCTCGCGACAGAAAACCACGACCAGAAAGGTAAATACCCCTTCGGGGAATCGGGCACCGATCGACATGAAGACGAAGATCAAGGCATCCAGAAGGGCGATGGGCATGAATTACGCGATCCGCGAGGTCACCGTTCCCGCCGCCGCCGCCAAGAAGGCGGGGAAGGATATCCTCGGTCTCAACATCGGGGACCCCAACAAGTGGGATTTCGAGACCCCCGAGTACTTCAAGGCGACCCTCAGGGCCGCGGTCGACGAGACGGACAACGGCTACGGCGACTCCCAGGGCAACCTGGACCTCCGCCGGGCCATCGTGGACAGGGAGTACGAGAAGCACGGGGCGCGCATCACCACCGACGACGTCTACATCACCGCCGGGGTCAGCGAAGCCATCAACATCATGATGGGCACCCTGGTGGAGCCGGGGGACGAGATCCTCGTGCCCGGGCCCGGATACCCCTCGTACGCGCAGTACATCAACTTCTACGAGGGGCGCACCGTCCCCTACAGGCAGATCGAGGAGGAGGACTGGCGCCTCGACGTGGACATGGTCAGGAAGAGGATCACCAACCGCACCAAGGCCATGGTGATCATCAACCCCAACAACCCAACCGGGGCGGTCTACGAGGAGAAGGTCATCCGCGAGATGGGCGACATCGCCGCGGAGTACGACATCCCCCTGATATCCGATGAGATCTACGACAAGATCGTCATCGACGGGACCCACTTCTCGGCTTCGCAGCTTCCCGACGACATACCACGCGTCATCTTCAACGGGTTCTCCAAGGTCAACCTGATGCCCGGCTGGAGGATGGGCTACATCTATTTCATGGACCGCGAGGGCCTCATGGACGAGGTCAGGGAGGGCATGATGAAGCAGTTCCGGGCCAGGATCTGCCCGAACGTTCCCTGCCAGGCGGCGGCCCGCGCATCCCTCCAGGGACCGCAGAACTACATCGCGGACATGAACAGGAAGCTCAGGGAACGCGCCGACTTCACGTACAAGCGCCTCAACGAGATCCCCCTGATCAGCACCCGCAGGGCCAAGGGGGCGTTCTACATGTTCCCCCACATCGATCTGAAGGGCACCCCGTGGAAGACGGACAAAGACTTCGTCCTGGACCTCATCAAGGAGGAGGGCGTGGTGCTGGTCCACGGATCAGGGTTCTGCGAGGAGTTCGGGAAGGACCACTTCAGGACCATCACCCTGCCCCCGATGGAGACCCTGGTCGAATCCTACGACCGCATGGAGCGCTTCATCAAGAGGCGCGTCGCCTGAAACCCGGGGCGGGCGCTCCGCCCTCGCATTCTCCTTCCCGAGAATGGTTAAGTAAGTTGGATGTATACTCCAACTGATAACATGGGCGACGAACATCCCGACTACAAGACATGCAACCGCTGCGGTCACGTGTGGATGAGCTACACGGGGAGACCGGTCCGTTGCCCGGGATGCGGGACCTACCATTGGAACGAGAAGCCCACCACCAACACCTGTCGCGCGTGCGGCCATTCGTGGTTCTCCAGGACCGTCCAGACGCCCATCAGGTGCCCCAGGTGCAAGACCCGCTCGTGGAACGCCGGGGCGGACGAATCCGATTCCGGGAGCTCCCGCAGGATGGCCGAGCCCTACGAGCTCGGTGACATCGCCGAGAGGTATTCGAGGGGTCAGGGATGCGTCAGGATCTCCATGGACACCGGCGTCTCCCTCGAGAAGGTCATAAGGGTCATCCGCGCCGAGATGGACGAAACCGCCCAGTTGCGGATGTGAAAAACAAGGTGGGGGTCGCCCCCGTTTGATCACTCCAGCCTCTGGAGCATCTTGACGACCGCGTCGACCACCTCGCGGCCCTTCTCTATGCGGTCCATGGCCTGGAGCTCGGTCATTCCGGGCCCCGTGATGCCGAATCCGACGGGCTTGTCGTACTCGAGGCCCAGGTCCATGACCTTACGCGACGCCTGGGCGATGACGACCTCGTCGTGCTTCGTCTCCCCGGTGATCACCGCTCCGAGCGTGATCACGGCGTCCACATCGTCCTTGTCGAGCATCCTCTTCACTGCGAGGGGGATCTCGAACACCCCGGGGACCTTGGTCTCCTTGACGATCTTCACCCCGAGGAAATCCGCCTCGGCCTTGGCGCGCTCGATCATCAGGCTCGTGACCTCGTAGTTGAACTCCGCCGCCACCAATCCGATCCTGTACTCCTTCATCTGGAATCACCTGTATCTTACGGGTCCCGCATCGGCGAAACCCTGTCTGAGACCCGTTCCCGCCCTCCTGGTCAGCGACTCGGGGCGGAACAGCAGGTCGTAAGCGTTTATCGCATGCTCCCTCGCCCTGCTGTCGGCGAGGAAGGCCAGCTCGTTGTCGTCCTTCGCTTCGTCCTCGTGGACGAAGACCTCGATGATGTGCCTGTTGGTCATCAGCTGGGCGCTGATCAGGCCCGTGGAAGCCTCGTGGGCGCACATCTTGTCCTTCTGCTGGGGCCCCGGCATCCCCAATGCCATCACGAGGTCGCATCCCTGCTCCTCTATGAGCTTCTTGGCCGCTACCGGCAGGTCCTTCACTCCGGGGACCGTGTAGCGGATTATGCGGAATCCGGTACCGGTCTTCTGCAGCTGGTCGATGGCCGAATGCCCCATGTCGTATCTCGCGAACGTGGTGTCCGCGATCCCGATGGTCTTCACGACGCTCCCCCCATGCTCCTTATGCGGGCGATGATCCTGCGGGTGGCGTTGAGGTCCTCCGCGCACTCGGTGGCGCGGACTACCCTGATGTTCCCCAGCCCCTTCTCCTCCAGCTTCCTCTGGAGCTCGTCGACGTCGAAGCCCTGGTCGAACCCCAGGACGATGACGTCCGGCTTGACGTAGCGGACGGTGTCGAAGATGTCCCCGTCGCCGCCGATGATCACGCGGTCCACGGGCTTCAACGCCCCGACCACGCGGGCGCGCATGGATTCGGGGGTGATGGGCTCGTGCTTCCTCTTGCGGACGGTGGCGTCGCATGCGACCACCACGACGAGCTCGTCGCCGTAGGACCTGGCCTGCTCCAGGTAGGAGACGTGGCCCGGATGGATCAGGTCGAACACTCCGGAGGCCATCACGCGGGTCATGACATCACAGCCTTCCGTCATGGGCCCTGAACTGCTCCCACCTGTCGATGACCTCGGAGCCGGTGACCATGGGGATCCCGTTCTCCTCCGCGTAAGCTTCCACGTCGGCCCTGCTCCTGGAGCCGCCGTCGTCGCCCATCATCTCGCAGATGGTGGCCGAGGGCCTGACGCCGGCCATGTACATCATGGCGGTGCACAGCTCGGTGTGGCCCTTGCGGGTGCGCAGGATGTCGTCGGTGGTGTTCAGCAGATGGACGTGCCCGGGAGCCCTGAAGTGCGCCCCGAGCTCCACGCGTATCTTCTCCACCGGGGAGTCGGCGAATATGGTCTCCACGAACTTCGTTATGGTGAGCGCGCGGTCGTTGTCCGTTATCCCGGTGTACGTGTCCCTGTGGTTGATCGTTATCCCGAAGGACGATTTGGTGCGGTCGTACGGGATGTCGGTGGGCGCCATGGCCCCCAGGACGGGGTACTTGTAGGAGGCGTCCCAGAACACGTCGGACAGGAACGGCAGCCCGACGTCCGATGCGAGCGGTCCGGGCATCGTGGTGCAGATGAGGCCTCCGGCCTCGGACCTCATCCTGCGGATGAGATCGGGCGTGACGAACTGGGATGCGACGGTGAAATCCGTCTCCCTCTCCCTGTCGTCGAAATCATAGACGAGGATCGGGCGTCCTGCCCTGACATCCTCCAGGCATCTGTCGAAATCCACTGTATCTTCCGGATGGGATGATGGCGGGTTCCGACTTATATGGGATGTAACTACCAGGAAAAAAGTAGGTGCGGAGCATCCGGCTTGAGGAAAACGAATGCTGCGAAGGTGCCCCCCTGCGGTCCGTGCCGGATGATACGTTCCGCCGGGGGCTGACCGTCGGATGTGTCGGTCCGACGGTCTTAGTTGGGGTTTTCAGTGCTTGATGTCGAGACCGACGCCCTTGAGGGTCTGGACGGCTTTGTCGTAGACCTCCAGGTACTCCTGGGTCGGCTTGACGGTCCTGACGTCGTAGCACTCCTGGAAGGTCTTTCCGGCGGGCGCGTCGGTGTAGTGGGCCTCGTACATGGGGATAAGCTTGTTGAGGATCTCGTTCACGTCGGAGATCTTCATACCGCAGGTCGCGACGGCTGCGTTACCCATGATCCTGGCCTCCATGCCGGTTGTCTTGTCCTGGACGACTCCCTTGGCGGCGGCGGATCCGGACAGGAGCTCCCTTCCGGAGGCGGTGTCGGTGATCGCCTGGGCGGCGGTCTCCAGCAGGCACATCTCGGTGCACGGGCCGGCGATCGGGTAGTACTGGTTGGCCAGGAGCAGGTCGGTGTTGGCGTCGACGGCCGCTGCCGCCCAGGCTCCTACCTGGAGGGTTCCGCGGGCCATGGTGGTTCCCCACCTGATGTGGATGGGTCCGTCGAGGTGGAAGTTACCGCTGAAGCAGGCGAAGGATCCCAGGGTCGTGGCGACGTCGCAGATCGCGGTCTCCTCGACTCCGCCGGTGTATCCGCCCAGGATCGGCATCTGCTCGATCATGATGGTGTCGCCGACGGTGGTCCATCCGGCCAGCATGTTCAGCCCGGTCATGTCCATCTTCAGCTCGTTGAGCTGGGAGCACTCGTGGGCGTCGGTGATCCTGTGCCCCGCGTTGGGGAGGTCTGCGCAGAGACGTGCCGCTTCGGACAGCGGCGTCTCGGGTCCCTAAACACCGAGGCCGGGCCTTCCGGCCCTGACGCGCGCTTCCTTTGTGGCCCTGAGCTCGGCCATGGTGGCGCGGATCTCCCAGGGGGTCTTGGACTTGGCGGGCTTGCCCTCGATCGTGGTCATCACACCGTTCACGAGGTCGTCGACGATACCCTCCTGGGCGTAGGACTGCATGATCTGGACGAAGACGTCCTCGCTGATGGGGGATCCGGTGGGTCCTCCCTGGATGATGGGCTTGACGGGGCTGTTGCCGTGCCTGGGGTAGAACCTGGCGATGTCCTTGCCCTCTCCGAGGATGATCTTCTTGGGGGTCTTCTTGATGCCCTCCCAGACCTCCTCCTCGGTCACATGCATGACCCTTCCGAGGTCCTG
>CAVJLK010000046.1:0-14514 GCA_963650175.1 Ruminococcus sp. CAG:579 | reverse complement strand
AGATCGACCGCGGACGGTCGGCTCGTAGAAAGAATCCTGCTCGGGAATTAGAGATTATTGAACTCATGAAGGAGCGTACTGCGCATCGTGAATTGAATCGCACTCTTCGTTCTTTGATTGAACTGGATTATCCTTCGGATAAGGTTCTTCCGGTTTATTCGGATGACGACGATCCGGAATATGGATGTACTTCAGACGATTGGATTCCAAAGATTGCTGAATATGCATTCCTTCATTCTGTTGATAAGGAGTCTTTCAGTTACTCTGATTTGAGATCGTATGGTCTTTCCGACGATATGGCTGATGCTGCATACCGTCATCTTCGTCAAAAGGGATTCATTGATGACAGCTCCCGCGATCTTAAGGAGTGGTTCTGATGTGCCACTATCCCTTCCGCGTCGCTGTCAACCGTTGATGAAGGCGTATGACGGCTTTTACGCCGAAACGACTTTCAAGAAACTTGACCGCCGCTTCCGTCGGATCGAACGCATCTTCGACGAGATGCATTCCGCCGGAGAGGTCTCGACCTGCGATCCTTCGAAGTTCACTCCAGAGGACATACGGACAATGTCTTTTGGACAAGGGCTGGTCCTTGACAGATGTTTCCGTGCTTCTCGGCCATACCAACGTTACGACCACCAACACGTTCTACGCCGGGGCGCGTCCCTCGCGCGTTGTTCAAAACGTGCTTTCGGGTTGGGATTCGGAGAAGGAGAATGAAGAGAAGATTAGAGGAGCCAGCTTGTCTATAGCTGGCGATAATAATGAAAGTGCAAGGGAAGGGATTTGAACCCTCGAACTCCTACGAGAATAGGCCCTGAACCTATCTCCTTTGGCCAGGCTCGGATACCCTTGCACGGAGAGCCTAAGCCAGCGGATATCGTCCCGATATATAAAATGATATGAGCCTCCGACATGCCAGAAGAAGCCTCAAGAGTGCATGAGGCGCATGGCACGTCGGAGACGTCGGTAAGAAGTTGAGACAGAGCGACTCGCGCTCCGTTATCTCCGACATTCGCCGGGCGATCCGGATGTCCGTCCAATCGAGTTCAAGCCTTCATTATCTTCATCCAGCCGCCGGACTCGTAGATGGCGAGCTTCCTCTTGGCCAGAATGGCTTCGAACTCTTCCCACGTAATGACGTCCAGCCTGTTGTTCTTCCCCTTGGTGAACTGAACGCCCTCTGTCCCCTTGACCTTACCGGGCTTGAGACCCTTGTTCTTTGCAATGGCCTGAGCCTTCTTCATATCGATTTTTTCCATGACTATGGTATCATCCCCCCTTAGTCCAGATTTTTAAGCATATTTAAAGTATAAAAATGTATAGTCTTTCGTCTAAGATACTGGCTCCGTCTGTTGGATGTATCGTACAGCCTTCCCCGCGTCTCAAAGGCAGTCGCAACCAATATCAACCCTCGCGGGAATCGGCCGAGCATGTCCCGCATAGGGAAGATGATTCTCGAATCCTCTTCCGCCGAGAATGTCGCCCCCGAGGACGGTCTTATCCTCGGAAAGGCTCTGGCCATGGACCACCGCAGGGTGGTCGTGGCGCGCGACCTGTCCCGCGGCAGCCCCATGATGGCCGACGCAGTGATCTCGGGCCTGCTGTTCCAGGGGGCCGACGTCATCGATGCGGGGGCCCTCAGCGCCCCCGTGGCGGCGATGTACTCCTCCAAGGGGGATTGCGCCGTGTACGTGTCCGGAGGATGCGGGCTCGCCGAAGGATACCACCTCGTGAATCCGGACGGCAGCGTGTTCAGGGACGAGCAGATAAGGCGCCTCGACAGGGTCCTCCGCGCCCCTCCGGCGCCTCCGTCGCACGAGGGCCTCGGGACCTATTCGGTCAGGGACGGGATAGTCGAGGAGTACAGCAGGCGCATCGTCGAAGGTCTCGGGGACGGGCTGGAATGCTCCGTGGTCCTGGACTGCGGATGCGGCACGGCCTCCGACATCCTCCCGCGGATCCTCAACGGATCCGGGGCGGAGGTCCTGGCGATCAACTCTCAGAAGGACCCGAACCACCTGTACCAGCAGGACGAGGAGGGCCCGGACAGCCTCGAGAGCATCGTCGCGGACAGCACGGGCAGCATCGGGATCCACGTGGACGGCACCGGGACGTCGATCGAGGTCATCGACGAGAACGGACGCGCCGTGTCCGACGACCGCCTGTTCGCGATGCTCGTGCTCTATCTGAGGCCGGCTTCCATCGCCGTGCCCCTGTCAGTCACATCCCTCATCACCGATGCGTTCAAAGGCGATGCCGGCGCGGATGTCAACACCCCGCGCGAACCCCCTCCCGACGACCGCTCCCCCACATTCACCGAGGACAGCCTCTCCGCGGTGTGCCAAGCGGTCAAGGAAGGCGCGGTTCTGGGGTACCGCGACGGCATAATCGTGTTCGGGGACGGCCCCGCCGTGGGGGACGGGATCAAGGCCGCGGTCGCGGTAGCGCTCATGGCCGGCTCCAACAGCCTCCGCGGTCTGGCGGATTCGTTCCCCTCGTACATGCGCGAGGAGAAGGAGGTCGCCTGCGGACTGAGGGCGGAGGATTTCAAGCGCGCGTTCGAGGAGCACATCGGCGGCCTGGCCGACAGATGCTCCAGATACGGCGACGGATACAGGGTCTCCATGGACGACGGATGGTTCGTCGTACGTCATGCGGCGCGCGAGGAGGACACCGTCCTGGAGATCGTGGCCGAATCGAGGGACCGCGCGTACCTGGCGGGACTCATCGAGATGGCGGACAACCTCGTCGACGAGACACTGAGGGACGCCCGACGTCGGTACACCACTTCCAGCTCGATCGGCTCCCCGTAGGAGTCGTACGCCCTCCAACTGGTCCTGTCGTAGGGCTGGCACGTTATGAAATGGACGCCGCCGGTGTTCCTGAAGAAGTCCTTGTCCTCGTCCGAGGGCTCGTTCGAATACCCCGGATGGGAGTGGGCGGAGCCCGCGAGGCTGTAGTCTATCGGCGCCATCCACTGGTTCAGAAAACTGTGGGAGTCCCCGTACACCGTGCCCGGGAGCAGCACCATCTCCGAGATGACGCCGTCGATCTCCCGGGTCATGCACAGGAACTCGTCCGGATAGGTGGACCGGGCGGACTCGTTGAACGCATCGATGAAGTCGATGTCCACCGCACGGATGGTCTGGCTCATAGGGTGTTCACCAGCTTCCTCCTCACGCGGGAGTAGAAGTCCGTGTCGAAGCGGATGAAGCGGGCCTTCTGCTCCGAGAGCATGAACTCCACCTTCGAGCCCCCCTCCATGTAGATCTCCTCCTGCCCGTCGAGGACTATCAGGCACCCCTTGTCGAGGACGTTCTCCACCGTGACCTTCGATGTTGCGGGCACCACGAACGGCCTGGAGCTGAACTTGTACGCGGCCATCGGGACCACCATCAGGGCGTTCACGTGCGGATCCATGTACGGGGCCCCCAGGGACATGGCGTAGCATGTGGATCCCGTGGGGGTGGAGACTATGATCCCGTCCGACCTAAGCTCGGATGCCAGGACGTCGTCGACGTACACCCTGAAGTGGCGGATCTTGGCGACGGTGTCGGTGTGCACCACGACCTCGTTGACCGAGTCCTTCAGGTACTCCCCGTTGTAGAAGCAGGCTAGCTTGAACCTCGTCTCCACGATGTAATCCTCGGCGAGGAGCCTCGTCAGGCCCTCGCGGATGCCGTCGTTCTCGATCTCCGCCAGGAATCCCACGCTCCCGCCGTTCACCCCTATGACGAGCGCCTCCGTGGCCTGCAGGGCGCGCAGGAGGGTCCCGTCACCCCCGATGACTATGATGATGTCGGCGTTCATCCTCGAGAGGGGGATGCCGGGAACCCCCAGCGCCTCCGCGATCTCGGTGTCGACGCAGAAGTCGACCCCCGCTTCCCTGAGGAAATCCACCACTTCCCCGGCGGGCTTGAGGATGTTGCCGATGTGGGCGTTGGCGTAGACCCCGTACCTGTGGTTGACGTGGGCGAGGCGGTGCTTGACGACGGCGTCGTAGACCTTCGGATCCCCCACGGCGAGGAAGTTGGAACGATGCTCCAGGTCGAAGGGCATCTCGAGGACGTTGTTGTTCAGGTCGTAGACCTCCCCTCCGGCCTCCCTGAGGATGATCGTGCTCGCCGCGATGTCCACTATCCTGACGGAGCGGGTGTACCTCTCGGCCTTCATGTAGTAGCCGTCCGCTTCGCCTTCCGCGACGATCTCCATCTCCAGGGAGGAGCATCCCAGCGAACGTGAGGAGCGGACCTGCTTCGCCACGGCGAAGGCGTCGGGATGGGCGCCGTTCCCCTCGTAGATCATCAGGAACAGGTCGTCCATGACCGCCTGCCTCACGTGGATCGGCTTCCCGTTCTTGAACGCCCCCCTGCCCTTCTCGGCGCAGTACTCGTCGCCGGTGGCCAGGTTCCTCAGGTATCCCAGACGGATGTCCGAGAGGCACGACTTCCCCACGGCCAGGGACACCGTGTAGTACGGGAGCCCGGCGATGGCGTTGGAGGTTCCGTCGATGGGATCCATGACCAGGACCTCGTCGCCCCCGTTGTCCACGTACCCGATCTCCTCGCTGAGCACGTTCAGCTTCAGCTTGTGCAGGTCGATGTACATCAGGGCGGCGTTCTCCGCCACCTTGTCCACCGCCGACGAGTAGGTGCCGTCCGCACCCATGCACACCTTCTTCCCCCTCTCCTCCGAGGAGGGGATGGTGCCCACCGCCTTCTGGACCGCGTCGGCTATGGCCGACAGGTCCGCCATCGTAATCATGTCCACCCGTAGTCGCTATTGATTAATAGGCAGTGTCCCTGGAACGGCCATGGACCAGTCCGGACCGGAAGGCGTCTACGGGGACCGCGGGAGACTGTACACCGAATCCGCATGCCCCGGGAGGAGGATCTACGGCGAGAGGCTGGTCCGCTCCGAGGGGAGGGAGTTCCGGGAATGGGATCCCAGGAGGAGCAAGCTGGCGGCGTACATCGCCGTCGGAGGACGGGACGTCCCCTTCAGGAGGGATTCCTCGGTCCTGTACCTCGGCGCCTCCAGCGGGACCACGGCGTCCCACGTGGCCGACATCGTCAGGGACGGGAGGGTCGTCTGCGTGGAGTTCGCCCCGAGGATGTTCCGGGAGCTGGTGAAGAACTGCGAGGGCAGGCCGATGATGATGCCCGTCCTCGGGGACGCGACGAGGCCCGAGGAGTACTCCATGTTCGCCGAGAGGGTGGACGTCGTCTACCAGGACGTGGCCCAGAAGAGGCAGGCGGACATCGTCTGCGACAACATGGACTTCTACGACGCGGAATGGGGCATGGTCGCCGTGAAGGCGAGGTCCGAGGATGTCACCGCCCCTCCGGAGAGGATCTTCGAGGAGACCGAGAGGAGAATCCGCGAGAGGGGGTACAGGATAGTCGACGCCAGGAGCATCGAGCCCCACGAGAAGGACCACGAGATGATCGTGTTCAGGAGGCCGCGAGATGGGCAGGACGGCGTATGCGGTAGCATTCGACGGGGACAGGTTCCTGATGATCAGGAACCCGAAGCGCGGAGGTTGGGAGATGCCCGGTGGCCATGTGGAGCCGGGGGAGACCTCCGAGCAGGCCGCGGTTCGCGAGTTCATGGAGGAATCCGGATACCGCATCGAGGTGGTGGCCGGGAGGGACATCGGGTACTGCGACGTGTTCGCGGCGGTCCTGAAGGAGAGGACGGGGGACGCGGAGATGGAGTCTCGCCTGTTTTCCGAACTGCCCGACGAGCTGTCGTTCGACCGCGCCGAGTACGAGGACACGGTGCCCTGGGCGAAAGATGCGGTGGATAGGGGAGTCCAGACGCAGCTCTGAATCCTGACTTATCCATATTCGGAAATCCGAATCAACATATCGGATGAAAAGTCATATCATCAATCATCGATATCATCCCATCCATGTTGCTCGACTTCAGCGTGAAGAACTTCGGGCCGTTCAAAGAACGGGTCACGCTCAGCATGGTGCGTACCATCCTCAAGGATGCGCCGGATACAGTCATCCCGAACAGCGATGGGGTTCTGTCCTCCGCACTCGTCTTCGGGCCCAACGGCGCCGGCAAATCCTGCCTGATCGAAGCGCTAGCTTTTCTCCAGGACATCATCGGCGAACCGCATACGGCAATTGTTCGGGGATACCGTCCGTTCCGCCTGTCCGAGGAATCATCCAAGGCTCCAGTGGAGATGGAGATTAGAATGATCATAGACGGCGTCCCCTTCGACTACAGCATATCGTATCTAGAAAATGCCATCGTGTCCGAATCGCTGCACTACTATCCTGACGGACGTCGCACACGCGTGTTCGTCCGCACAGGCCTAGACAAATTACAGTTCGGAGACAATAGGCTGATTGGAAAAACGAGTCCCGATTCTCATGTTGTCGCATCTGAATCCATCGACGCCTGCATCAGGTTCCGGAACGAGATAATGGAGAAGATCGTCATCCTCGACGGAAACCTTGCGGAGAAGTGCTGTGATTCCCTCGCCGACGATCCGGTCAGGAAAAGATTCGCCATACGGGCCCTCGAAACGATCGGCCTCGGGATCTCCGACATCGTCCGCGGAGACGGAGGCCCGGAGTCTGAGATACTGGTCGAACACGACGTCGGAACCGACGCGGGAAGGATTCTGCTCCCCTTGGACGCCGAATCCTCCGGGACCAGGGCCATGATCGGGATGATCGGCCCCCTCGTCGACGCCCTTCTGGACGGGAAGACCCTTGTGATCGACGGATTCGGAACCGATCTGCATCCCCTCGTGTCTCGCTGGTTCGTGGGGCAGTTCGCCAACACCTCCAATCCCAACGGCGCCCAGCTGATAGCCTGCACGCACGACCTGGAACTGATGGACACGACGGAACTGGTGAGGCGCGACCAGATCTGGTTCGTGAACAGGAACTGCGAGGCAGGTGAATCCCACCTGTACGGTCTGGCAGACTTCAACAATACGGGGAAGATCAAGAACCCGAGGGTCGCCTATCTCATCGGACGCTTCGAAGCCGTCCCCCACATCCGCGCCCGCGATGCGATCGAGGAGTGAGGAAGATCGACGGCGCACCCACCGGATGCGCCGCCTTGTTTACCGGGGGCTCACGCCCCCATCACGAGTTTCTGGTAGGCCGTCCCGTACTTGGAGAACGACCCGACGTAGGCATGGCAGTCGGAGAGCGCATGGGTCATCCACAGCGGGATGGCCGTGCGGGTCTTCAGCTCCATTATCGACGACCCCTCCGGGATCAGCCTCTCGCCCCCCACGGGGCCGTCGATGTCGATCCGGGTCAGCCTGGCGGTCACGTCCCTGTCGAACGTGATCCTCAGGTCGTCCTCCTTCGAGGCGAACGACTCCCTGGCGTAGCAGAGCATCATCGCCGGCCCCAGGGTCGGGTACCTGTCGCGGAACGATTCGATCTCGCGACCGATCTGAGTGTCCGTGCCGTCCACCTCCTGCCCGTCCAGCCATCTGATGGCGTCGTCGGTCGGAAGGGACAGTCTGCGCTTGTAGGTCACCCCGTCGCACTTCTTCTTGATCTCCACGAAGGCCGGGTCGTCGGCGTCGCCGGAGTACTTCCTCAGCCTGAGCTTCTCCTTGTACTCCGGGTGCGCCAGGGATCTGACGGCCAGCGTGTACCCTTGTGTGTCGTAGTAGACGTTCCTGACGTCGCTCACCGCGTACCCGTCGGGTTCGGTGCGGGATTCCATCGCGTCCCGTATGGCGCGGGTCTGCTCCGGGTCGAGGATGTACTTCATCTCGTACCTCTTGAACACGTCCTGGTAGGATGCCATGGGATCAGAGCTCCGTGTACTTGCGCTCCGCGTGGCCCAGGTAGACCTCGAGGTTCCCGTTCCTGCAGCGGATCTCGTCGATCATGGCCTTCTCGTCGCATCCCTCGGGCAGGGTGACGCCGTAGGTGAGACGGAACATGCTGCCCATGTTGGTGGTCTTGACGCTCTGGAGCTCGTAGGACGAGGCGTACGACGAGAGGATCCCGTCGAACGCCCCGCGGTAGTCCAGGTCCTCCGGGACTGTGATGCGGAGCGTGAGGTCGCTCTGCTCGGACCATCCCTTGCCGACCAGGTTGTACGCCAGGCAGATGGCGCACATGATGGCGGTGAACAGCGCCCCGTACGCCAGGAAGCCCATCCCGACGAGGAGCCCGGTGCTCATGGCGAGGAAGATCATCACGATCTCCTTCGCCGTTCCTGGAGCGGAACGGAACCTGACGAGGCTGAACGCGCCCATGACGGCGATCCCGGCCCCGATGTTGCCGTTGACCACCATTATGATCACCGACACGACGGCCGGGATCAGCGCGATGGTGAACATCAGGCTGTCCGAGTGCTTGGAGCGGAAACGGTAGACGGCGGCGAGCGCCAGTCCGAGGACCAGCGCGCATCCCACCGATAGCAGGAACGCGCTGGGATCGATGGATTCGGACGTTCCTCCGAATATGCTGTCGAACAGGGACATCCGATCAGCTCCAGTAGACGCCGTCCGAATCCGCTCCGGAGACGGACGATGCTGTCGATATGGTCGCGGACGAGGATCCGAGGTACACGACGAAGGCGGACATCGAGGATGTCATCTTCACCGCGGAGACGGTCGAACCGCCGACGCTGACGGTGATGTAGCTCCCGGAGGATGCGGACACGGAGCCGGACTTCGCCACGGAGGAGAAGTTCGAGCAGTTGGTGCACTCGCCCTGGGCCATGCCTCCCGCGACGGAGATCGCCAGGACCCTGCCGCCGGTGTAGGTGTATCCGTTCTCGGTGTCGAGGGCAGAGTCGGCGTTGCCGGTGCTGATCGCTATGAGATCGCCTCCGGAGATGACGATGCCCTTGTACTGGGTGTAGGAGTTGGAATCCAGGGCGTCGCCTCCGGCGCGGATGAGGATCTCCCCTCCGGCGATGGTTATGCCCGCGCCGGACGTGGACGTGGAGTTGATGCCGTCGTCCGAGGAGACGATGGAGATGTCCCCTCCGGAGACCTCGACGGTGTCCCCCTCGAGGCCTTCGTAGCATCCGGTGATGACGATGGTCCCTCCGGTCACCGACAGGGAGCCGTCGGCGTGCATGCCGTCGTCCCCGCATTCTATCGCGATGTTCCCGCCGGAGACCGCGATGCATCCGTTGCTGTGGACCGCGTCGTCGTCCGAGGAGATTGAGATCGTTCCTCCGAGGATCGTCACGGAGTTGTCCCCCTTGATCCCCTTCCTGGATTCGCTTCCGGAGTATCCTCCGGAACCGTCCTGTCCGGGCTGCTGCCCTCCGCCGGGCTGGCCCTGTCCTCCCTGACCGCCGGGGTTCCCTCCGGGGTTCCCTCCCGGATTGCCGCCGGGGTTCCCTCCGGGCTGTCCCGGGGCCGAGACGTCGGCCCCGATGGTGGATGTCGTACCTGTGGACGCGGAGTATCCCGCGTACGTGCCGGTCGTGATGTTCAGCGTGAGGGTCCCTTCGGTCTCCTCGATGACGACGTCGTAGGAGGCGTCGATTCCGTCGCTCTCGGCCTTGATCGTGAGGGTCAGGTCGCCCTTGTCGGTGCAGATGGTGACGATGCCTTCCTGCTTGATCGTCCCGTCGTCTTTGGTCTTGGAGTCGGTGTTCGTGGTCTTGATCGCGTCCCCGCTGCGGGCGGTGAGCGTGATGACGCCGGACTGGATGGTCACGCTGTCGTTGCCCTTGAGGGCGTTGTCCTCGCAGTCGACCGTCAGAGTCAGGTTCTTGACGTCCAGGTCGTCCTTCGAGTGGATTCCGTTGTTGTTCTGGCTGTACACGACGAGCGTCCCCTTGCCCTGGACGTCCAGATCCGTCGTGGAGTAGACGGCGGAGGAGATGTCCGAATCTTCGGTGACCTCCGCCCTGTAGTCGTAGACCGAGTTCTCGGTGCCGTTCTTGGCGGCTATCGTGGCGTTGTCCGCGCTGATGATCGATATCGGCGCGTTGTTCGAGCTCGCTATGGTCACGCCCGCGAGCGTGAGCTTGAAATCGTACGAGTCGCCGATGTCGACGACGATGCTACCCTTGAGCTCACCCGTTATGGTGCACTCGATGTCCTCCGTCGCTCCGGAGAAGGTGATGACGGTCTCCCCGTCGACGATGTCGACGGTGTCGCACTCGGACCCGACGTCGTACGTTATGGTGAACTCCGTCGTCACCTCGTCGTAGTCCTCGTAGTCCACGCTGCCGTTGTTCCCGTCCTTGGATCCGGAGCCGCCCCCCGGACCCGTCAATGCGAATGCGGCGGCCGCTATGACCACCGCTGCGACGCAGAGCACCGCGATCCATACCGATGTTGTCTTTTCCATTGTCAGACTTCCTTCTGTGTTGTGATGTTTGCTGACGCCTGACGGCGTCTCATCGAACTCAGGAGGTCTGACCGCTGGTGGTCACGCCCGTGTAGTAGAATTGCGGGATGCCCGCGTCGTACGCGACATCCTCGACAGGCTCGGGAGGGAATTCATCCGGCATGTATCCGGGAACGGGCTCCTCCTCCCTCTCCTCGATGCAGATATCCGCATCTTCTTCGTCGGAATCGTCGACGCCGTCCTTCCTCTCGGAGGGGAGCGACGTGACCGCGACGAACGACTCGTTGAAATCGATCAGGATCGACCAGGGGATGCTCCTCAGGACCCTGGAGGCATCGGCGAGCTTGGCGTCCCCGGTGGAGTCCATGTAGTCCGCGATCTCCTCGACGAAGCCTGAGTCGGGCTGGACGTCCGCGGTGTCGCGGACCTGCTCGGCCGGCCTCTCGGAGGGCGGTTCCATCTCCTTCTTCTCGGGGTGCTCGCGCATGTCGCCGGGCTGGTCCCTCGCGGGCTCCTCATGACGGTCCCCCGGCACGAAGCGGTCGTTCCCGATGATCTCCTTCATCTTCTCGACGACCTTGCGCTCGGGTTCGGAATCCGGCATGCCGGGATCGACGACCTTGACGTCGCGACCCATCGACTCCTGACGGTGCACCTCGGCGGAGACCTTGGCGTACTCCAGGACGGTATCCTCGATGGACCCGCCGGAATCCACTTCCGGGACGATGACGACCGTCTCGGAGGGTTCCGCCTGCACCTCCCCGCCGAGAAGGGCGGGGAACGAGAACGACAGGCATACGGCGAACAGGACCAGCGCCATCGCTAGCGCCCTCCTCTTGACCGTAGACCTGCGAGTCATGGAGCGGGCGAAAATGTATGTTTAGATAAAACTGACGTCGGACGCTTCGGCGGACCCCATCGATCGCATAGTGCGACACTGGGATGTCCATACCCCACCGCGATGCAATAGGGGTGTGGTCCCGCGATTTGGTCGCAGGACCGTACTGGATTCAGTAGATTCGATTCCGGGCTCTGAAGACCGTCCCTCATCTCTTCCTTGATATGCAGAGCGTCGCCAGTTCGGCGATGATCGCCACGACGACGGCGATTAAGATGATGGACTTCCCGTTCTTTCCGAGCCATGGTTCGGAATAGTCCGGGACGACCACCTCTATCGGCCATTCCGTCTCTTCCTCGCCCGGGAAGATCGGGATGAACTGCGGGATCTTCTTCCAAACCGACCTCGCGGTATGCGTGTCCTGCGAGACAAGACCGGCCGTCGGATCGATTGCTCCGTCCGTCCCCTCTATGAGCCATCCGATATGCCTGTAGCCGGCGGTGTCCGGCAGCTTCGGATAACAGGAATTGCCCTTGATAGTCATGTTCGATTCGAGATCTGAGACGCCTTCGGCGCCGAAGCCGACGATGCCGGTCAGACCGCTGTGGTCGAAGATGACCGTCGGTACCGACGCCCAGAGGGAGACGACGGTGTGCGACTGATACGCATAGAACGGGGCCGTCGGACTGACCTCGACACCGGTCCCCTCTATGAGCCATCCGATGTGGACGCATCCGTCCCTGCTTGGGAGCTGCTCGTACCCGTCGTGCCCTCTGATCGTGAGGCCGATGCTCAATCCGGATATCGAATCCGGATCGCCCGAGACCTCAACGAGCCGAGTATGGTCGTACGTCACCGCAGGCGATTCGATCCAGACCGATTTCGCGACATGGTCCGTCTTCTTGACGAGGACGTGGGTCGCCGGATACTCCTTCCCGTCGATGATCCATCCGACGTGCGTAAATCCGGCCGCGATGTCATCCAGCTTCTCGTACCTGTCGTGTCCGTAGATCTTCATCCCTTCCGGGAGCCCGGACATGCAGCCGGGATCGCAACCATGCTCCTCGAGGAGAGTCGCGAGGTCGCTGTGGTCGTATTGCACCGAAAGCGTCGGATCGCCGTCGTACACGAAGGTCAGGCGTCCCCCTGCACTCACGCTCGAAAATTCCACATCCCCCAACACGCTCATGTACGAGAGCCCGTACCTCGGCGCTATATTCTTGTCGGAATCGGAATACCCGCCGACGTAGAGGACGTGGGTCGACAGGGCGGGATGGTAATTGTATGCACCATTCAAATCAGTCCATATGCAGTCGCAGAGACCGCTCCCCGCGGAACCGTCGGTGCCCGTCGGCAACCCCCAGAACCCCGGATCGGTCCCGGAGGATGTGGATGTCGTAGCATACTTGCCTTCCTTCGCATTCGAGGGCAGAACTCCGACCATCGTCGGATAGCCCGCTTCGGAATAGACGTCCTTCGGTTGGGACGACTGGGTTGCATACATCCGGAGCTGATCGCCGTTCTTGAGAACAAGGACCCCGTCGACGAAATCGAAGAGCGAACCCCACGCGTTCTCGATGAACGCCTTCACGGAACTCGAATGATATGTGTCATTACCTGAGGACCCGGGATTCCCGACGGTTCCTGCGTACGGTCCGGACGCGTCCAGTCCTCCCGTGGTATTGCATTGAGCGGCACCTCCGGAGACGTTCCCGTTGCCGAACACTGCCTGGGAGTTCCATCCGCCACTGACGGCCAGCACGGAGAACCTGTAGAGCTGCCATGCGTAGAGGTTCCAGAGCATGGCGTTCCCAGTGACATTAGTGCCGTCCTCCGTGGCCACTACGTTGTTGCCGGCGTACTCTCTGAAGACGGTCCTGGTGAGGGTGCTGGTAGGTCTGGAATCGGTGGTCGATGTGAGGATCGTCTTACTCCCTACGGTCGCGGTGGAGGCCTCGTACACTCCGATGGCCAGATATTCGTGGACGTCCCCGTCGATTGTGTGGGCGTAGGCCTTGCCCTTGCTCGGATCGTTGGACAGGACCAGGTCCCCGTCGGAATCGACGCTCCAGTAGATCGTCGGCAGGACCCACATCACATTGACCGTATGGTCGCCGTAGGCCGATAGCTGTGAACCGTCCACCGACTGCCCGAGATTGTCCGGATCCAGATGACAGAGGATCTTGTTCCCGTGGCAGGCGTCGAAAGCGGCGTAGAACGATCCGAACGGACCGTACCCCTTGGAGTCGAATCCCCAATCCCCAGTGCTGTAACCGTCCGTGCTCCTGCCGTACGGACCTGTCTTCACCGGGGCGGTGAACTTCCCCGGAGACGAGGGGGCGGAACCAGAACCCGTGACCTCGCCTTCGGACGTGATCGTGTAGGTCCAATAATCCCCCGCCGATTCCGAATCGACCTGCTCGAGCATCGGAATGAGGGCGACCGTGATCAAGACGAGAACGACCAGGACAGTCGACGCACCGATCCGGGAGGCGTTGCGAGTCGTACGGAACCCCCCCCCCTGTACCTTCTCCGAAGAAGGATGAGACGTCTCCCTATGCATTCTGGCACCTGTCCCCATGAACACGACCTCCGGGGACGGTCGGGACCGCGATGTCTCGCTGATTCCCCTCCGACCAGGCCGTCGCATCTGCGGAGGACCAAACGTCTTCGCTATTTCATATCTTCGTACCATACAACCAGGACCAGCGATCCACAACCTCCGAAGCCATACACTCATTTCCGGCCTCCACCGACCTTTATATAGCTAATAAGCATCGGCGGAGACAGCCTCGCCGCCATATGATTCGGAGGATCAAAAATGGCAAGAATGCACACAAGAAGAAAGGGAAAGTCGGGATCAAAGCGCCCGATGATCTCCGAGAATCCCTCCTGGGTTCCTCTCAACGCCACCGAGATCGAGGACCTGGTCGCGAAACTCGCCAACGAGGGGATGCTGTCCGCCAAGATCGGACTCGTCCTCAGGGACCAGTACGGAGTCCCCAACGTCAAGCTCGCCACCGGCAAGAGTGTCACTCAGATCATGGAAGAGAAGGGCGTCGCGTCCTCTCTGCCCGAGGATCTGGCCAACCTCATGAGGCGCGCCATCGACCTCAACGTCCACCTCAGGGACAACAAGGGAGATGTCTCCAACAGGAGGGGCCTCAACATGATCGAAGCGAAGATCAGGAGGCTCGAGCGCTACTACAAGAGGATCGGCACACTTCCCGCTGACTGGAAGTATTCACTCAGCAACGCGGAGCTCATGCTCAAGTGAGTCCATATGGACGAACTTCCGCCTAAACTTCTTACAACCTTATCACAAGCCGCGGACACGGTCCGCGGCCACCGTTTCATCCA
>CAVJLK010000045.1:0-14723 GCA_963650175.1 Ruminococcus sp. CAG:579 | reverse complement strand
ACGAATTGTTCATCACGTTGTCGTATTCGTCGATGAGGATGACGACCTTCTTGCCATAGTGCTTCTCGAGCATCTCGCTGAGACGCTTGAGACTGAATGTCAGCTGTGCCTCGTCGGCCCGATACATGAAGACGGACTCGTAGAACATCTTGGACGAGTCGTCGATTCTGTCTGATGTGCGGAGTTCATCGAACTTCAGGTAGATTCCTCTGATGCACTCGGCGTACCTCGAGCGGAGCTGGCCGATGGTCCCGTTTCCGAGGTCCTTCAAAGAGATGTTGATGACCACGTTGGTGTTCTTCTCGGGGTCGTCCGGACGCTCCTCGGAGATCCTCAGACCCTCGAAGCGGTCCCGCTCGTCCGCGTACTTGAAGTTGAGGTAGCAGTCGGTCATGTCCAGGTTCAGGGACTTCCCGAACCTGCGGGGACGGGTGATGAGGGTGACTTCCGCACCCGATCTCAGAATCTGATCGATGAACATCGACTTGTCCACGTAGAACATGTCGAGGTCCCTCAGTTTCCTGAAGCTGCTGATTCCGACAGGCATTCCCTTCGTTTTCTTCGCCCCCTTCGATTCCTTATCCGCAGTCCCGCATTTCAAACTACCCTTCCCGCGGCCTTTCTCTTTCCCCTTTCCGTGGACGTTCTTCGGCATGAATCCGAACCATACGCGTCCCGTTTATAAAAGAAACCAGTGCAGTCAGTATGACACGGCGGTCTTCGTTCTATAGAGCACGCGAGAAAGCCGGATAGACATCACATTTCCATGGGTTGGGTCAGTCGCTGGGCCGTGTCACCCATGCATGAAATCCGCCCCCGGAGGGGCGGTAAGACGTTTAGTGAAGAGAGATCACTTGATCCTTCTCTGGTTGGCGCGGACGGAAGGCCTGGCCTTCTCGGCTCCCTTGCCGGTGTGCCTCATCCCGCGGCCCTTCTGGCCGGCGGAGGTCTTCCCGCGGTAGACGCGGTTCTTCTGGTGGCCCTCGCAGATCCAGTTGATCTTCGGGTCCGCCTTGATGACGGGGTGGGCGGGGTCCACGAGGATGACCTCGTACCACTCCTGCTGACCGTCGGCACCGACCCAGTAAGAGTTCAGCACCTCGAGGTTGGGGTAGCGCTTGGCGGTCCTCTCCTCGGCCATCCTCTGGAGGGATTTGCCGACGGTGATCTGGTTGATACCCTTCCTCTTGGCCCTGCGTCCGGTGACGATGGCCCTCTTCTGGAAGGATCCCTTCCTGACCCTTGCCCTGACGACTACGTATCCCTGCTTGGCCTTGTATCCGAGGGCCCTTGCCCTGTCGAGCCTGGTCGGGCGCTCGATGCGGAGGAAGTTCTCCTCCTTGCGCCACTGGATCCTGCGCTCGTAGTTCAGGGCCTTGACGTAGGACTTCTCGGGTGTGTCCCAGGCCTTGCCGATGTAGTAGTACATGCTCTTCCCGTTGACCGGGCGTGTCTCCTGTTCCTGAGTTTCGTCGCTCATTGGAATCACCTTTACGGATTCACCGTTACACGGCACATCTCCGTTCGCGGAGCTAAGCGCTCCACGGCTGTGGGAAGCGGGTGCCGTATAAATATCCTGCCTGCGGGGGATGACCGGGATTACCCGCATTACTGGCATTACAAAGATTACAGCTAACTTGTTATATCCTGGAACGCGATACAGAAGCATCGGTGATCTGAACGACACCGAGACAGGAAAGATGGAAGGAGAGCGATGCCGGGAGACGGTATCGCCAGAACAGATTGAGGAACCTGAAGGAGACGATGATGCGGCTGGATGCCGAGATCCCGTCCGAATGCCCCGGCTGCGGGTGCACGGACATCGTCCACTACGGGAGGACGAGCAAGGGGACCGAACGGTACCGCTGCAAGGAATGCATGAAGACGTTCACCCCCGCGAGGCTGATGTCGAGGTCGCAGGTGCCGGAGGCGAAGTGGATGGCCTTCGCCGAGTGCTACGTCGACGGCGTCAGCATCAGGTCCGCGGCGACCAGGTGCGGGATATCGAACGCCACGGCGCACAGGATGAAGTGCAGGCTGGAGGAGATCGAGGCGACCATGGCGGACGAGACGGCCCGCGACGAGGACCGCGGGATCCATGAGTTCCGGTACTGCACGGACTGCATGATGTCGTGCGTCCGATGACGGGGATGAGGGGGCGCCTCCGGGCGCCCTCGGTACTCGTCGTACTTCTTGTTGCATCCCCTGACGACGGCCGCGGGGTACTTCTCGGCGTTCTTGGCGAGCTTCCCCGCCAGGGATTCGCTGAGGTCTATCCCGTTCATCTGGGCGAAGCGGAGAACGAAGTACAGGGTGTCCGAAAGCTCGTCGACCACGTCCTCGCGCCTGGGCCCGGACATCATCTCCCCGATCTGCTCGGGAGTCTTGAAACGCATGAGCTCCAGAAGCTCAGATCCCTCGGTGACGATCCCGATGGCCAGGTCCTTGCTGTTGTGGTACTGGTCCCAATCGCGTTCGGAGCAGAACTCCTGAATCATCGCCTTCAGATCGTCGATGGTCGTGGTCGCGTCTGTCATGGTGTGGGGTGAAGAACGGGGGACGATTTGAAGGTTGAGCGGAGATCGGCCGCGCGTTTCCGAGAATGAGCAATTATTTGTACATCAATCATGTATACGAGTCACGTAATCGAGGGACTGTTGAGATGTCTGATTTCGTAAGAGGCGGGCTGGAGTCGGAGATACTGGACGAGCTGGAGGAGCTCTATTCCAACCGGGAGCAGATCGCGTACCTCCTCTTCGGCGACAAAGGGGCCGGGAAGACCACGTTGCTCGAGGAGTTCTGCAAGGACAAGGATGCGCTGTTCTTCCGCTTCGGGAAGTGCAGCGAGGAGGAGAACGTCGCCTACATGGAGGGCCTCCTCCGCGAGGATTCCGATTGCCCGCATCTGAACAACCTCACCGATGCGATACTGGTGCTGCGGGAGAAGTGCTCCAAGAGACGCCTGGTCGTGGTCTTCGACGACTTCCAGAACATCCTGGGGAGGAGAGGGACGGAATCCCTCTTCCAGCATTTCCTGGACCGCGATATCCGCGACACGGAGACGGTGGTGGTCTTCAGCGGCCGTTCGGAACTGCTGGGCAAATTCGAGTTCTACAGCAGTCCCTTCTTCGGCAAGCTCGATTCCCTCTGCAGACTGTCGCCGAGGAGGTGCGAGGATTGCATCGGATACCATCCTGGGATGTCCGACAGGGACATAATCGGCACGTATCTGACCGTGGGCGGCATTCCGGCATACCAGGAGATGATGGACTCCGAGACCTACCCCGATTGCCTGAAGCGCTGTTTCCTGGATGAGGATGCCCCGCTCCGGAACGAATCCGATGCGATCCTCGGCGGGTTGAAGCCGACGCGGAGGTATTCGAGCATCCTGGCCCTCATAGCGGATGGGAAGTCGGATCCGAAGGCGATGGCGCATACGCTCAAGATATCGAAGACCCTCTGCCTGGACTACCTGTACACGTTGGAGCAGGCGGGATTCATAGAACGCCTGGATCCGATGCTCATGGACGGGCCGTGCATATGCCTCTATTCGATATCCCATCCCATACTGGACTTCCACTACCAGGTGCTACGCGGATGCGAGCATCCGGGAAACATAGATTACAGGCACATAGAGGACAAGGTCGACGCCTTCCTTGAGAAGAGGTTCGAGATGTTCTGCCGCGACTACCTCTGCCGCCATTATCCCGTGAAGAGGATAGGCAAATGGTGGGGCAGGATCGACTGGAAGTACGCCGAGATCGGCGTGGTGGCCGAGATCCTGAACGACGACATGTCCACCAGGATGTTCGTCTGCAAATGCAAGTTCTCCAACGGACCCCTGGGATTCAAGGAGTACGACAGTCTGAAGAAGCGTCTCGATGTCATCGGAGGCCTCGACGGCGCCCTCCGGGTGTTCTTCTCCGCATCCGGGTTCGAATCGAGCTTCAAGGAGTTCGCGGAATCCGAAGGGATGTTGCTGGTGGGCCCCGACGAGCTCCTGGGCCGTGTCCCCGCGGTACACATCCCAGGAACGCTCCGATCGGAAGAAATCGTCCAGGCTCTTCACCTTGGGCTTCGGCTTCGCGGATGCGGGAGGCTCCTTGTTGACCTTCCCTCCGCGGGACTCGAACATCCCGCCGTCCAGCAGGGTGGCCTGCTGGCTGCCCATCATGAGGTCCTTGTCGCCCCATCCGAACACATCGGTGACCATGCCGGCCATCTTCGAGAGGCGTTCGGCGTAGTAGCGGTAGTCGGGCTTCCCTTCGAAGGGCTTCCCGCTGACCCAGGGCTCCACCTTCATCGGCGCCGACCTGGCGTCGGTGACGATCCACGACACCTTCATTCCGGGGATGAAGTCGTAGCCCATGTCCATGAGCTTCTTCGCGGCCTGGACGTTGGCCATCCTGTCCGGGTTCTCGTAGGCGTCCATGCCCTTGCAGGTCTTGGAGATCACCAGCTCCGAGATGTCCACGCGCCCAGCCAGGGTGTCCTGGATGGTCTTCTTGGCCATGGCCAGGGCGTCCTCGTTCCTCTCGTCCAGGATGCATTCGAACATGTCGGTCTGGAGCTTGTTCTGCAGGTCGAACGAGTCCGTCCTCCTGGATTCGTACCCGCGGACCAGCAGCTCCTCCTGCTTCGACGGCCAGACGATCCTGCCGACGTACCTCTTCTTCTTCCCGTGGGTGAACAGGGGCTCGAGGATCTTCTCGAACTCCAGCGTCCCGCCGTCGCGGGAGTACCTGTCGGCCATCTCCGTGCCGAATCCCACCGCCTCGTCCAGGTCATTCCCGGGGGATTGCACGAAGACGGAATCCGTGTCCGAATAGACGACGTTGTGCCCCTCGGACTGGAGCTCCCCGATGATCCCCTTGACGTTCGCCCTGGCGAACGATGTTATCGCCGCGCCGATGCTCTTGTCGGTGAATCTGTAGAACGACGATGCGAACACCCCGTAGAACGTGTTCATAAGCACCTTCACGGCTGCCTGCAGGCCGTCGAGGTAGTGCCTCTCGTGCTCGTCCGTCGACTGCTTCATCCTCCTCTTGATCGAGTCCCTCCGGTCCATCAGGCCCTGGAGGATGCTCGGCAGCAGTCCCAGACGCACGTCCTTCGACACGAACGCCGTCCCGGAAGGCGCGACGATGGTCCCGTCCGGGGACAGGGTGGTGAAGCAGATGTTCTTGGCTATGATCGTGGACGGGTACATGGACTTGAAGTCCAGGACGCAGACCCAGTGGTACAGCCCCGGCTTGATGTCGTGCACGTACCCCCCTTCGATCTGGTCGTCGTCCCTGGTGCGCCTGCCCATCTGGGGCACGGCGACGTTCGCGCGGTCGGCCGCGCGGATCAGGAGGGAATCGGCCAGCTGGGAGGATCCGGACGTCAGGACGTCCTCTATCGATAACTTGGACACGGCCGCCAGGTCCATCCCCTTCCTCAGGGTGTCCACCGCCAGCAGGATGCGCAGCGCCAGTTCGGCATCCTTGGTGCAGTACTCGAGGACCTTCTCGCGGTTGTTCCTCCATTCCTCGTCCATGTGGCGGGGGTCCACGTCCAGCTTGGTCTCCCCCAGGAGTTCGAGGGACACCGCGTTCAGGGTCTCCTGCTTCGGGCGGAGCTCCCTGCGGGCGGCCCACCATGCGTCGCATATGAGCCTCCCCTTGACCCTCCAGAAGCGCTCGCTGCGGAGCTTCGGCTGTCCGCCGTCCCTCCCCCAGGGCAGGGCATCCTTCATGCGGTTCGCCTTGGCGCGCTCCTCGATCTTCCTGATGTCGTAGTTGTCGATGTTGTACCCCGTGATCACATCGGGGTCCTCCCTGCGGATCAGGTCGGAGAACGATTGGATGATCTCCTTCTCCTTCCCGGAGATGGGCTCGCATTCGCGGATGGCCCCCTTCTCCCACACGACGGCGCAGATGCAGTAGATGAACTCGTGCTCGATGCTGTTCTCTATGTCGAAGGACAGCACCTTCAGGCCCGGGTCGAAGGGCTCGATGTTCTCGAAAGATCCCAATTCGATCGTCAGATCGGTCAGGTACCCCTTGTCGACGGGCTCGCCGGTCACGCGGATGCACGACTCCATGTCCGTGTCGTAGACGTAGCGATGGTTGTACGGGATGTCCGAGGCCAGGGCCTCCACGCCGTTGCTCCTGAGCCTGTTCCTGTAATCGGAGATCTTCCAGGGGCTCTTGATCGAGATCTTCAGCGCATCGACGGTGCGGCCGCGGTAGAGGAGGCCCTTGTGCTCCAGGGAGACGACCTCCGGATCCTCCTCGAACTGCTTCTCGAGCTTCGCCGGGACCTCGACGCCGTAGAGATAGGGTTTGAAACCGCGGACCAGGGCCGTGACGGACCTGCCGTCCCGGGCCTTGCCGTACAGTTCGATGACGGGCTCCTCCCCGTCCGTCGTGTACGACGTGCTGATTATCCTGATGTCCGCGGATTCCATGGGATCACTTGTTCGCTACGATCCTGATCACATCGCCGTCCTGGAGCTCGTAGTCGGCCCCGACGGTCCTCTTGGTCTTGGCGTTGACCGCGCGGATGAACTTGTCCCCCAGATCGGTGTGCACGCGGTACGCCAGGTCCCTGGCGGTGCTGCCCCTGGGCACGAGGAACGCGTCCGGCAGGACCCTGCCGAAGTGGTCGGTGAATTTGGTCTCGTCCTCGACGGGATAGACGCAGATGAGGTCGAGCATGTTGAACGCCGCGTCCTCTATGCACTTCTGGACCCCGGTCCCGCCGATGCGGGCCATGTTCTCGTTCATGTAGTCCAGGGCCTTCTTCTGGCCCTCGGAGACCTTGGCTCCTTCCTTGATCCTGAATCCGGCGTCCCCGGGCGTGTACTCCACCAATCCGGCTGCGGCCGCCTTCTTCAGGGCGAGCTCCGTCTCGGCCATGGTCGCGACGCAATGCGGGTTGATCGACCTGATCCTCTCGAAGTTCGCGTCGGTGGCGATGTCCGCCTTGTTCATGGCGGCGATCATGGGTTTGGACCTCTCGCGTATCGCTCCGCAGAGCTTCAGGAGCAGGTCGTCGTCCCATTTGGTGGGATCGTCGGGCAGGGGCACCTCGCGGAGGGCCTCCTTGATCTGCGCCTCCGACACCTTCAGCCCCTGCAGCCTCTCGGCCAGGATGGTCTCCGGTTTAGAACCCTGCATCTTCGCCTGCCTGGCTATCTTGGAGAACCCGTTCTTGATGATCTCGCGCATCCAGCACTCGATCTCGGTCCTGAGGAACAGTATGTCCTCGGCGGGGTCGTGGGATCCCGTCTCCACGGAGTTCCCCTCGATGTCGGTGGATCCGCTGGCGTCCACCACGTTGATGAGCGCGTCGGCCTGCCTGAGGTCGTCCAGGAACTTGTTGCCCAGACCCTTCCCCTGCCACGCGTCCGGGACCAGCCCGGCCACGTCCAGCAATTCGACGGGCACCATCCTGGTCCCGTCGACGCAGAGCGAGTTGTGCGGGGTGCACTTGACGCCCAGCTCCCTGCACGGGCAGGGCGTGCGCACGTATGCTATGCCCTTGTTGGGCTCGATGGTGGTGAAGGGATAGTTCGCTATCTCCACAGGGGCCATGGTGGCCGCTCCGAAGAATGTCGACTTGCCGACGTTCGGCTTCCCTACGATTCCAATCTGCATGTGATCGCGGGGTAGATGGGCTACTGCCGTTAAATGGTATCGCGAGGTGCCAGCATCGTCCGTCGAGGTCGCAGAGGACGCGGTCCAGGAGGTCCCCGAGGGTCCTCCTCTCCTGTTCGGTCAGCGCCTTGAACAGCTCCGCGTTCTTGGCCTCCCCGAGCTCGTAGAGCTCCGATACCATCTCTTCGCCTTGGTCCGACAGTGCCAGCGTCTTCACGCGGGCGTCGTCGTTGGTTCCGAAAACGACCAGTCCCTTCTCGCCGAGCCTGTCGGCGATGCCGCAGGCCGCCTGATGGGACACGCCCATAACATCCGTCAGGTCCTTGACGCTGCAGCCCGGGTGGTCGCCGATGAAGAACAGCGCATCCGTCTGGTTGGACGTGATGCCGAGGGACGAGGCGTTCCTGTCCCTGGCCCTCTTGATCTCCTTCCCGGTGCGACGGATCTTCCGGGCCAGTTCGAGGACGTCGGTGGCCATTCGCCGATGCCTCTCTGGATATGGAGTCCAGGTTCTTCCCGGGGACGAGCTTCGATGTGAGAGCGGAGAAGTGCCTCATGTACCATCTGGCTACCACCCCGGTGAGGATGCAGCACATCACGGTCCCCTCCCTGACGCCTCCGAGGGTCCCGAGACCGACGATCCCGATTATCGCCGCGATGACGACCATGGTGGTGTCGGATGTCACACGAACCTTGCCGTAGTTCTTCTTGACGCGGAGGGTGAGCGCGTAGGCGAACCCGTCCCCCGGGACCATGACGACGTCGGCGACGATCTGCAGATAGACCCCGAAGGCGAGGATGACGATCCCCACGAGCACCGAGATCACCTGTACGATGTACTCGGTCGGGACGAATCCGGAGAAGAGCATCATCGAGAGGTCGATGAGGCATCCGAACGCGAACGAGACGACCACCTCCAGGAGGATGTTGACCTTCGCGGTGCGGTCCATCTTCGTCTTGTCGGTGAGGATGTACTGCAGGGCGACCAGCAGCAGGCTGAAGGCGATGGTGAAGTTCCCGAGGGTGAACTGCGTGAACACCAGCGAGAGGCTGTACGGGATTGACGTGATGGGCGATGTTCCGAGGGAGGCCTTCGTGATGAAGCCCACGGCCATCGATATGCAGAACAATCCCAACGCGAAGACGGCGTACCGCCTGGCCAATCCCGATTCCATGAGGCGAAGTACAACATGTTGTATTTCAACCCATCGAATCCGCCCGGGGATTCGCCCCTTCATCGAGAACACGGCGTCGGCGATCTCCCCGATCTCCGCCGGACGGAGGTCCTCAACGCGCTCGTCCCTGTACGGGATCCCCTCGGACGACGGCACGAGCCCGGTGCTCTTCAGGGAGGTGCCGATCTTCTTCCTGCGGTGGTTGAAGCACGCCTCGGTCACCCTGAAGAACGTCTCCTCGTCCAGCACCTCGAAGGGCGCCGGCCGGGGGGTGATCTTCACCACGGCGGAGTCTACCTTCGGCCTCGGGTCGAACCTCGATGCCGGGACCGGTTCCATGATCTCGCAGTCGGCGCGGTAGAACAGGTTGACGGTCAGCCTCGAATAGTCGGGACTGCCGACATCGGCGACCATGCGGTCGGCGAACTCCTTCTGCACCATGACCACGGCGGTCCTGAACGGCCGCCCCAGGAGCTTGAAGATTATCGGTGTCGAGACGCTGTACGGGAGGTTGCTCACGAACACGTCGAACTCCGGGAAAGGGACCTTCACGGCGTCCCCCTCGATGAGATCCAATCTGTCCCCGTACGTGGAGCGGATGTGCTCCGCCAGCTTGGCGTCCAGCTCGATGCAGGAGAGCCTGTCGCCCATAGATACGAGCCTCTCCGTCAATATCCCGAACCCGGGCCCCACCTCGAGGACCCTGTCGGTGTCGACGATGCCGGCGTAGCCGACTATGCGGTCGGCCACGCGGTCGTCGATGAGAAAATTCTGTCCCTTGCTCCGCTTCGGCACCACGCCGGCGGAGTTCATGAGCTCTCTTGCGCTGCTCATCTCGAGACGAAGATGTAGCGTTTCCTGTCGGGGTCCGAGATCTCGAGGACGATCCTGTCGATGATGAACTTCTCGGGCGCCTTGATCCCGGTGCGCTCGCTCAGGTCGGCGAAGTCCTTGAAGTTGCCCTTCTTCCTCTCCTCGAGGATGGCGGTCATGGACTTCTTCCCGAGTCCGGGGAGCTCCTCCAGCATGTGCTTGCGGAGGCTGATGCCCTCTGCCTCGTTGAAGAACCTGATGAACCTGGGCTGGTTGGCCTTGACGATGGTCTCGACGGCGTACTCCAGCTCGGTCTGGGCGTTGTTGGTCAGATCGTTGAACCCGATGCGCCTCTTGACGTGGTCCACCACGTCCCTCTTGACGTCGGTGTCCTTGCCGATGTAGGTCCTGGTCCCGATCTCGACCTGTGCGCCTGCCTTCGGGATGAGCTCGAAGAGCTTGAACTCCTCGTCCCCGACTGCGTAGATCAACGGCTCGCGCTTCCCGAAGTTCCCTCCTCCGGCGCCAGTCGGCAGCCAATCCAGAATGTAGGCGTATTCTTCCATGCGATCCCTCAGCAGTTGTTGCGGACGATCTCGAGGATGCTCTCGATCTGCTCCGGCTCGAGCGTGACCCTCTCCTTGGAGAAGATGGCGCGCACGTCCTCCGGATATTCGGGAAGGAGGTCGGCGATCTTGACGGCGACGGGCTCCGTGACGAAGTCGAACTCGCTCACCGCGACTATGATCCTGTCGGCCTGCTCCTTGGAAATCGAGCACGTCTTCTGAGCATGGTCGAGCGATGCCCTCTGCGAAGCGAGCATGTTCTCGACCCCGCCCCTGGCCTCGACCTCGGCCTCGAGGAGCTCCTTGACATCCGCTACGCTGACGTACCTCTGTTCCATCCGAATCTCACTCCACGGTCCTGACGAGGTGCTCGGGGCGGGCGACGACGGTCTTCGTCTTGTTTCCGTCCTTGACGCTGACCTCGTAGGCTTCTCCCCTGGAGTCGATGACGACGCCGGTGAGGCCGTGGAACCTGGAGAACGGCATGCCCTTGTGGACGCTGGGGTCGATGATGATGTTGACCTTGTCTCCGGGTTCGAAAGTCTGGAGTCCCTTGGTGATCGGGGACAGGCCGCGTGCCCTCGGCTTCTTCCTCAGGAGGTTGCGGGTCTTTGTCCTTGTTCCTCTGGATGCCTGCATTGTGAATCCCTCATGGTTCGTGATAGTCAATCGCCAATACGTCGAGGGCGACGACCACGCACTGCACCCCCAGCCTCTCTGAGAAGTTGGGTTGCGTGCGGCCTTCATCCCCGGACACGAACTCCTTCACGTAGGTCCCGGAATCGGTCTCCAGTTCGAGGTCGAATCCGTCCTCGTCGAAGGAATCCGCCGTCACCCAGTGGATCCTCCTGTGTCTCACCAGGTCGGCCCTTCTGTGCTCGACGCGGCGTGGAGTCCTCTGATCTATATCGGCGTCCTTGAACGATAAAGCGACGTCAACTACTGTCTGTTTATTAACTTTGCCGTCGGGTTTAACGCGCACGCGATAGACCTTGTCGGACGCGGCGCCCTTGTACCTCTCGACCGCCTCCCTCTGCACGAAGTGCAGGGAGTTGAAAGCCGCCAGGCCCCCCTCGCTCGATCTCCTCTCGAGCTCGTCCAGGTCGATGAACCTCCTTTTGGGCTGGCTGATCTCCAGCACGAAAGGTCTTCCATCTCCGAGCATGCGGGCGTCGATGTCCTCCCTGCCCATGCCGTGGAAGAAGTGCTCCTTCCCCCCGGCCATCTCCAGGGCGATGTCGCCGATGATCTCCTGGACGGATGTCTCGTACATCTTCCCCTTGCCGTGGCAGTGGGGGCAGCCCTTCCCGTGGCACTCCCTGCAGGGCCAGATGGTCTGGGGGATCTCGCGGCTGAACTTGTTGTAGCGCCCGCCGATGAACAGCGGTGCGATGTCCAGAACGACTTCTCCGAAACGGGTGTCCACGAGGGCGACGACCTGGGGGTTCTTGAACTCCACCGGACGGTGGATCATGGGCAGAGCCAGCTTCCCGATCTCGCGGTTCAGCTCCGCTTTGATGGCCTCGGCGTTCTCCAGCCCGTGCCTCTCCCAGAGGGCCTTCTCGTTCTCGGCGATCGAAGGTTCGACCTTCGTTCCGATGAGGAAGTTCTCCGATTCGACGCCGTTTACCGCTTCGGCGGCCAGCTCGGCGAACCTGGGCATGAGGTCGAACAGCCCCTCGCAGAGGCTGCACATATCCGGAGCCGGCACGGCCTCCCCGGATTCCTCCAGGGCCTCGCGGATCATGCGTCCGCGGAGGTCGTTGGTCATCCCGGTGCCGATCTTCCCGAACATGCGTCCGAGGCAGCGGTCGCAGAGCCCCTCGCCGGCGAGGGCGCGGGCCTTCTCGAGGTTCTCGGAAATCCAGTCCTCCATGGTATCCCTCAGAGGTCGAATCCCATCTCCGCGATCCTGAGGCGCGGACGCTGGCTTTCCAGATAATGGTAGACGGTGGCGTGCTCGCTCCCCTGGAGGATCAGCTCCACCGCATGCTTAGCGACCGGCAGGCTGATGGAGTTCCCGATGAGCCCCACCGTGTTGCCGTAGATGACCATGTCGCATCCGGTGAGGTCCTCGATGATGCGGCGGGTCTTCCCGTCCTTGCCGATGAGCCTCCCGCGGATCCTGTTCATCTGGTTGGACCTCTCCCCGACGAACTCCTTGAGGTCGACGACCTCGAGGTACTCGTCGTCCTCGAAGAGCCTCATGGCCTTGTCCGGGTTGAACCCCCTGCCGACGGCCTTGATGACGTCCATGAGCTGCAGCGCCTTGAGGGGGTCCTCCAGCTCCACGTCGTCGTGGATCACGATCTCCCCCTCCTCCGTGTCGATGTCGATCTTGATGCCGGAGATTTCCTGGAGGGTGTTTTTGACCTCCCCCTTCTTGCCGATGAGCGTCCCGACCCTGTCGGCGGGCACCCTGATGGATCTCATTCCTCTTCCTCCTCGTCGTCATCGTCCTTGCCGTTGACGGTCTCCTCGAAGATGACCGAGTCCTCGATGACGTCCGCTCCTCTCTTCCTGAAGAACGCGTTTATGTTGCGGATGTCCCTCTCCAGAAGGTCCTTCGCGTTGTAGTTGTCGGTGGTCATGGCCTGACCGACGTCTATCATGATGGGCTGGCCGTCCTGCACGAGGATGTTGTACTCGCTGAGGTCCCCGTGGACGAGATGGGCGTCCTTCCAACCGTCGATGATGAACGAAACGACCTCGTCGTAGGTGTCGGTGGGGTCCTCGAGGACCACGTCCCTGAGCTGCGGAGCGGGTCCGTTCTCGTCGCCGATGAACTCCATCAAGAGGCAGTTCTGCTGGAACGTGATTGGTTCCGGCACGGGTATCCCCGCCTCGGCGTATCTCGCGAGGTTCTTGAACTCCTTGTTGACCCAGGCGTAGATCATGCGCCACCTGTTGCCGGTGACGCCCCTGAACCTCGGGTCGCCCTCGATGTACTTCGCCACCCTCTTGAAGGTGGACGTGGAGGTCCTGAAGATCTTCAGGGCGGCCCCCTCGCCGTCCTCGTCGGTGGCGTAGAAGACGTTGCCCTCCTTCCCGGTCGATATGGGATAGTGGACCACGTCGATGTAGCCCGACGTCATCATGTCGTAGATCGTCAGCAGGGTCTTCCTGTCGAAGACCTCGGCATCGGTCTGGCGCTCGTCGCCGGTCTTGTTGGTCTTCAGGGCGTCCACATGCCTCTCGAGGTACGCGTACGCCTCCTCGTAGGAGGTCATGGGGCTTCAGAAGATGTCCAGGTTCTTGGGAACCTTGCCCCTCTTGCTCAGGTTGACGGCCTGCGTGCGGGTGTATCTGAAGCGGACGTCGCATTTGTCCGGCTGGAAGTCCCAGACGGAGACGATCAGGAGGTCCCCCTCCCTTATCCACATCCTCTTCTTGATCTTCCCGGGGATGCGTCCGACGCGCGACACGCCGTCCTCGCACATGACCTTGATCTTGGATGCCCCGAGCAGCTGGTCGGCTATCCCGAACATCTCGTTCTCCTTGATATTCGGCAGGCGGACGCGCGTGACATCCGCGTCTGGGCTCTCCAGCGGCTGGTTATCGACCATGGTTATCACTCTTAGGGTGGCCATGAAGAGGGACGGTATTTAAAAGATTTCTCGGAGCCTCTCTTTCCCGGTTGGATGGGAGGATTCGCTCGGAATCCGTCCGATGCCCTTCTGCGGCTCCGGATGCCTCCGCGATGCTGGATATGTGTCCGGAATCGCGGATATGACCAAAGTCTTAAACACTGCAGATGGTATTTTTTATCCATGGTCGAAAAACGCACCATGATTCTGATAGGCGTCGTTATCGTCGTGATAGCTGCCGTTGCAGCCTATGCACTGATCAACGACGACGGAAAGAGCGACAAGGACAGCAAGGACGACGGTCCTCAGGTCCTCCCGCCCGTCGAGTCCGGCAACTACACGCTGAGCGTCGGGGACGTCTCAGAGTACGTCGTGATGGGAACGAACAATGACGACAAATACCTCGAAGGGAGCGTGAAGGTCACCATCCTGGAACTGACTCAGACGCAGGTCACGAAGAGGGCCGTCTGGTACGTGGATGCCATCGCCGAGGATGAAACGAGGACGAACCTCCTAAACGGGACCAGCGATTACACCGAGAACCGGGAGTTCGAGGGATACAAGCAAGACGGCACCATGACCGTCAGGACCCTCTGGGGTACGGAGACCCTCGACTACTACAAGGACCTCGAAGAATACGGATTCATGCTCGCGAAAGGGGACATAGTGTTCGCTTCAGGTTTCGATCAAGACGGATACCGGATGTACACGGAGCTGGTCGATTGCAGCGCATTCACCCAGAAAAAGATCGAGAGGGAGATCTACAGCGCCGAGATGGTGTATGAAGGGTCCAAGAAGGGAGATACAGAGTCTGCGGAACTCAAGCTCGAGATCACGGTATCCAACGAGAAGACGGAGATATTCAAGATCGGGACGTATACAGACCCACATTCACGACCCTTGAGCGAGTTTCTCCGAATTATCGGGCAAGCACAATCC
>CAVJLK010000044.1:0-15017 GCA_963650175.1 Ruminococcus sp. CAG:579 | reverse complement strand
CGAAGGCCAGCTGCTTGACGTTCTCCTGCATGGTGGCGGAGAACAGCATGGTGTGGCGCTCCGCGGGCATGGCCTTCAGGATGAACTCTATGTCTTCCACGAACCCCATGTCCAGCATCCTGTCCGCTTCGTCGAGGACGAGGGTGGTGATCTCGGAAAGGTTCAGCACCCTCCTGGTCACCATGTCCCTGACGCGCCCGGGGGTCCCGGCGACTATGTCGCAGCCCTGGCCGAGCTTCTTGATCTGGCCCTCGATGCTCGCTCCCCCGTAGATCGGGAGGCACTTGTGGCCGGAGTACTTGGCGAGCTTGGACAGCTCCTCGGAGACCTGGTTGGCCAGCTCCCTCGTGGGGACGAGGATGATCGCGGAAGGGACCTTCCTGCCGGATTCGATTGTTCCGAGTATGATGGAGCCGTACGCCCCGGTCTTGCCGGTGCCGGTCTGGGCCTGGGCGAACATGTCGGTGCCCTTGAGGCCGAGGGGGACGGAGTTGACCTGGATGGGGGTGGGCTCCTCCCATCCCATATCGTCCATGGCCTTGGCGACATCCTCCGGGATGCCTATGTCTGTGAATTTGGAAATCATGCGGATCACTGATCCGAAACCTGCCTGAGACCGACTCAGACAACCTTCTTCGGAGGTCCGTACCTGGTTCCTATTTATAATGGTTAATAAAGAAACGGCGCGGCGGAGCCAGTCTGTCGAATCGCCGTATCGAAGGTCTTCTCGGAGCCGTCCAATCATTACAAATATGCTGATGATATCGTATATTGGGGTTGCTCATGTTCGATTATTCGCTCGTCGACGAGACCGTCGGCAGGATCGTGGAGCTGTTCTCTCCGGAGAAGATCATCGTATTCGGTTCGGTGGCGAGACACGAGGCGGACGAATATAGCGACCTCGATATCCTGGTGGTGATGGACACGGACGATCCGCCACATCTCAGGCCCGTTCCGATCCGCGTCGCGGTGGCCGGGATAAGGGTGCCGAAGGACATCCTCGTGATAACGACGGAGGAGTTCGAGAGGTACAAGGACGACGAATACTCGTTCGTCCACGAGATCCTGCGCACCGGAACAGTCGTATACGAACGCCGACGGAAGTCAGGACGGCGATCCCGCTTCCGTGCCGTGGACGGATTGGAGTCCGGAAATGACGACGGCCAGGCACGGCATCATGCATCCGATCGTGGCGGGTATCCACTCTCCGGTTGCGATGGATGTTGCGAGGAGGACCGTCCCGACGGCGCACATCGCCGTCTCCGCCGTTCTCCCCCTGGCCCTGAACATCAGGGCCGACGCCCCCATGAGGGCGGCGGGTATCACGAGAGGAACGGCGGACAGGTTCGCTCCTCCGAGCATCGAGGCGCAGAACGCGAATCCGGGGATGGACGACGACAGCACCGCCAGGCATTCTGCATGCATCCCGTGGGATTCCAACCCGAATCCCGCCACGAGGATGAACGCGGATGCGATGAGCGACGCGGTCAGCATCCCGCCGGTCCCGAACAGGCATATGCACAGCCCCACGGTCCCGACCATCGACAGCGTCCATCCGCGACCCAGCTCCGACGGCGCGACCCACGATTCCCCGGTGATCATCCCTCTCGAACCCAGCGCGAGCATCGCCGCTCCGACGCACGCCAGGACGATCGACCCCGCCACGGGGTACGGGTCGATGAGCACGAAGGCCGCGACGGTCGCGACGCACAGGGCCGGCACGGCGCGGGACCCCCTCATTAGACCAAGTACCGTCAGCACGGCCAGGGGCAGGCACAGCGCGAGCCAGACGTCCGTGTTCGCCACGGGTATGCAGACCGCCCCGACCCCTATGGACAGGAGCATCGCGAACGCCCCCCAGTCAGGGGACCCGGCATGGAAGAGGCATGCGCTCATCGCCATGCACAGTATCGAAGCGGAGGCCGTCGATATGCGGAACGCCGTCTCGGCGGATCCCGGCACCAGGGGCGCGGCGGCCATCCAGATCGCCGTCAGCGACGCCAGCATCAGGCAGGAGAACAGGATGCACGGCCGGACGGGCCTCTCCGGCCCTTCGGGTATGAGATCCCTCCTCCAGAGCCTGGAGTACTTCGGGACGATCACCCTCCCGGAATCGTATTCTATCCACAGGGTCAGGCCGATGAGCCCCGATATCGCCTTGAACAGCAGGACGAACAGGTCGAAGCCCCAGGAGCTCCCCATGAACGGCCCCGCCACCGCGGACAGGAGCATCATTGTCGAGTTGGCCGTCATGATGTAGTTCCTTGCCGCGATGAACGCGATGACGGACGGCACGAAGACCGCCGCCGACAGCAGGCTCAGCTCCGTCGGGAGCCTGTATCCGAACATCGGGAGCGCGACGGCCAAAGCGCATACGAGGAACGATCCCAGCAGGTAGGTGCCGAGTGCGGTGAATCCCATCCTCATGGAGTACAGACCGAACCCCAGGATGGCGCCGAGCAGCATCAGGCGGAACATCTCCAGCGGTGCGTTGCGGATCGTCATGAGGTCCTTGATCTCCCCTATCAGGGCGAGCATCATCAGGACCACGGTGCACAGGGCCATCACGAGGACGACCGCGTACTGGTTGTCCGATTGGACCAGGTTGGGCCTCTCCTCGATCCTGGCGTCCGAGGTGATCCCGAACCTGACCGTCTTCTTCAGGGACACGGCCAGGAACGCGATCCCGGCGGCGACCGCGGGGACCATGTGCAGCTTCTCGGTCATCCCCGTGCCGGCGATCAGGAGAGACAGGGTCAGAAGGGCGCATCCCGCCGAGCGGACGGGGCAGTCCTTCCTCCAGTAGACGTAGGCGGCGGTGGCGAAGCCGATGCAGAGGGTGACGCCCATGGACAGCATCCCGTTCCGGTCCTCCAGCTCGTTCGATAAGGGGTACACGAACAGATAGCATCCGGCCATCAGGAAGAGCATGGCCTCGGTGAGCATCCGGCCCCTCATCGCGACCATGGAGAATCCGAACATGAACGCGCATCCGGCCAGGTTGACGCCGTCGATCCCGGGGGACCCGGCGGCGTTGGACAGGACGGCCAGGGCGAGGACGAGCATCCCCGCGGTGGACACCGCGGCTATGCGCTCGATGCCCTCGAGTTCGAGGCAGTCCGGCTCCGGGAGCGTCCAGGAGCGCAGGGCCTCCCCTATGCACAGGACGGCCAGGGCGCACGATCCCGCGATCATCGCGGTCTCCCACCCGGTCGAGGTCCAAAGCAGCAGTCCGGCCCCGAACGCGGCCATCCCGATGCCGAGCAGCCTCTCCTTCCCGGCGAAGGCGACCGCGCCGATCACCATGCAGGCGACCGAGGCCACGGGGGTGGCGGCCGCCTCGGAACCGTCGATGAACGGGATTTCCGTCATCAGGCAGGTGAACGAGTAGACCATCCCGCAGCATCCCGGCAGGACCATCCCGCGTCCGAACGACAGTGCGGAGACGAGGGCTATCGCGATCGAGACGACGGATCCCACGACTTCGCCGATGACGACGCCCACCGACAGCAGCATCATCCCCGCATGCACGGCGACGAGCTCGGCGAGGAGGATCCTGCAGGTCCTGACGGGCTCATCCTTCGGAGGCGCGTCGTGCATGAACTCCGAGAACGTCACGGCGGTCCCGGACGCTATGAGCAGCGGTCCCGCGAGACCCTCGCACGCGGTCATCGAGAGCATGGCGCCGGCCAGCAGGGCCGTCCCCAGGCCGCGGGCCCTCATACCGTCGGCCCACATCATGACGGCGGACACCGCCAGGGGCATGACGAACGGCAGGCGGAGGTCGTTCGAGGGGTTGAAATCGCCCGAAAGGGTCCCGCAGATCCTCGTCAGGACCGACAGTCCGAACATCAGGGGGACGGCCCCGCCGTGCGCATCGCCGGCCGAGACGGCCGACCATGCCGCCCACAGCAGCACCGCCCCGCAGATGAGCTGGGTGGCCAGGTACAGCTCGTGTCCGACGACGGACACGCCCATGGACAGGGCGAGCGCGTGGATCCCGGACCAGACGAGGACCATCCCGGTCGATATCGCCGATGCGGAGCGTCCGTCCTCGTTCATGGGTCACCTTCCGGGCGCGGACATGACGGTCGGGTTTATCGAACCTTCGAACCTGTATCATCCGTAGTACAGCGGGGGCATCCACGCGTACATGTAGACGAGCATGAGCGCGGCGACGCCGATGGCGACGATGTACACGCCCAGGTTCCAGCTCCAGATCTTGGACCCGTCCAGCGGGGGTATGGGGAGCAGGTTGAACAGCGCCAGGAAGGCGTTCAGGTTGGCGAGCATGATGAAGATGAACACCATCGGGGTGTGGTTGAACGCGAAGCATCCCGCGATGCCGATGGCGGCGAGCACCAGGTTCACCGCCGGCCCGGCGATGCTGATGATGCCGTTCTGCCTCTTGTCGGGGTATCCGGCTATGACCACCGCGCCCGGCGCGGCGAACAGGAACCCCAGGAACGAGGACACCAGCGTGATTACCAGTCCGAAGGGGTACATCCTGAACTCGGACCTCATTCCGAAGTTCTGGGCCGTGAACTTGTGGCCGAACTCGTGGAGCAGGAAGCTGAAGAAGACCAGCCCGAGGCAGGTCGCGAAGAGGAGGGCCCATTTCGCGCCGGCCCCGAACTCGTCCTCGAGGTATCCAGCGTACTGCGACCCCCTGTACAGGATCATGAAGGCGACCGAGAGGACGATCATGGCGACGGCTATGTCGCCCAGCTCCTTCCGGCTGAACCTGGATTGCCTGTGACCGGGCGTCACGTCGATCGTGTACTCGTCCTGCATGTTCCCCGGCTACAATCTCATCTCTTATAAAGGTTGGAGATTCTGGCCCGGACAGGTGGGGAAGGACGGCGAACTCTGCTCACGGCAAGGAGTATCTGAGGTGGTGCGACGCCTGCGGCACCCTGCTGCTCGGGGATTCGTGCTCCGCATGCGGTTCCCGGGGCAGGGAGTTCAGGATCAACAGCCCCGGCGACATCCGTCCGTGCATGGGCGACAGCGTGGGGATCGTGCTCTCCCTGTTCAGGGAGGCGTTCGGGACCGACTCCCCGCTCCGCGGGAAGGCCGTTTTCCTGAACAAGATCCCGGGGGAGGACAGGGCCGACGAGATAATCGCCCACGGCTCCGTCGTCGCGGTGATGAGGTACGACCTCCGCTCCCGCCGTCTGGTCCTGGACCTGAAGCAGCCCGGGGCGGAGCTGTTCGCCCCCGTGGCGAAGAAGAGCATCGTGTCATTCGCGGGGATGTCCGGGCATCTCAAGGGGAAGGTCGTACCGGGTTCCAATGTAACGTCCGTCGAAGGGGATTTCTCCAAGGGAGATCCGCTGATACTTAGGAAGGGCGGGAAGATCGGTCCCGGAACGGCGCTGGAGGACAGCGCTTCGCTGAAGGATGCGGACAGGGCGGTGAGGATACGCGACCTCGATGCGCCCTCCTGCATGCCGGCGTCCCCCGATGCGGACCTGGGGACGTTCGTGGACACCAACCGCGGGCACGTTAAGAGGATCCAGAGGATCGCCGTGAAGGAGATCAGGAGATTCCTCGAAGAGGGGAACAAGAGGAATCTCCCGGTGACCGTCTCGTTCTCCGGGGGGAAGGACTCCCTCGCGGCGTACGGGCTGGCGGCCGAGGCCGCCGGGGACGTGGAGCTGATCAACATCGACACCGGGCTGGAGTTCCCGGAGACGCTGGAGTACGTGTCGAGGTTCGCCCGTTCCCGCGATCTGAAGATACATCAGGCCCGCGGAGGTACCGGGTTCGAGGACAACGTGGACGCGTTCGGTCCGCCCGCCAAGGACTTCCGCTGGTGTTGCAAGGCCTGCAAGCTCGGTCCGGTCACCGACATCATCGACACCGATTTCCCGAAGGGGACGGTCACCGTCGAGGGGAACAGGAGGCTGGAATCCTTCGCCCGCTCGCAGATCGGGTTCGTCACCAAGAACCCGTTCGTCCCCAACCAGATCAACCTCAATCCGATACGCGCGTGGAGTGCGGCGGAGGTGTGGGCGTACATCCTGATGCACGGATTGGACTACAATCCGCTCTACGACAGGGATTTCGAGAGGATCGGGTGCTACCTGTGCCCCGCATGCCTGGAGAGCGAGTGGGCCAACACCGGCCGCATCCATCCAGAGCTGCATGAGAGGTGGGACGCGTATCTGAGAGGATATGCTGAATCGCGCGGATTGCCCGAGGAGTACGTCACCATGGGGTTCTGGAGGTGGAAGGCGCTTCCGCCGAAGATGATCCAGATCGCCGAGGGGATGGGGCTGGACATGAGGCCGAAGGCCCAGGCCGGACCCTCTTTGAAACTGACCAAGGGCGCATCGCCCTGCGCCGCCGGGGGCTACTCCATCGAGGCGGTGGTCACCGTTCCGAGGCAGAGGGACTTCTCCTACGTGGAGGACGCGCTGCGCACGGTCGGGGACACCAAGTACTCCGAGGACTACGAGATCGCGCTGCTGAGGCTGCCGATCGGCAGGGCGAGGCTGTTCGGAGGCGGACAGGTGTCCGTCAACTCCCCCGACGAGAGGAACGCCAGGAGCATATTCGAGAGGTCGGTGAAGGCCTTGATCAGGGCGATGATGTGCACCGAATGCGGGATATGCGCCAAAGGCTGCCCGCGCCATGCCATAAGGATGGACGGGGGGATGAGGGTGGATCCGGAGAGATGCACGTCGTGCGGGAGGTGCGAGCGCTCCTGCATGGTCGTCCACTACTACGACAGGCTCATGCCCGAGGGTCCGAAGGCAGGGTCCGCAACGCTTAAAAGACGAGCGCGATAGGGAAAGCCCATGGATATGATCATGGGCCTGGCCATGGTTCTCGGCATAGCGCCGGCCCTGGCACTTATGTTCATCGGAGTCAGGAACTACACGTTCCCGAAGGTCGAGCAGCCGTTCTTCAGCGACCCCACTTTCTTCATGCTCTTCGTGGTCGGACTGGTGGAGGGCGCGGCGGTCTTCGCGGCCATGAGCATACTGAAGGCGCCGTCGAGCATCCTGATGATGGCGCTGGTGTCCGTGATCCAGATCATGGTCATGGTCGTCGTCCTGAACCTCAGGAGGTTCAGGGGGAAGTCCGACTCCATATTCTACGGGTTCGCCCTCGGTCTGGGGAACTCCTGCGGTCTGGCGACCGGGTTCTGCTGGATCATGTACGCCGTCACCGATTCCGGGCTGACGGTGGACGCGTCCGTCGTGTCCCTCGTGTTCATATCCGTGTCGATGGCACTGATCGTCGGGGCCTGCGGGACAACCGTCGGGGAGGGCATAGCGAGGCACAGGGTGATGGAGTTCGCCCTCCAGGCGCTCCTTCCCCTGGTGGCGTACAACATGCTCCTCGCGGCCGCCCTGACGAACGGGGACAGCATGCTGTTCTACGCCTTCCTGGTGATGATGACGGTCCTCGGCGCCTTCTACTACTATTACGTGATGTGCAGGAGGCTCCCAGGCATGGTCCGCGAGGTCCTCCGCATGGAAGGCAAGAAGAGGTCGGACATCCCGAAGTGATCGGGCCTTGTAGAACCCCGGACGGGTCTCGTATACGTACCCGCGGTCCAGCATGGCGGAGAGCATCTTCTCCGCCCTGGGGCCGGCGACCTCGCGGACGTCGTCCAGGGCGAACTCTCCGAGGATCCTCGTGAGGCCTTCGGAGAGTATCTCCATCTTCGCATCGATGTCCGGGGCGTGCTCGTAGCGGTAGACCATGGTGGAATACGGGTCGTCCTCCTCCACCTTCCGCTTCTTCGCGTCCAGGTCCTCCCTGAGCTCGGACACCTCGTCCGATCCGGTGGCGTCGTTCAGCGCCTTCCTGACCACCGCCAGGTCGTCGGAGGTGCAGTAGAACTGGAGCTTCCCGACCCTCTCGGAGCAACCGCAGTACGGGCAGGTGGAGGTGGAATCCTTCCTGTCGACGATCCTCGGCCTCCTGCAGGCCCCGCAGAGGGTCAGGCCGTAGCTCATCTGTACTCCGTGAAGACGAGCGCGGAGACGCAGCAGCCGTAGTGGTCCAGGGGGATCTGCAGCTCCTCCGCTTCGAACTTGATCTCCCCGAACTCCACGTCGCGGATGCGGGCCATCTCCTCCATTTTCCAGGAGAGGATCTCCCTCAGGGAGTCCGCCGAACCGTGGATGTGGCCCTCGGCCACGTACCCTCCTTTCCCGTCCTTCCTGAACGCGTACGCGATCCCGGCGGCTATCGTCTCGCCCTCGCACCCCCTCATCTGTGCGAGGACGCAGTGGGTGACCGCCCCCATCGTGAGGGGTTTGAAGGGGATCCTGTACGCCCCCTCGGGTATGACCGAGGAGACGGAGACGAGGTTCTGCTCCCCTATCCCCGCTTTGATCAGGGCGATATCGAACGCGTTGAGGTCCGACGTCTTGCTCACGGCGGAGCCGCGGACCGTGAAGAATTTGCTCGGCACTAGTTCCATGAAATCAACCGTAGAGAGTGTTCTGGGTCTGGTCCCTCTGGATGGACGCCTGCTCGGCCTCCAGCTTCCTGTGGATCTCCTCCGCCTCGTCCATGAGGATCTTCGGGCTCACCTTCAGCCCCTTGACCATCCTGCACAGGGGCGGGAGGAACTCGGCGGCGGATCCCGGGTCTGGCATGCTGGGGTCCGCGGGGCACATCAGCGCCATGGCGCTCATCCCCCTGGGACCGCTCTCGCACATTATGATCCCGGAGAGCCCCTTCACCATGCCGTTGTCCATCCTGGGGAGTCCGGAGGCGTCCGTCATCCTGGACGTGGACGGCCCGCTCCCGCACACGACCGGCCCGTCCTGGTCGGACGTCCGGGGGATGCCCTCGAGGCAGATGACCTGCCTGCATCCCAGGTCGCGGAGCTCCGAGAGCACGGAGGTCCCGATCTCGTAGCAGTCCTCGGGCTTGGGGGCGAATTCGGATGTGCAGACCACGATGTCCCTGCCGGTCTTCGTCCTGCTCTTGCAGCCGTACATCCTGATCGGAGGATACGCGGTGCCGTCGGATATCAGGCAGTAGGGGGGCACCGAGCTCCCGTTGAGTCCCGACAGAGGCTCCATCTTGAGTTGCGTGACGAAGTAGTTGGCAGCGATCGAGCTTACCAGCCCGACGCTGGGGAAGCCGACTATTGCCACGGGGTCCTCCAGAGCCAGGTCCGTGTATCTGCGAGTCTCGATGCCCATGCCCCACCCATCGTTCGCAATGTATTAAGCGGATTCGTCGTTGATGGGTGCATGAGCGACCGCATTTCGTCGTCAAGGACCGCGGGCGGGATACCCGTGGTCGTCGAGAGCATACCCGACAGCCGCAGCGCGGGGTTCATGGTCGGAGTCGCCACCGGTTCGAGGGACGAGGTGCCGGCGATATTCGGGCTGTCGCATCTTCTCGAGCACACGGTCTTCAGGCACACCACCACCAGGGACTCCTTCCAGATGGCGAAGGAGATCGAGGGCGCCGGAGGGGAGCTGAACGCCTTCACCGGCAGGGAGATGACCGCCTTCTACGGGATAACGATCAGCGAGACCGCATCCGTGGCCATGGACATGGTCGGGGACATCGTCGCGAACCCCCTGATAGGGGAGGAGGACACCGAGCTGGAGAAGAAGATCGTGCTCCAGGAGCTGAGCATGATCGAGAACGACCCGGAGACCAGGATCCACGACCTGTTCGAGAGCCACCTGTGGAGGGGGCACCAGCTGGGGCAGGACGAGGGCGGGGACAAGGACGTCGTCGCCAAGCTGACGTCGGAGGACCTCAGGGCGTACTACGAGGAGAAGTACCTGATCCCGAACCTGGCGGTGTACGCCGCGGGGGACGTGGACCTGGATTCGGCGGTGGCGTGGGCCGAATCCGCACTGGACGGCAGGGCCGGCGGGAGGAGGAACGTCAGGACCGAACCTCCGGTTCCGAAGGCGGACTACGAGTTCGTGAAGAGCGAGGCGGACCACCTGCAGGTGGCCATGGGGTTCCCTTCTTACGGAGCATCGCACGAGGACAGGTCGGCGGTGACCATGCTGTCCGCGGTCCTGGGGACCGGGACCAGCTCCAGGCTGTTCCAGTCCGTGAGGGAGAGGAAGGCGCTGGTGTATTCGGTCTACACCACCGTGAGCCAGGAGAGCGACGCCAGCTCGCTGGCCGCGTACATGTCCTGCACGGACAAGAACGTGGAGGAGGCCATGTCCACATCCGCCAAGGAGTTCGGGAGGCTGCTGTCCGAAGGGCTGGAGAAGGGCGAGCTGGACCGCGCCAGGAACCTGGTGAAGGGCGCGAACGTCAGGGCGATGGAATCCACCGAGCACAGGCTGTACAGGCTGTGCGTGAACAACCTCCTGAACGGTTCCACCGAATCCCTGGAGGAGCGTCTGGAGAAGATCGACGCGGTGACCGAGGAGGACGTGATGCGCGTGGCCGGGGACATCCTCAGGCCGGAGCGTCTGAACGTCGTGGTCCTAGGGAAGGCCGGAAGGTCCGTCAGGAACCTGGACGTCTCGGACCTCGGCTTCTGAACTCGTCCATCAGGTGGAGGACGGCGGCCTTGGCGCTGTCCACGGCCCCCTCCACCTCCTCGGTCATCCGTTCTGTGACCGTTTTTATGTCCCGGACCTCGACGGCCACGAAGTCTATCCTCTCGGGCATGAGGTCCGGGTCCATCTGCCTCCCGATCTTTATCGCCGTGGGGAGGTTGACGTCGTGGGTGGAAGCCTCTGACACGACCTCGTCGAAGTATGATTCGGTGAACAGCAGGACGGTGCCGGGGCCGTATTCGCCGGTCTGGATGGCGTCCACGATTATCGCGTGGGTATAGCCGTGGATCACCGGGAGGATGTCGAGTCCGCCGACGGCCTCCTGGAAGCAGTCCACGTCGTCCATCTCCATGGATTGGATCGCCTCGGACACATGGAGCCCGACCGCGTCGTCGCACATGATGGGGCTTCCGAGTCCGACCACCGCTGTCCTGCCGTTGCCTTTCATGGGTCTGACGATTGGAAGGTTGGTTTTAGGGTTTATCCCGGAATCGGTCCGATGCCGGATCCGATCCGCGTCCCATGCGGGACGATCTCATCATCAGAGCGGGGATCGCAACGGCGGTCGAGATCGCAACGGCCACTGCCGGAACCCCGAGTTCCAGGTGTTCGTATGCGAAGGTCATGCAGGCCAATACCACCGAGACCGCGGTCACGGTCAGTACTGCGATGGAGAGAGACTCGGTGTGTTCCGACAGCTCCTTCATGGACACGGACGTGGTGTGGCTGAGATGAGCCATTTCGTTCTGGATGACGTCGCATCTCGTCCCGTATATCGCATCGATGAAGTGTATGACGGAGGTCAGGTGCTCGCAGTATTCCAGATGCAGATCGGATAGCGCCGTCTTGTAGCGTTCGGTGAAGGACAGGCCGTATTCCGCGGAACCTTTGCCATTGAGGTAGAGGATCCTCAGATTCATGACGTCGTTCATCCAATCAACTTCGTCCAGGAATAGGTCACAGTTGTCCGTCATCATATCTGCGATTGGAATCATGGCCGCATTCAGGTCGTCGGCCTCGACGACCGAGAGGCCTCCACCTGCGGTATGGGTCACGTCCCTGTGGAAGCTTTTCTTCAGCAGGACGTACAGGTTCTGCATGACGGAGTATGCACGATTGTGCTCCCACTCATTCAGACCATCCATCTGGAAGAATCCATTCACGATCGTCACTGCTATCTCTTCGGTTACATCATCTTCTAGGTATCTGACGCGAATGGCGTTGCCGCTTTCCTGATGTTGCAGGATGAATTCTCCAGTACTTCCGAGAGGGTGATCGTGAAGTATCGTAGGGGATTCACGTATCAAGTTTGGGATCCAGCCGTACCACATTCTGAACCATCCCTCGATTTGGCCAGATATTCCTTGAAGTAATCGGGAACATTGGCATTCGTCTTGATGCTGCCATCGATGATGCCTCTGCCTCTCTCCGTTGGTGAGATACGTCCGTCAACAGCTATGCTGAGGAATTCGAATACACGCATAGTCTCGAATATCCTGGCCTCCAATTCGGTGAGGTTATAGTAGTATTTCCCATCGAACTCGCTCAGGATGATCTGAGCGGGCATCAGTTCGGGTTCGACCGCTTTCTCCTTGACTCTGCGCCAGCCCATGCGCTCCGCTTCCTCCGGGATACGGTACGTCGTCATGGTATTAATATGTATCAACGTTATCTTATTCGCAATTCTTAGAACATCAATCATGCCGTATCGGTATGAGATAGGGAGACCTGCGGGTCGGCGCAGGAATGTGCGAAACCGACCGCTGCGTGGCCGGTGGCCCGGATCCGGTCGGCCTGGCCGACCGTCCCCGGGCGCGGTTTGTCATCCGTCGACGGAATCGTTGAGGATCACGTGCGGGCGTCCGCCCACGTCGATGATGTCGGCATCCACCCCGTACACGGTGCGGATGTTCTCCTTGGTCAGGACCTCCGACGGGGTCCCGTCGGCGAAGATCCGTCCGTCGTGGATCATGACGATCCTGTCGGCGTACTTCGCGGTGATGTTGATGTCGTGGCTGATCATGACCACGATCATCCCCTTCTCCCTCGGGAGGCGGCTGAGGACCTTGGTGACCTCGATCTGGTGCTTGATGTCCAGGTTCGACGTCGGTTCGTCCAGGAGCACCGCGGGAGGCGTTCTGACCAGCCCCCTGGCGAGCACGACCTTCTGGTGCTGTCCGGCGGACAGCTCGTTGAAGTTGCGCATGGCCAGATGCTCGATCCTCATCAGCCTGAGGGCGTCGTACACCTTGGCGAGGTCGTCCTTGGTGGTCCCGAACCTGTAGTCGTTCTGGAGGCCCACCATGACGGTGTCCACCACTGTCAGCGGGAACGAGTCCTCGCTGGTGGCCGGGACGTAACCGAGGTGCTCGGCCACCTCCTTCAGCTTCATCCCCGAGACGTCCCTGCCGTCCAGGAGAACGGTCCCCCCGGTGGGCTTCAGGATCTTGTTGATGCAGTGGATCAGCGTGGACTTCCCCACGCCGTTGGGCCCCATGATGCAGACGAACTCCGGCTCGTCGAAGGAGATGTCTATCCCCTTCAGGACGGGCTCCTTGGGGTCGTACCCGTATTCCAATCCGTTCAGGTCTATCTTCACGGTATCACCACATCGATCTCCTCTGCTTGATGAGCAGGTACAGGAACATCGGGCATCCGATGAACGCGGTGATGACTCCGACCGGCAGGAACGTGGGCGCGATGACCACCCTCGAGATGAGGTCGGCGACCATCAGCAGGACCGCCCCGAACGCTGCGGACGCGGGTATCAGGTACCGGTTGTCCGAGCCCAGGAATATCCTGACTATGTGCGGAGCGACCAGTCCGATGAACCCTATGATCCCGGTGAAGCACACCACGGACGCGGCCATCAGCGAGATGATGATCAGCAGCGCGATCCTCAGCTTGTGGGCGTCGAGGCCCAGGGCGGTGGCGTTTTTGTCGCCGGTGATGAGGATGTTGAGCTTCTTCGACATCGCCATCAGGACGACCGTGCCGGCTATCGTGAAGACGGCCATGATCCTGCAGTCGCCCCAGGTGACCCCGCTCAGGTCCCCGACGGACCACTGGAACACCGCGGACAGGCTCTGCTCGGAGATCCCGAGCTTGATGAGCGTGGTGCAGGCGTTGAACAGGTACATCACGGCGATTCCGGCGAGGATCATCGTCGCGGCGGACGTGTTCCTCAGGGAGGAGACCATGATGATGACGGCCGCGGGTATCAGCGAGAAGAAGAACGCCGTGGTGATCAGCCCGAGGCTCCCCATGGTGCCGGTGACGGTGATCCCGAGTCCGATGGCCAGGGTGGCCCCGAAGGACGCTCCGGACGATATTCCGGTGGTGTACGGGTCCGCCAGGGGGTTCTTCATCATGCTCTGCATGGCAGCTCCGGCCACGCCGAGGCAGCATCCGACGATGAGTCCGCCTACTATTCTCGGAAGGCGGATGTCGAACACGGCCCAGTCGATGAGGGCGTCGCATTTGGACGGGTCCACGAAGTGGTACCATATGTCGCGGTAGACGTCGAACGCGGAGATCCCGGAGGATCCGATGGTGGCCGCGTAGCCGGTGACGGCCACTACGCCGATGATGCACACGATGATGAACAGGATCTTCCTGAAGGTGTAGACCCTGTACTTCTCGGCCATCTCGTCGCCGTCGAAGACTTCGGAGTGCATCCGATCCCCCCTTGGCGAATACCTCGGTGAAGCGCGTGACGATCCTGCCGTCGCCGGATTCGGCGGTGCTGAGGCGGAACGAGACGTCCGTTACGCCGAGATCGGCCAGGACCTTGAGGTCCCAGGCCGGGCGCTCCACCCTGCTAAGGGGGAGCTCCTTGGCGATGTCAGCTATGATCCTGAAATCCACACCGTCCTGGTTGAACTCCGAGTGGTAGTCCGGATGGGATCCCTCCTTGGGAGTGTGCTTCCTGAGGGCGTACCTCTCGTCGAACATGTGGAGGTAGTAGTTGCCGTCGATGATCATGGCCTTCCCTCCGGGCGCCATGACGCGGACGATCTCCGCGTACGCCTTCTCCGGCTGGGGGAGGTTCCACAGCACGTCGCGGGAGACCACGAGATCGAAGGACCCGTCCTCGAACTCCATGTTCTGGGCGTCCATCCTGAGGAAGCTGACGTCTATCCCCTTCTCCGAAGCGTTGGACTCGGCCTTCTTCACCATCTCGTCCGAGTAGTCGATCCCGGTGACATCCATCCCGTGGGAGCCGAGGACGAGCGACATGAAGCCGGGGCCGCAGCCCACGTCCAGGACCCTGGACCCCTCCGGGGCCCCGGTCATGTCCAGGACGGTGGCGTACACGTCGTCGCCCCGGTCCGACATCTCGTGCATGACGGCGGCGGAGAATCCGGAGCTCCTCAGGTCCCAGTAGTTCCTGATATCCTCTGTGATCTGCATGTAATCACTTTTAGAAGGGGCCCGGAGGCCCCGTGTGCCTGGCATGGCACGAATCTTGGCGGTGAAAGTCCGCTACAGGCTTGG
>CAVJLK010000043.1:0-15324 GCA_963650175.1 Ruminococcus sp. CAG:579 | reverse complement strand
AGCTCCTCGTACTTGGAGCGGTAGTGGAAGTTCAGCAGGATGGAGTCGTACCTGGACCTGGCGAGGTCCAGCAGGCTCTCCTCCTCCAGCGCGGCGGAGACGTCGTCCTCCGGGTCGTCCTCGTCGCTCTCGTAGTCGATCCTCCCCATCCCCAGGGAGGACGGGCGGAGCTGCTTGTGGTCGCCGGCGACGATGACCTTCTTGGCGCGGTAGATCGACGGCACCCCCTTCTCGACGTACATCTGCGACGCCTCGTCGAATATCAGCACGTCGAATATCCCCATCTCCAGGGGCAGTATCTCCGACACCACCTCCGGGGTCAGGAGCCATACGCGCACGCCCTTGAACAGCTCGTACCCGTAGCGGTTGATGAACTTGTTCAGGTTCCACTTGCGCTTGGACTCCACGATCCTGGCGATGTCCCCGCGCCTCTTGGACTCGGTGATGTATCTGAGGTCCCTCTGGAAGATCTCCTCGACCTTGTCCCTGCAGAGCTCCCTCTTCTCCCCGATCTTCCGGTCCATGTCGGATATGATCGACTCGAAGTCCCAGATCTCCTGCATGATGTCCTTGTGGGAAGCGTCGAACCTCTGGAGGTGCTCGTTCAGGATCCACTCGTAGATCCTGTCGTTGCTCTCGGGGTAGGACATCTTCGTCTCCGAGGACACGCCGAGCACGTCCTCGCCGTAGTTCTTCTCGGAGTCGTTCAGCTTGTTGTAGATGGTCGCCCTGGAGGAGTACGTCTCGTACCCGTCCAGCGCGTCGAACAGCCCGCGGGGGTCGCGCTTGACCGTCTCGAGGGTGTGCGGGTTCACGTTCACGAAGTACTTCCCCACGACGGCGGTGGCCTCGCGGTCCACCTTCCCCTTGGAGAACATCTTCCCGAGGAACCCCTTGGAGTTCAGCTCGGCCATCTGGTTCTCGATGTTCAGCATGTCCGCCTTCATCTCCCCGATGTTGTACTCGGAGAGGTCGGGCTTCATCTGGGTCATCCACGGGTACTTCCTGACCAGCTGGATGTACTCGTTGAAGTTCCTCATCAGGGTCTGGTCCCCGAACTTCCTGTGAAGCTCCCTGACGTCGGGGTACTTCAGGTCCATCAGCGACGGCTCGATGTTGGATTTCAGGAGCTGGTACTCCTCGAACTGGCGCTTGTCGCCCATGTCCAGCCACCTGTCCATGGCGTACAGCTTGTACGGTTCGATCCCGAACTCGCCGGGCCTGTACATGACGTCGGCGATGTTGTCGAGCATCAGGACGTCCCTGTCGATACTGTCCGACACGGACTCCACGTCGCAGGGCTTGACCGGATTCGTCGTGCCCATCATCCTGGCCAGCTGCTTGTAGAAGCTCTCCTTGTTGGCCACGTCATCGATCTGCAGGCAGTACTTCGACAGGGTGCCCAGCCTGGAGTAGACCACGTCCAGGGCGGTCTTCTTCTCGGACACCATCAGGACCGTCTTCCCCTTCATCACCGCGGATGTGATCAGTCCGGTGATGACCTGGGACTTCCCGGTGCCCGGCGGCCCCTGGACCACGATCTCGTCGCCCTTGTCCATGGCGGTGATGATGTTCTCCTGGGAGCTGTTGAGCGAGTTGATGTAGATCAGGTCGCGCTCCGACGCCTCCAGCCCTTTCTTCTCGATCTCCTCCTCGGACAGGGGCAGGGGGCCCTCGTCCAGGTAGTCGGTCTTGTTGAGGTCCACGATCAGATCGTTGAGGATCCCGTTGATCTCCCTCCCGGCGAGCATCCCGTCGAAGTCCCTCTGGATCGAGCTGGAGTACGTGGGGTACTTCCCGATCAGGATGTTCGGGACCAGCTTCATCTCGCCGGGCTGGTAGCGGGGGAACTCCCCCGCCTTGTACTCGGTGAACGGCACGGGCATGCTGTACGCGTAATCCAGCCTGATCCCGTTGGAGTTGTAGAACTCCACCAGGTTCGACATGAACGATTCGGCGCTGTAGTCCTCCAGGATGTTGTCCGGGAGCGGCCTGTTCTGCCCCCCGGCCTTGATGAACCCCAGGATGAGGGTGTTGTTGTAGATCGCATCCCTGGAGTCGTCCATCTTCAGCGTGATGACGCGGGTGTCCTTCTCCAGGACCACCGGGAACAGCGCCAGGGGGGCGCGGATGTCCAGTTCGCCATCGGGCGTCTTGCCCTCCACGAACGGGTATGCGACGTACAGGTCGTACTGACCTTTGTCCCTCTGCTCCCTGTTGACCTCGCGGATGATCTCGTTGAGGTGCTTGTAGATCTTGGCGGCCTCGGGGCCCTTGGCGGTGTCCACCAGCTTGAGGGTCCTCTTATTCCCGAAGACCAGCCCCATGATGTCCGCGTCCGGCAGGAGCATCATGTCGAAGGCGTTCTTCCTGGAGATCTTCGGCTGGAACAGCAGCCTGTTCCCCTTGTTGATGTTGATGAGCTTCTTCTCCAGCTCGCGGAGCGTCTTGGCGGCCTCGGCGTCGATGTTCGAGCCGTTCGCAGCGGTGATGGCGTACTTCCTGGTGACGTTCAGGAAATCGTCGCCGTACTGCTCCACGAATCTCTGGCCCACTCCGACGATGGCCGAGAAGTCCTCGGCTTTCGTCGGGACGCGCTGGGCCATCTCCCTGAGGGCCTCGTCCGAGCAGATCTGCGGTATCCGTCCGTTCGAGAGCCTGCGCTCCTCGCGCAGGGACTCCCTGAGCTCGTACAGCTCTCCGTAGAGGTCATCTTCCAATCCCATACGCGCCCATAATACGTGCGACTAGGTATATGTGACGCTCGCGGCGACCCAGCCATTAAGTCGGGGGCGGTCATACGGCGCGTCATGCTCAGCATAGGGATCAAAGGGACGAAGACCGTGCCCGTAACCGAGGAGAACACCGCGTCGGCACTGGGGAGCGGAACGCTCCCGGTGTTCGCGACGCCCGCCATGATCGCTCTGATCGAAGGGACCGCCAGCGGTAGCGTGGCGCCCCATCTCGAGGAGGGGAGCAGCACCGTCGGCACGCACCTGGACGTCGCGCATTCATCCGCCACGCCCGTGGGGATGGACGTCACGTGCGAGACCGAGCTCGTGGAGATCGACCGCAGGAGGCTCGTCTTCAAGGTGGTCGTCAGGGACGCCAAGGGCGAGATCGGGTCCGGGACCCACGAGAGGTTCGTAGTGGACAACGTGAAGTTCATGGCCAAGGCCCGGTCCAAGCTGGAACAGCGATCGGAACAGTCCGAACTTGAACAGCAGCACCGGGAGCAGCAGGCATCCGCACAGGACCAGCCTCCCGGTGCCCAGCGCCGAGGGCACGAGGCCGACGAACGTCGAGCACAGCAGGATGAACAATCCCGCAGGCCCCGTGAGGGCCAGGGTGAGCGCGATGAGCAACATGAGCACCGCCCTCCCGAGACGTCTGGGTCTTATCCCTCCGGCGATCCTCGCGAACGCCTTCCCGCTGGCTATCGTGAGCCAGTATCCGGCCAGAGACGCCACTGCCGATGCCAGGAGCAGCAGCAGGAACGGTTCCGACATCGGCCCGATCATCGCATCCCCGATCATCTCCTTTATCACCAGCGCCGTGCCGGACCTCCCGTTTCCGGAGACCGACAGCGTCACCAGCGACAGGATGGACGTCACCGTCCCGATGGAAGCCACGGTGGATATGAACCTCTCCGGACGCCTCTCCGGGAAGACCACGGCGGACATCGACGCCCCGACGGTGGACGTGATCCCGGGAAACCATCCCGCCAGGGTCCCCATCAGCACGCCCCTGAGGCCGGGAACCGGCCCCACCGGGTCCTTCACCCTGTCCTTCTGAACGGGTATCTTCGCTTTCGCCGATGTTTCGAGCATCACGGGTATGCCGAACAGCCCGGTCAGCAGGGGCATCATCACGCTGCCCCCCTCCATGACCCCGTCAACCGGCACGGGGAGGATCATGCACCCGAGACCCAGCATCCCCGAGAGGACGAAGACGAGGATCCCTTGCGGGAGCTTCCCGCGGGCCCTCTCGGAGTTCAGCAGGACCAGGCACGCGATGACCAGGACGAAGGGCGTGAGGGAGTCCAGGGTCTCCGCCGCGCCGTTGAGCAGGACCCATTGGAGGGGCACGGCCATGAGGATGGACGCCGAACAGCCCACCAGGCTCCCGATCGCGGCGGCCCTCACGGCCTCCATCCCCCTCCCTTCGAGGAGCAGCCTGTGCCCCGGCAGGACCGACACCGCATCCTCGGAATCCGGGGCGCCTATGAACACGGAGGGGACGAAATCCACGAAGGAATGGACCACCGACGCCGCCATGATGCAACACCCGGCGGCCACGGCCGACTGCTCCGGCTCCAGGGGCAGGACGCCCTGTATGGAGGCGTTGAACGCCAGCATGATCGCCGCCAGGGTGTTGACGTGGATCCCGGGGACGATCCCGCTGAACAGCCCCATGAGGCATCCTGCCGCGGCCATTCCCATGCATACCGTCACCAAAGCGGGGTCCATGTCCGCGCCTCGGCGGGACGGTTCATAAAGGCTGGCACTGCATGCAGTATGACACGGTCCTCTTCGTTTTGTAGACCATGCCGGGCGACACTGCTTTAATGGGGGTAATAGATGGCCGGACGATACAAATGAACGTCGAAGAGAAAGTGGCCCTTGTGACCCGGAACACCGTCGAGGTCGTCACCGAGGAGGAGATCGAGAACCTCCTCAGGACCAAGGAGCACCCCACCGCGTACATCGGATTCGAGCCCTCCGGTCTCGTCCATCTCGGATGGGTGCTGGTGGCGCAGAAGATCAGGGACCTGGCCGACGCCGGGTTCCAGGTCACGGTCTACTGGGCGGACTGGCACGCCTACATCAACGACAAGCTGGGCGGGGACCTCGACAACATCAAGGCCTGTGCCAGGTACATGCAGGACTGCTTCATCGCCCTCGGCGTCCCCGAGGACAAGGTGACGTTCCGCTACGCCAGCGACGTCCTCTCGGACATCAGCTACTGGGAGATGGCGATCAAGGTCGCCAAGGTCACCTCGCTGTCGAGGGTCAAGAGGGCCATGACCATCATGGGCAGGTCCGAGGACGAGGCCGAGGTCGACGCATCCAAGCTGTTCTACCCGATCCTCCAGGCCACGGACATATTCTTCATGGACATGGACCTGGCCTACGCCGGTCTGGACCAGCGCAGGGCGCACATGCTCACCAGGGACGCCGCGGACAAGCTCGGATGGAGCAAGCCCGTCGCCCTCCACACCCCTCTGCTCCCCGGATTGAAGGGCGGGAACAGGATGGACCCTGTCGAGTCCAAGATGTCCAAGAGCGACCCCTCCGGCAACATCAGGATCCACGACACCAAGGGGGACATCGCCGCCAAGATGAAGAAGGCGTACTGTCCGCCCGAGGCCGAGAACGAGGATGTCAACCCGATCATGATGATCTGCAGGTACATCCTGTTCCCGAGGCAGGGTCATATGCACATCGACCGCCCCGAGAAGTACGGCGGTCCCGTCGATTTCGCCAGCTACGAGGAGCTCAAGGCCGCCTACTACGGCGGAGGCCTCTCTCCTGTGGATCTGAAGTCCGGGGTCACCGACGGGCTGTACGAGACGCTCGCTCCGGTGAGGGCGTACTTCGAGGCCCATCCCGAGAACTACGAGAACCTCAAAACCATCGTCGAGAACCTCAAGAAACTCCGCTGAAGCGGAGGCCGCCCGGGATGAGATGTCCCGGGCGGTCAGATTCAGACGCCAGATTGGTGTCGAGCGAGCAATCCACAGATTATCTGGAACGCGAGTTCAGAAAGGGGTTGGAATCCGTAGAGAAGGGAGGCGGATGGATCTCCGAAGAGGAGATGCGTGCGAGATGCGGATCGGGCCGATCGCAGGTTCGTCAGCCTCTCCGCATCCTCCTTCTCGCGGATGCGGCGCATGGCGTCCATCGTGTTCTCCATGCATATCGTGAGCATGGCCTCGACGTCGCCTATGCCGTTCAGCCCGGCCGCGGCCCCGTGGCCTCCCCCGTCGCTCAGGGTCTCGCCTCCGACGCGTCCCATGATCTCCCCCAGGTGGATCCCCTTCCTGACGGCCTCCTGGGTCGCGCGACCGCTTATCCTGAACTCGTCGTCCCTCTGGGATCCGACGAACGCGACGTCCGCCCCGGAGGCCAGTATGGCCCTGCAGGAGGACGCCTCGAAGCTCCCCGCGGCGGATGCCGCGACGATCATCTGACCGACCCGCTCGACCCTCACGCGGCTGACCGCCTTCAGCATCGCGATCCTCTCGGATATGCTGACGCCGGCCTGGACGAAACCCATGGCCTCGTCCATGGCGATGCCGTGCATGTCCATGAGCTCCGAGAACGACCTTAGCAGCTCCGCGTTGGCGAACTGGAAGTGCCCGCTGTCGGTCAGCATCCCGCCCATGAGCATCAGAGCCACATCCCTCGGGATATCGATCCCGGCGGTCTCGATAAGCTCCTTGACGATCTCGCAGCACGACGAACGGGTGTCGTCGCAGTAGAACAGGTCCGCGTCCCACCTGCCGGTGGGTTTGTGGTGGTCCATCACGATGTTCGCATGAATCCCGCCCTCGGGACGGAGCTGCTCGGGGGACGACGTGTCCACGACTACGATCATCTCGAACCCTTCGCCGAGACCGTCACGGACGGCGGTCTCCGTCTTGGCGGCGACCATCTTCGACACGCGGTCCAGCCCGTCGGGCGCGAATATGGCGCATCCCGGGAAGCATCTCGCTATGGCGTAGGCGGATCCCAGCGCGTCCATGTCCGCGTTGCCGTGGACCAGCACGGCCTTCGTGCGATCGGTCGAGAGCTCCTTCGCGATGCGGCTCAGCATGCCATCCCGATTGACGTCACGTATTTGGTTCATTTGCGACGGGTGAGCTTCTGGACCAGCCTGTTCTGCCCGAGTCCGGTGACGAGTATGTCCGAGCTGTAGATCTTCACGGTGATCAGGATGGTCACCAGCGCGAACGCGGCCATGTAGACGATCCCGGCGAGCACCAGGGCCATGTCGCCGTTCATCAGGGACTGCATGGCCATCATCGGGTGGGAGAACGGTATGGCGAAGCACACACCCTGGAGCACCGCCCCGGACCCGTACCAGCCGGTGAACATAATCACGAACATGGGTATCATGGCGAGGATGCTCAGGGGCATCGTCATGGTCTGGGCCGACTTGTAGTTCTTGGAGAACGCCCCGAGGATCATGCAGATGCCGAGCGCGCACACTATGGCCAGGAACATCGACGCCATCACCAGCGCCCAGTCCGTCAGGTCCAGGGACATGCCGATGGACGCCAGGTCCACGCCCACGGCCGCATCGCTGATCATGCCGGTCATGGAGTTCATGTAGATCGACATCCCGGCCATGTAGGCCAGGCCGTAGATCAGGCCAACCACGGCGGCGGCCAGGATCTTCCCGGACACGATGGACGTCCTCTTGATGGGCAGGGTCAGCAGCGTCTCCAGGGTCTTGTTCTCCTTCTCGGAGCCCATGGAGCTGATGACTATGCTCCCGATCATCGTGATGATGATCATGATGACCAGCGGGATCATCATGGTCTGGCTGCTCACGGAGCTGGAGATGTCGTAGGGCGTGATGCCGCTGTAGGACTCCCCGTTCACGATGGTGCTGATCGAACCGCCGCTCGATGTCAGGGGCCCGGTGACGAAGGAGTAGTCCTGCTGGGAGCCGCCGGTGGCGATGAGCTTCTTGGACAGGTCGGTGTTCAGCATGGTGACGATGGTGCTCATCACGGTGGACGACACGGATCCGAACATGCCGGACGGCTCGTAGATGTAGTACTGGAGGACGGCCATCTTCTCGGCGTTGGACATGCCGTCGGCGAACTGCTGCGCCGTGGGGAGCACGATGGCGGACGTCAGGCCGTTGGCCCTCATCCCGTCTATTATCCCGGAGTCGCTCCTGTCTGAGAGGATGATTATCCTGTCGGACTTGTCCCCGTACGCATCGTAGAGGTACGCGAGAGGGTTCCATTCCACCTTCACGCCGTTGTATTCGGATTGGTAGCCCTCCTCGGTCACTATCCCGAAGGTCGGCAGCTCGGCGGTCTTCTCCACCTCGCCCCCGATGAGCCCTCCGAGCCCGGCGAAGAGGACGACCATGATCAGGACGGAGGCCACCGATCCCGGCGACAGCATCTCCCTGATCTCCTTCTTCATTATCGTGGCGACGTGGCTCATCCCTTCACCGCCTTCACGAACACTTCCTCCAGCGTCTGCACCCCGTACTCCTCCTTCAGGTCCGCGGGGGATCCCAGGAGGATCAGGTTGCCCTGATCGATCATCCCGACGCGGTCGCAGAGCATGTCCACCTCGAACATGTTGTGCGACGACATCACCACGGTGACGCCGGAACGCGCGATGTCCCTGATGACCTCCCTGATCTCGTAGGCGTTGATCACATCCAATCCCGAGGTGACCTCGTCCATGATGGCGAGCTTCGGGCGGGGCATGATGGCCCTGGCTATGAGCAGGCGCCTCATCATCCCCTTGCTGTAGGTGTCGACCTTGGAGTCGATCCTCTCGCCCAGGTCGGCGAGCCTGATGCCATCGGCGACCATCGCCTCCTTTTCGTCGCCGGATGCGAAGAAGCTGGCCATGAATTCCAGATACGCCCGTCCGGTGAGGTCCTTGTACGCGCCCGCGTCCTCGGGCAGGTAGCTGATGATCCTGCGGACCTCCTCGGGTTCGGTCGCAACGTCGTGGCCGAACACCGAGATCCTCCCGCTCGTGATCCTCAGGATAGTGGATATCATCCTGAGGGTGGTGGTCTTACCGGCCCCGTTGTGGCCGATGAGGCCGAAAATCTCGCCCTCCCCGACGGTGAGCGAGATGCCGTGGACGGCCTCGCGTTCGCCGTAGGATTTGCGCACGTCTTCCAGCACGAGTGCATCCATGGTGAACGGACGATACGTACAGGTATATCATGGGTGCGTCCGTTCGTCTGAATAGCGTGAAGAAGGGTAATCGGTTTGGGGAAGGGCGTTTCACTCGTCCTCTTCCGTCGCGGCCTTCGCGGGCGCGTTGCCCATGGCGGCGTTGATGGTGTCGGCGAGCACCTTGAACTTCTCCTGGAGCGACTTCTCCTGACGGTCCAGGCTGGAGATCCTGACCTCCATGGTCTCGATGGATTCCTCCAGGTCGCTCTTCAGCTTGTCCTTGTCCTCGACCTTGATCAGCAGGGACCCGGCGGACTTGTAGACGTCCCCGGTGGCCGAGTTGAGCTCCTCGAGCGTCCTGGCCATCTCCCTCTTCTGGGTGTCGAACTGCATCTTCTGGCCCGAGACGGCCTGGAGCTGCTGCTGAACCTGCTGGTACTGGGCGATCTGGTTCTGAAGCTGGGGGCTGATTCCGTTCATTGTCTCACCTTGGCGATGTGCTCCACTTTCTGTACAACCGCGATGCATTCCAGGTATGAGTTGAGGGCCGCCCTCATCGCTGAGGTGTCCGCGGCCTCGATGCTTATGACGGCGACCCCCTCCGCCATGTCGACGGAGGACCTGGTCCTGGGCAGTTCCCTGCCGGATTCCGGGCGGATGGATTCCACGGCCGCGTCGGCGGTCGCGTCCTCCATCCGGAGGGTCGCCTTGAGCATCGCTCAGTCGGACTTCAGGACCTTCTTCACGTTGGGTCTCTCTTTGAAGAAGATCTTGGATCCGCATTTCTCGCATTGGAGCCCCAGGGAGTTGACGTTCCTGACAGGCTCGTTGCACTTGGCGCATCTGTACATCGTGGCTCACTGCTCGCTGACCTGAGAGATCTCCCTCTTGGTCTTGGGGGTGTAGGCGCCGGCGGCGAACTTGGTGTCGCAGTGCGCGCAGTACCAGATGCCGGAGCTCTGCCTCTTGACGGCGGCGTGGTGGCACACCGGGCACTCGTGCTTCTGTTTCTGCTGGGCCTCGATGTTCTTGATCCTGTTGCGGACGATGACTCCGTATCTCGCTCCGAACCTGCCGGAGCTGCCCGCCTTGACTGTCCTTTTTGCCATGTGGGATCACCCGATGATTTTCCTGATCTCCGCGCCGATCTCCACGGACCTGTCCAGGCACTGGCGAAGCTCGTCAAGGGTGATCGAGCCGCACCCGCCCTTCTGCATGGCCCTGAAGTTGCCGTTGTCGTCGGTCGTGACCGTCAGACGCGCGGTTGAAATCTGCTCTTCGTCGTAGTCGGGGTCTACTATTAATGTGTTTCCGACTTTGGCCTCCGTCACGGAAATGGGCGTGCAGGTCACGGGCAGAGGCTTGTTGGGACCCTTGCCGTACTGCTCGCCTGGCACGATGGCCGACTTCAGAGCCGCGACCGCGGCCAGGTTGGCCGCGTCGAACAGGTTGCCGTCGTGGTCGATGGCGTAGATGTCGATGTAACACATCCAGACCTCCTCGCCGGGGGTGATGCAGAGCGCCTCCACATCCACCATGCCGGACTCGCGGATACCGCGGTCGACGACACGTGCCAGCTCGATGGCGTCCTCTCCGGGGGGCCCCGACTCGAAGGTGGGGTGCGCCATGGGGATGAGCTCCATCCCGGTGGTGAGCACGCCGAGGTTCGGGGTGTCGCCGAAGGGGGTGCCGGGGATGATCTTGATCCCGGCGATGACGGTGGTGTTGCCCAGGCGGACCCTGGCGGATCCGTCCGCGGACTCGATGAGGCCCGTCTCGACCTCGATGCTCCTGAAGTCCTTCACGCCGCGGCCGTCCTGCCTCCTCCCCTCCTCGAGGAGGTGCATGATGTGGTCGCGCTTGATCTCGGACATCAACTCGTTGCTCATTCGGATGCCTCCTGGGATTTGGAATAGCGCCTCTTGAGTGCGTCGACCTGGAGGTCGTGCACCTCGTGGCAGGCGTTGACGGCCAGCTCGATGGCGTGGTCGAACTCCGCGCGGGTCATGTTCCCGTCCATCTGCAGGAGGACGATCTCGTCCGTCGAGGGCACGATGGCGATGGGCACGTCGGCCTGTCCGTAGTTGTCCTCCTCCTTGTTCAGGTCGAGGAGGACCTTCCCGTCGGCCTTGCCGGCGGCGATGGCGGGCACGATGTCCCTCATGGGGATGCCCGCATCGGCGAGGGCCACGGACGCGGCGGTGAGCCCGGCGCACCTGGTCCCGGCGTTGGCCTGGAGGATCTCGATGTACACGTCGATGGACGCGCGGGGGTACAGCTCGGTCAGGACGACCTTCTCGAGGGCCTCGGCGGTGATCTTGGAGATCTCGATGCTCCTCCTGTCCGTCCCGGGCCTCTTCCTGTCGGAGACGGAGTAGGCCTCCATGTTGTACTTGACCTGCACGATCGCCTTCTCGGGGTTCTGGAGGTGCCTGGGGTGGCACTCCCTGGGTCCGTACACGGCGGCCAGGACCTTGTTCTTCCCGATCTCGACGTATGCGGAGCCGTCCGCGTTGTGGAGGACGCCGGCCTCGATCTTGATGGGCCTGTGCTGTTCCGCGGTCCTTCCGTCGATGCGCATTCCGTTCTCATCGACCAATACCATATCAGTGTGTCCGCTCATTGTCACTCCTCCCCCTCATCATCGTCATCGCTCTGGGGGAGCTTCTTCTCGATAAATTCTTTGATGATTTCCGTGAGGTTGCCGCACTGGGCCTTCTCCTCGATCATCCTCACGGCCTGCACGGCGACGTCGGCGTTCTCCTCGTCCCCGTCGATCCAGACCATGCCGTTGTTCCCGACGGTCACGCGGCAGTCGGTCATGTTCTTCAGCATGGAGATCATGGATCCGCTCTTGCCGATGATCCTGGAGACCTTGGTGTGGGAGACCTTGACGAGCCTCCCGCCCTCGAGCCTCCTGAGGCCCGAGTCCTTCATGGTGACCTGGATCTTCTTGCTCTCGTCCACGGACAGGACCTTCAGGAGCACGACGTTGCCCATCCCGAGGTAGCGGGACGTGTCGCCGAACTCCACCTTCCAGGGGACCTCGTTCACGTGCAGCGGCGCCGGGTAGGGCGCGCCGATGTCCACGAGCCAGTTGGAAGGCCCGATGTCGACGATCACTCCGATGACCGTGTCGCCCGATGTGGGCATGTAGCATCCCCTGAGGGGGATGACGCCGACCGTGTTCTGGTACACGTTGCGGACGCCCATGACGCTGGCGCGGACCTTCCCCTTGTCGAAGTAGGCGAAGTCCCCGGGTTTCATGCCGGTGCCGTCCAGGACATCGCCCGGGACGACGATCTCGCGCGTCTGTCTGGTGTTTCTTCTCTCCATTCGTATCACTCTGTTAACTTCATTCGTTGATGAGCTTGACCGATGCCGTGCCCTTGGTCTTGTGCTTCAGCTTCTCGGTGAGCTCCGTTATGGTCCCGGCGGGGATCTCCATGGCGCCGATCCAGTCCCCTTCCGGGGTCCAGACCTCGTGCTCGACGATGCCGTAGTGGGTGATCTCGTCGTAGCATCTCCCGTAGTCGGTGCCCTTGAGCTTGATGGCGATGCGGCTCTTCTCGAACCGTATCGGGATCAGCGGGCGGAGCAGCTTCATCGCCTCCTCGATCTCCTTCTCGAGGGGCTTGAACGGGTCCACGTGGAACTTGGCCTCCTCGAGGGCGAGCTCGATCCTCATCGGGGGATGGGGCGTGTGGGTCTGGGGGTTGATGGCGTTGGCCGCGATGTACGCGACGACCTGCTGCCTCTTCGCCTCCAGCATCTCCTTGCGCTGCTCAGCGGTTATCTGGATGTCCCCTTTCTCGACGATCTTCCTGGCGATCTCCGCCACATCCATCGTGCCGAAGGCCTCCCTCGTTTTCTCCTCGGGGGGCCTGGTGCCTTTGGATGCGTTCTTGAAGACGTCCTCCACCGCCATGTATTCGACTATGTCGAACTTCTTCCCCTGTTTGATGAGGTCGACCACCTTGGGGTCCAGGAGGATCTCGAAGGTCTCCCCGTGGGTCTCGAGGCGGGCGGTTATGGCGTCGTCGAGGTTGACCATGTGCGCTCCTCACATCTTGGAGATGAGGGCCGAGACCTCCTCTTCGGGGAGCCTCGTGAACTTCTCGCCGACCTTGGCGACGCCGATCTCCACGGAGTCGGCCTTGAGTTTGTCCTCGACGGCCGCGGACAGGGCCTTCAGCCCGAGTTTCGCGGCTTCTTCGAAGCTCATGTCGTCCTTGAACTCCTTCTCGAACAGGTCCATGACCGCGGAGCGGCCGATACCGATGCCGGTGGCCTTGTACGCCACCAGGGCGCCCGAGGGGTCCGTCTCGAAGAGGTGGGCCCCGAGGTCGTCGGCCCCGGCCACCAGGAGGGCGGTCCCGAACGGGCGGACGCCGCCGTACTGGGTGAAGTTCTGCTCGTAGTCGCAGATCTTCTTCACGAGCATCTCCACGCCGATGTTCTCGCCGTAGTTGACCCTGTGGATCTGCGCCTGCTTCCTGGCCTCATCGACGAGTATCCTCGCGTCCGCGACGAGCCCGGAGGTGGCGCAACCGATGTAGTCGTCGATCTCGTGTATCTTCTCGGTGGATTTCGGCTCCAGCAGTTTGCTGGAGATCCTCCTGTCCACGATCAGCATGACCCCGCCGTCGAATTTCACTCCGATGGTCGTGGAACCCTTCTTCACGGCCTCGCGGGCGTACTCAACTTGGAAAAGCCTTCCGTCGGGAGAGAAAACAGTGCTCCCCCTGTCATAAGCCATCTGTCCGGGTTGCATCAAAAACGTGCTCCTATATACTCTAACGCGACTCGAATGGGGGCGCAGTATATAGCGTTTGGCCGTTCGCCGTCATCGTTTGCGACGCCTGCGCGGAGCGTTGAGCTGGGGGTGCCTGGTGCGCAGGGCGCGGAGGGTCCCGGAGCAATCGAACGGAATGGATCCCGGGATGCGTTCGGATATGCATCTCTCGAGCGGTTCGCGGTCCGAGGGCAGCGAGCGTATGACGGCGAACCCCTTCTCGCAGGTCACGACCTTCGCCGATCCCACCGGCGATACGGCGGATTCGGCGGCGCGCCTGTCGGTTCCCAGAGGGACCTCGAACGCCGTGTAGCGCCTCCTCCCCCTGACGGACTTCACTGTCATCGGGATCGGCCCACATTCCCCGCGGATTTAACGCTTCCGAGGTCCGCGGGATGCCCGGGGCTGTCAGTAGGGCATTGCTTTCGGTTCATCCCGCGGAACAGGCCGTTTTTGCCCCTCGGTGTTACTGATTTAAAATTCGTGTTAAATCCTACTTGGATGTATCCTAATCGGTTTGCCATCAAAGAGCCAGATGTTGAAAAAATCAGAATCGGAACATCCAGGGTTCTTAAACGATTCACTTGTCGTTGAGTTATTCAGAATCCTTCGTAATTTTACGTAGAATTTATGAAAATGGTACAATTTGCCTTGTAGCATTATCAATTCAGATAAGACGAAAAATAACGCCCTTTCCAGATGCTGGCTAAGATAAATTTAGTCTACCCTAAAAATATTAGGCGTGATGAAGCACTCAATGCAGAAAAGCGGTTAATAAAAAGCATTCAACTATATGAAAGATTCTTAGTAGCTATTAAAATAGTGCTGATCCCTACTCTCGCACGTTCCAAACACCAAGTTGGTAACGGAGGCAATGACTTGAGCAAATCGGCATTGGTTATCGGTGGAGGAATTGCTGGAATCCAAGCTTCGTTGGATCTTGCAGACCGCGGAATTCACGTCTACCTGGTGGACAAGGCGCCCACCATCGGAGGAGTGATGTGCCGTCTGGACAAGACTTTCCCGACGAACGACTGTTCCGCGTGTATCCTCTCTCCTAAGATGGCGGACTGCGCCGGACACCCGAACATCGACGTTCTGACCTATCACGAGGTCCAGAAGGTCGAGGGACAGGCGGGGGACTTCAAGGTCACCGTCCTGAAGAAGGCCAGGTACGTCAACCCCAAGGAATGTACCGGATGCGGAGACTGTGTCACCAAGTGTCCCGTCAAGAACATCCCGGACGAATACGAGTTCGGCCTTGTCAACAGGAAGGCCATCTACATACCCCACGCGCAGGCTGTGCCCCGCGTCGCTATCATCCAGGGCGACCGCTGCAACATGATTCAGAAGGGCAAGTGCGGACTGTGCTCCAAGGCTTGCGGAAAGGGTGCGATCCACTACGACGACAAGGATGAGATCATCACCCTCGAGGTCGGATCCATCGTCGCCGCCCCCGGATTCCAGGTCTGGAACGCCGGAATCGCCACCGAGTACGGCTACGGCAGGTTCCAGAACGTCGTCACGGCCATCGAGTACGAGAGGCTCATGTGCGCGTCCGGACCCCACAGGGGACACATCGTCATCCCCTCCAGCGGAGAGGACCCCAAGAAGATCGCCTACATCCAGTGCTGCGGATCCA
>CAVJLK010000042.1:0-15590 GCA_963650175.1 Ruminococcus sp. CAG:579 | reverse complement strand
TCAGCAAGCTGTCCGAGAAGGAGGAGGGGATCTTCACGGAGCTCGGCCTGCTGCCCAAGCCAGAGGAGCAGAAGAGGAAGAGGGGCAGACTCCCCGGAAGCAAGAACCGGACCAAGTGATAAGTGCAACAATCTCGGAAATCGTTAGTGCACCGAAAGGACCGTCGACCTACGCACGCTGAAGGCCTCCGGAGACGGCAGGGTGCTCAACGAATGCTACCTGGACCTTTCACTGAGCAGAATAAGGGAGCTTCGCGACAGGGAGCTGCAGGACAGGTTCATCCTGGAGCAATGCAGCTTCCGCGACCAGGGCCTCGTCAACGCGGTCGTGATCAAGCTCCGCCTCAGCGCATCCGATCAGCCGGATGACTCCGATTACGACATCCTCAACAGCCTCCTGACCTGGGGGGACAACGATGTCTACGTCATGCCCCTGCTCGAATTCGGCGAGGGGATCGACCGCGTGCGGATGATCGAGAGGTACGAGGAGTTCGTTTCCGGGATGCTTGAGACCAAGCGCTCCTGGGTGAAAGATGATGTGAACATCGGGATGTCGATTCCGCAGCTGTATCCCGGGAACATGACCGACGATCTGTTCGATCTGTACGGGGACGAGAATCCCACGTTCGTCGCTGTGGACCTGAACAACGGCTGCATGGACCGCCCCGACCAAGCGGTGGATCCGATCCTCAGGCATTTCGGGGAGATCGGCGAGGAGGATTTCTTCCTGTACGGAGTGAACGTCAAACCGTATCGGAGGGGCCCGGAGGAGGTCTACGCATGGGACATCCATATGATCCGCAACTCCTTCAACGCCGTCGGCGCCATGCATCCCAGACTGGGGACCGTCACTACTCCTCTCGAAGCGGACAGGACTCTGCGCGCCTTCGACCCGCTGGACGCGAAGTACAGGATCCTCGACGACCGGTGTCTCGAGGAGGTCGTCGGATGGACGAGGGACAACTACGGCGTGGACCCGGGCAATAGCATGATCCGGCTGTATCCGTACCTCATGAGGTACAACTTCGAGAAGGCGAACGGGTTCCTGTACGACCTGTCGGAAGCTGTGAAGAAGGGAGATACGGACCGGATAGGGTGCGTATGACCGTCGAGGACCGAACATCATCTCTATGATGACGATGATTGGAGGACCCGTGACCTATGCGTGTGTACGGCTCGACACGGACCTTCAAACATCTGCCACATGCGCCACATATGGAAAGTGATTGCCGATGATCCCTGAGAAGTACCAGTTCGTTCAAAACACCGTAGCCAACATCCTCGAGTTCATAAGATCCGGAGAATACGTCGTCCCGGAGATCCAGCGGCCGTTCATCTGGAAGAGGTCACAGGTCAGGGACCTCATAGATTCCCTCTACCATGGATACCCCACGGGCTACATCATCACCTGGAGGAATCCGGATGTGAAGACCAAGGACGGCACCATGTCCGCAGGTCACAGGCTTCTCATCGACGGTCAGCAGAGGATCACCGCACTCAGAGCGGCCCTGGTCGGGGAGGAGGTCCTCAACGAGGATTTCGATCACACCCGCATCTCCATAGCGTTCAATCCCCTGGAGACGGAGGATTCGAAGAAGTTCGCCGTCCAGGATGCGTCGCATCTGAAGGACCCGCGCTGGGTCCCGGACATCTCCATCCTGTTCTCGAACGACTTCAATATGTTCAGCTACGTCCAAGAGTACGCCCAAAGGAACCCGGATTCCGATCCGGCGGAGGTCAACTCATCCCTCCAGACGCTCAAGGACATCGCCAACCGCAGCATCGGCGTGATCGAACTCGACCAGAAGCTCGACATCGAGGAGGTCACGGAGATCTTCATCCGCATCAATTCCAAGGGGACCTCCCTCAACCAGGCGGATTTCGTCATGTCCAAGATGGCGGCGGACTCCGACAACGGCGGGGACATGATGTGGCGCGCCATCGATTACTTCTGCCACCTGGCCTCCAAACCCGAGTTCTCCAGCATCGTCAAGAAAGACAAGGAATTCATGGAATCGGAGTTCGGACCGAGGATAACATGGCTCTCCGACGACCACGACGACGTATATGTCCCCGACTACGGCGACGTCCTGAGGGTGTCGTTCATGCACGCCTACGACAAGGGCAAGATGAAGGATCTCGTCAGCCTGCTGTCCGGACGCGACTTCGCCACGAAGGAGTACAGGGACGACGTCATAACCGACACATACCGCAGGATGAACGCCTCCCTGTCCGATTGCTTCAACAAATACAACTTCCAGCAATTCATCCTGGCCCTGAAGGGCGCCGGCTTCGTCTCCAACAGGTTCCTGAACTCCATGATGACCGTGGATTTCGCCTACACGCTGTATCTGAACCTCCACTCCGATTCGAACATCCCCAACGACGTGCAGCTGAAGAGGTACGTCCAGAAATGGTTCGTTCTGTCGATGCTCACGAACAGGTATGTCGGATCCCCCGAATCGGCCATGGACCGCGACCTCCGCATGATTAGGGAGAAAGGCTTCCTAAACTTCTACAAGGAAGTGGAAGCATCAGAACTGCCGGATACGTTCTGGACGACGACGTTGCCTCTGAAGCTTGAAACGAGTTCGACGAACAGTCCGAGCTACCTCATCTTCCTCGCGGCCCAGATCCGTAAAGGGTGCAATTCCCTGTTCATGGACGGAATGAAGATCCACGATCTCGTCACGACATACGGGGACATACACCACATATTCCCTCGCGAGTACCTCAAGAAGCACGGCATCGAAAAGAATCTGTACAATCAGATCGCCAACTTCGCGTACATCGACACCCAGATCAACAAGACCATCGGCATGGACAGTCCGAAAGTCTACTTCCAGAAGGTCCTGGATCAGTGCTCCGGAGAACCAATAACCATCGGTAACATCACAGACAAGGATCTCCTGATGAGGAACATGAATGAGAACTGCATCCCGTCCGATATTACGATGATGGAATACGATGATTATCCGGAATTCCTCAAGAAACGCAGGATGCTCATGGCGCAGATGATAAAAGGATACTATGAGTCGCTGTGAGAATTCTGAAAGTGGAGCCGCCTGAGGGATTTGAACCCCCGGCCTGCTGATTACAAGTCAGCCGCTATACCTCTAAGCCAAGGCGGCGCCGATTCGCGAATAAATGCGCATCGTTTATATTCGTTTTGGACCGGCCCCCGACCCCCCAGAACGCCACCGACACTATTAAATCGGTCCACGCGATGGGCGCGTCCACTTACTTTAAAAGGTGACCATGATGGCAGACACCAAGAAAATCATCCGCGTCAATTTCAAAGTGTACCTCGAAGACACCGGCAAGCTGATCGACACCAACGTCGAGGACTGCGCCAGGGAGAACGGCATCTACGACGAAAAGGAAACCTACGCCCCCGTCCCCTACATCGTGGGATCCGGCAAGTTCTTCGCCCCCGTCGACGAGGCCCTCGCCACCGCCGAGGTCGGCAAGGAGATCGAGGTCTCCGTCCCCTGCGACAAGGCCGCCGGCCCCCGCAACCCCGACCTCGTGAAGCTCCACTCCCTGAAGGACTTCCACAAGGCCAACATCGACCCCTACCCCGGCCTCTACGTGACCTTCGGCAACCGCTCCGGGACCGTCATGTCCGTCGGGGCCGGCCGCGTCAAGGTCGACTTCAACAAGCCCCTCGCCGGCCACGACCTGACCTACAAGGTCACCGTCACCGAGGAGATCGCCGACCCCGTCCAGAAGGCCAAGGCCGTCATGGAGATGAACTTCGTCGCCCCCGACGACTTCGGGTACGAGATCTCCGCCGACAAGGTCGTCATCACCGAGTCCGACATCTGCAAGTACCACGAGGCCTGGCCCATGGCCAAGTACAGCCTCGTCTCCGCCTACCGCGGAATCTTCGGCGTCGACCGCATCGAGTTCGTCGAGGTGTGGGAGTCCGCCAAGAAGCCCGAAGAGAAGAAGGAGTGATCCCTCTTCCTTCCAAACCCCTTACGTTCTTAACAATCCGTGAAAACGATTTCCGAGACGGGGCCCTTCCCGAGGGCCCCGGTCAGCTCGGAATCCATCCTGTCCGCGAATTCTCCGCGGCATTCGAACACGATCCTCCTCAGCTTCACGGAATCGATCGGCAACGGTTCGTTCCCGCCGCGGTCCGTGTACGCATCGAGTATGTTCGACAGCCGCTCCATCGCCTTCCGCACCCTGTCGGGCACGGCGCCCCTCTCCGGGGCCATCCTCACGACGAGCTCCTCGTGTTGGAGGATCTCGTCGAGCACCGGTCCGAAACCGTCCTCTATCCCGCAGGCCCCCTTGTGGGAGGTCAGGCATCCGACGCATCCCCTGCATCTGCGTATGCGCAGATCCGCGAGGCACGCGTCGCCCTGTACATCCCCGGAGTCCGCGAGTACGAAACGGTCGCTTCCCATGCCGGCTCCACGCGCGAGCAACGATTTATGCCCCTCGGTCCGGCTCAGTCGAAGTACGCCAGGATCGCGTTGATCCCGTTGTTGGAGTTCCTCTGTCCGGCGTAGCCGGAGCGGGGCCTCCTGTCGGCCACCCTGCTGTCCCCGAGGCGCTGGGAGGGCCTCGGCATGCTCGGTATGAGCGTAGTCTGGTAGTTCGCCATGTCTGTTCTCCTGCGGTTTTCCCGCGAGTGTACCATCGGCGATTTCGTATATTAACTGCTGGCTGTAATGGTTGTAATGCTGGTAATGCCAGTAATCTTTGTAATATCCCGCGTCTCCGACCGTCCGGCGAGAAGACATGCTATCCGGGGGAACGCGCGCGGAGAAGCCCTGCATCATCTGATGACCTCGATCGACGGCCGCATCGACTTCGCCATGACCGAACGCCCGCCACGGATGTTATATCGTCAAAGCTCCTCCGAGATATCACATTCGGGAACATGCCTCGAGGATGATGACATGGTGTTCTGTAGCAATTGCGGAGAGGAGAACCCGGAGGAATCCCCGTTCTGCCGGAAATGCGGCGCCGGACTGACGACCGTCCAGCCCGAACGCGACACCCCTGCGGGACCCCCGGCGGGATCGCACGGAGGGGACTCCAAGGAAGAATGCGACAGGTACCGCATCCCCACGATAGCGTGCGGCGCGGTGCTGGGGATCTTCATCATCGTGGCGATGTGCACGATGGGATGCTCCTACATCGTGTACCCCCACGGTTCGGACACCCCTCTGGGGACCGAGGACTTCACGATGCTGGACATGGTGACGAACGGATGGGGCGGCATCATCACCGCGCTCTTCGTGATCGCGATCCTGGGCGCCATCGGCTCGTTCTACTTCTACAGCATCGGGAGCGTCTCCCTCATCGCGATAATCCTGATGTTCCTGTTTGCGGACGACGTGACCGGTGTGCAGTCCGGATCGCTCTGCTACGACTACGAGATGGACACGCTCGGCATGGGCGCCCTCGGGGCCCCTCCGACGCAGATCTTCATCATAGGGCTGATCATCGCGTTCGTCGCCGGATACTGCTTCTTCAGATTCAGCAAGCAGTTCGGCGCGAAGGCGCCGCTGAGCAGGTCGCTGAAGGAGCTCTGGAGATTCGACCGGGACCGATGGCGTTCGCTGGACCATGTCGACATAGAACGTGTCGATGATCGCGCGCCCCTCGTCGGTCAGGACGTACCTGCTGCGGTGGGAATCCTTCGCGATCCATCCGTTGGACAGCCACTTGTTGACGAAGTCCCTCTGATAGTACACGGCCTCGTTCTGCCTCTGGGCGTTCCTCTCGTCCTCGGACTTCTGGGTGTCCCTGTACCACAGCCCGGCGTCCTTGATCGCCTGGACCATCTTCCCGCTGGTCACCGACTGGTTCTGCGAGTTGCGGGAGTCCAGGATCCTCAGGGCCCTGACCAGGTGCTCCTCGGGCATCTCTATGGTGTAGCTGGGGAGTATGCGCGGATCGTAGGTGGACTTCGTGAGACCGACGGGCTTCCCGTCGATGAAATAGAGCTCCCTGATCCTCTCGTTGGGCACGGTGTACTCCTTGGTGCCGACAGAGAACGGGATGGTCCCGGGCATCATCATCGAGGCGATCGCGGCGGCCGCCGCGTACTCCGGCGTGCCCGCGGACACGTTGACGTATATCTCGCACCCGGGCTCGTTCTCCTTCTCGGAACTGATGACCGTCAGGATCGTGCGGAGCATGACGGAGAAGTCGCTGACCCTCTCGTTGTGCTTCACGATCTCCACCTTGAGGGGGGACTGCTCGTCGAGCATCTCCACCACGCGGTTGCAGAAACTGTCGTACAGCCGGCCGTTCTCGGACTCCGGGTCCTTGACGTAATGGATGACGTGGACCTTGTTGATCTCGTAGTACAGCGTCGGTTCGACGACCTTCGAGGTCTCGAAGGTGACACACGCCACCATTATCCTTTTCTTGCGGCCAGACGGCACAATGCATCCCATGTCTTGCAAGGGCGTCCTGATATAAATAACTAACATAACGTTCGAAACGGGTATGATGAAAATTACAAAGATGGCCCGAACTACAAACATTACAACGTGAAGTATATGTACCCGGCCGGAGATGGGTGTGGCAGTGCCTCCCCCGAGGTGCGCCGGAGACGGGATCGCCCATGTGAACGCCTCTGATGGTCGGCCAGGATGCGTCAATTATCGCATCATCCATCCAACATCCTGGTCGACCCAAATCCTTATATCCGACCCATCTATCCTCGGGTTAACGGACGGGTGGCCTAGTCTGGATATGGCGGCAGCCTCCTAAGCTGCAAGCCGGGGGTTCGAATCCCCTCCCGTTCGCTTTTTTACCCCTCTGGCTCAGAAGTTATTCGTTTTCGGCCAAATTTAGCGAATCTATGGAATTCGTAGCAGAATTCTCGAAATGCTACGAATTTCGTAAAAACCGACAAATTCTGGATTTCATCTATTCGTATGCTGTAAAAGCATATGAAAATAAAATTCGTATACGCTGATATGGAGATGGGAGGTATCCTGTTAGAGAACGAGGTTAGATTTGGGGGAGAACAGCAGAAAACCACCCCTCGAGGCCTCCGAAGAACGGAAGCCAGATCATCCGGGCAACGCATCAGAACCCCGACCGTACCCCCTCCCCTACGCACTACTAACTCTATCGCGAAGGTACGACGAAGAGGAAGAACAGAAACAACCTGCAGTGCCTGTATACGGCCCCAGAATCGACGAAGGCCTTCGGAACAGTCTCCGAGTATGCCGAACCTCCGTTCGTCCGTATACGATATGGAATCGTGACAAAGCGACCGCATATCCGAACAATCTACTGTACTCGAACGGCGAAGGCAATGGGTTCGAAAGCGCCGTATCCGGAACATCGAGCTTTTTGGATCGCCCTATGAGACGGAATGTCGACCAGACATACGCCAGCGATGTAGCATCAACACATAATGAGACACTCTTTGAAGCATTTATCAATGTTCAATAGCATCTACCCTGGGTAGTTTAATTGAGCGAGGATCTGAAGCAAAGGTCGTACAGCCCGTTGAGCGCATCGGAAGAGATCCGCGATTCTTTCCGCAGATACATCCTCTCGACGTTCAAGACGAGTTCCGAGACATACAATCAGCAGCTGAGGGACGAAATATCAAAAGACAGGGCCATCGCACGCGGACCATACCTTCAGATCTCCCACAACTATCCCGTCGGAAGTACCGTCGAGGAACTGATTTCCGAGGGAATCCTGTCGGACGAGTTCCGCAGGTTGGATTACTCCCCGTTCATGTCCTTCAGACTGTACGAGCACCAGGAGGCGGCCATCAGAAAGGTGCGCGCTGGCAGGAACATCGTCGTATCGACGGGGACCGGCTCAGGGAAGACGGAATGCTTCCTCATCCCAATCCTGGATTCGCTGATGAGGGAGAAGACCGCCGGGACGCTCGGTACGGGCGTGCGCGTGATGCTCCTCTATCCCCTCAACGCTCTGGCCAACGACCAGCTGGAGAGGATGCGGGACATCCTGTCTGATTATCCGGATATAACGTTCGGCACCTTCACCGGAGAGACCAGGGACACCAAATCCGAGGCCGACGTCGAAGACGGCGGGTTGATAGAGAGGCCGGCCAACGAGATCTACGACAGGGCCACATTCCGCAAGAACCCCCCGCATATCCTGATCACGAACTATGCGATGCTCGAACACCTCCTGATCAAGCCGTCAAACAACCCCCTGTTCGGGGACGGCGGGGAGAACCATTGGAGGTTCGTGGTCCTCGACGAGGTCCACACATATACCGGGGCCAAGGGTTCCGAGGTATCGCTGCTGCTCAGACGCCTCAAAGCCTCCCTCGGGAAGAAGAACCTTCAGTTCATACTCACGAGCGCCACGTTGGGTTCGGAGGAGGAGAACGGAGCCGTGGCCGAATTCGCGACAGAATTGTGCGATGAACTGTTTGCTGGATCGGACGTCATACGCACGAAGACTATCCCGCTAGCCCGCCCGGAAGAGATGAAATCCCCCGAATCCGGATTCTATGCGGACGTCGCGGAGATCGTCCGCAACGGAGATTCCGATTCCGATACGAAGGATGGGCTCAGAGATTATCTGGGCTTGGACAGATCGTCGGATCCCCGCTCGACGCTCTATGACATATGCTACGCCGACCCCCTGATCCACAAAATCGCGGATGCGTTGGATTCGGGCGTCAAATCCCTTTCCGAACTATCGAGTGAGGTCAACCTCGGAGAACAGGACATTATAGACATAATGGACGTCATCTCGGCGACCAAGAAGAACGGCAATCGCGTGTTCAACGCCAGATACCACCTGTTCGTCAAAGGTCTGGACGGCGCATACGTCACTCTGAAAGGCAGTGAGAAGCTCCTCATCCGTCCGCGGAAGACCTATTCCGAGGACGGCGAGGAGTTCAAGGTCTTCCAGATCTCCACGTGCTACAACTGCGGGTCGATCTTCATCCTCGGGAACAAGAAGGGCGACAACCTCGTTCAGATGTCTAGACAGTCGGCGGATTACAAAGGGTACGAGGCATACCTCCTGGCTGACGGCGTGGAACTCGATGACGAGTACAAGGAGGGCCACAGCGACGACTTCTACTCCCTCTGCAGCAGATGCGGTTCCATCGTCAGGAAAGGCGGGAACGGATGCGCTTGCGGGAGAGAGTATCTGAATACGGTCGTCAAGGTGTCGGAGAAGGAGAAGGTGTGCACCTGTCCAGTATGCGGGAGGAAGGATTCCCGTAGAGGCCTGCTCAGGCAACTGTATCTCGGGAACGACGCCTCCACCGCCGTGATATCGTCGGCGTTGTTCAAGGAGCTTCTTCACAGCAGGGACCGCAGGTTCCTGGCGTTCTCGGACAGCAGGCAATCGGCCGCGTTCTTCGCACCCTACATGGAATCATCCTACCGCGGGATACTCATGAAGAGGATCATCTACCAGACGATGCTGGACAATACGGAGAGGCTCCGTTCCGGCGTCCCGTTCGATGATTTCCTCGGGATGATGAAACGTTCCGGCGGGGGGTTGCTGGACGATGCCGAGTATCTGGAAGCCCTGGTCAGGGAATGCGCCCAGAACAATTCCTTCAGATCGATGGAGTACCTGGGATTCCTCAGGTTCGAATACGGGTACGACAAAACCGGTCGCGAGAAGACGTACCGGGACATGCCGAATTACGGATTGAATGCGGATGAATGCCGTGAATTGTTCGACACCCTGGTGAAATACATCCGCGACAGGAGGGCGGTCGATTACGGAAGTACGGATTTCCGGCCGTACGAGCATCGGCACGGATTCATGATGGATGGGAAAGGCGATGTCGCGAAGTTCTACAACGATGCCATCAAAGCGTATCTGGAAGCGATAATCGGGCCCGACAAAGCCGAGGAATTCGCCAAGGGATTCTTCGATAATGTTCTCTCGTACAATGCGAAGATGTCCTCCTCGCTGTTCGATCTCAGCTGTCTCAAGGTGTCGATTCCTGATCACATCTTCAGGTGTTCGAAATGCGGAGGAAGCTACCCGTTCAGCGTCCGCGGAAGGTGCATCAAATGCAATTCGGAGACCCTCGAAAGGGTCGATGTCGATGCCATCCCGTCATCAGGGAACCTCTTCCCCGACGGCCTGGACATGGAGAACCACTATGTCCGCACATGCGTGGATTCCCCGATGGTGAATTTCAAAATGGTGGAGCATACGGCCCAACTGAGCAATAAGAAGTCCAGGGACTATCAGAATCTGTTCAAGAATGGGAAGATAGATGCACTGAGCTGCTCCACTACGTTCGAGATGGGCGTCGACATCGGTTCCCTGAATTCCGTGTTCATGAGAAACGTCCCTCCGTCACCTGCCAACTATGTCCAGAGGGCCGGACGTTCCGGGAGGGGTATCGACGCCTCATCGTTCTCCGTGACATTCTGCAGGGAGGCTTCGCACGATGCGACGTATTTCGAACACCCGGAGAAGATGATCGAGGGCAAGATCGCCGTACCGATGATCAAACCCGAGAACGTCGCCATAGTCAAACGCCACATCTTTGCCTCCGCCCTGAGCTTCTACTGGAAGAAGGTTGGAGAATACCCCTCCAAGGTGAGGACGTTCATCGACCAATACGACGGATTCAGAGCATACCTCGAAGGTAAACCCGACAACCTCAGAGAGTATCTGGAGTACATCGTTCCTGAGGAGATACAGGACGACGAGGAGATCGACATAGAGAATTTCGGTTGGACCGCATCCCTCTTCGGTACTGACGAGGAGAACGGATGTCTGAATCTGGCCACCGAGGAATTCAGGAGGGACAGCAGCGACCTCAGCATCCCTGCTGACAAAATCCAGAATGGTGCTCGGGCCGACGACATCAAGGCGAAGAGGCAGCTCCTCAGGAGCGCGAGCAACGCCCTCAATACGCTGGAGGCGATAGAGAACACCGACACGCTGGACTTCCTGTCGAGATACAACGTGATCCCGAAGTACGGATTCCCCGTGGATGTGGTCCCATTGCTCCCGGTCAGCGGGAAGTCCGATGTCGACCTGAGCCGCGATCTGTTGATCGCCATATCCGAATACGCCCCCGGCTCCGAAGTGATTGCGGATGGCAGGGCATTCCAGAGCAGGTATGTGACACCGATCAGATCCTACCATGGCCGGGGCACGGCACCGACAGGCCACGGCAACTGGACCCAATACGTGTACAAGAAGTGCGCGAGCTGCGGCAAATTCACGATGATGATCGACAACTATCTCGAAGAAGAGGATGACGACCGCTTCAGCGAGCAGCTTTCCGTATGCTCCTGCGGAGAACGCCTCGGGAAAGGGGTCCAGCGTTTCATAAAGCCGGAGAAGGGGTTCAAGTTCGAGGATGCGAAGATGTCCGTCTCCGAGAAGCCCCGTCGTTCCCACAGCAGCGAGGTCTCCTTCTGCGACTCATACGACAACAAGGAATCCGTCCATCGCATCGGTCGCGAAGATGTCCAGATGATCTCGAGATCCAACAGCAGACTGGTAGCGATCAACGAGCAGAAGTACCTGATATGCAACAGATGCGGATACGCATTCAAGATAGAAGATGTGCAAAAGAGGAAGAATTGGGATCACAAGGGAGCCGACCGGAATCAGTGCAACGGGAGTGTCGGGAAGGCCCTCAACCTCGGCCACGTGTTCAGGACGGACGTCCTCATCCTGCGTTTCATGAACAGGCCCTGCCGGGACAAGAACACCGCGATGTCCGTCCTCTATGCTCTGCTGGAGGGGTTCTGCCGGGAATTCTCCATAGAACGCTCCGAGCTGAGCGGATGTCTGGACAATGTCGGAGGCGATTACACGTTCATCATCTTCGACAACACGCCGGGAGGATCCGGATACGTCAGGATGATATCCGACGAGGATGCGCTCCGCAGAGGTGTGGAGTCCGCGATATCCGTGGTCCAGGACTGCACCTGCGGAGGCCCCACCGGGGATACGTCATGCTATTCCTGCCTCAGGAATTTCAGGAATCAGAGATACCACGACGACCTGGTGAGGGGATTGGCGGTGAGGTATCTGACCTCGTTGCAGCTCGGGGAGTGATATTCTGCAAATGGCGTTGGTCGGTCTCCAGAAGAAGATGGAGCAACAGATCGTGGACCGTGAACTGTCCTTGATCTCCCAGATAGAGCTCGACAATGACGAGATCGAGCTGATACGCGCCAACGGCAAAGCGATGTACGAAGACGCCGAAATTGGCTGGAGGAGATGCGATCTCCAGTTCGCCTACTATCTGGTCGACATCGGGATGCGCTTCTATGACGACAGGAAGTATTGGGCGGAATTCTGGAACAGCATCGGATGCAAACAGAATGTGAACAAACAGAAGGACATAGGCGGCTACTTCATGAGGACGCTCAAGCGCTACAACTTGGTGTCGTTCGAGTCAGGTGGCATGCCCTATGTGGGCAATATACTCGCTCACGGGTTCATCCCCAACAAATACAGCTCCGCCTTCTTCGATTTCCTGTACAGCTTCTACAACGTCGCACTCAGGGGTACCGTCCCGGATGATCTGGACGACGCGATGTACGTGATCGCGCAGGTCTTCTCGGACCCGGAATTCGCCCAGACGTATCCCGAACTCAGAGGCACCAACCTGATCAAATCGACCTGCAACGTCCTGTGCGACGAGACCCTGTTCGGCGATGTGGTTAAGAAGATGATCCGCAGGATCGGCAACAGCTACGAATCCCTGGATGATGTCCGTCTGGGCGTCTATGAGGAGCAGTTCAGAAGCTGGGCCGAGAACCGCGACCGCCGCAAGACACGCGACAGGATCGGGAGTCCGCCCTACATAGAATGCGACAAGGAGAGGATGAGATTCAGCCTCATCGTGCCTCCGAGGATCGTCGAGACCCGGAATCCGCCCCTGACCCTGAGGTCCTCGACCGGCGATGTCCTGTACGAACGCAGACTGAATACGACCGAACGGTTCGGATCGATAGTCATGGATGATGAGGAATCGATGAGTCTATCAGACCCGCTCGATGAATTCACCGTATGGGTGGGACGCGACCGCATCTTCTCCAACACCAACGACGGATACATCCTTTTCAACAAGAACGGAAAATCACACAGGAAGGTCTCCCTCGGATTCAATCTCGTCCTGGCGAGGGCGGATCTCCCGCTGGATCCGGACAGTCTCAAGGACCTCGGCAGCGCAGGCGACAAAGGGGAGCTCTACGGATTCATGCTGGGTCCGAACGACTCGGTCCAGATCGGCGGACGCCGTTTCACCGTCGAGAAGACCGTGGACGAATCCATACGGATCACGACCCCCGTGGTGAATGCCCAATGCCGCGATCAGGACGGGAACTCCTATCTCATGTTCGACAGGCTCCCGTCGCTCCACATCTTCATCAACCGGGATAACCGCAACCTGTCATTGGATGTGATGTGCGGAATGAACCGCACGCATGTGGAACGTCTGGGGTCGCTGTACGACGCTGGGGCGAGGGACTCGGACATCGAACTGGATCTCGCCTCCACGGGATTGAAGCCCGAGGCCGGCGTATATTCGATAATGCTCGGAGGGACCGTCAAGGCCAGATTCCTGATGATGCCAGGATTCGGATGCACTTTCGAGGAATCCACGTATACAACGCAGAAAGAGTCGACCTGCAAGGTCGCCGGGTTCGATGAACCCTACGGGTTCAATACGATGGATGGGACGGTCTGTACGGAACCCATGGTCCTCGACGGCCGCGAGTTCACATTCAGCTTCCAGATACCATCCTACCGCTACCGCATCGACGAGCAACCATGGCGGATGATCGGGGACGAGATGTATTACCGGGAAGCCCAGGGAACGAAGCTGTACATCTACGCTCCCACGCCCCTATTCCCGAGGATCAATGCCGAAGGTGTCGAGAAGAGCTTCGAATTGGACATCGAAGGGGATTACCTCGTCTTCGATTTCAAGAAAATCGCCATGATCGGCGAGATTCTGAAGTACTCTGGCTACAAGAGATCGTCGATGGGCCTCTATTGCGGGAACAAGGAGCTGTTCAGGATACGCTACACTGCGGATTACACCCTCTCGAACGGATACATCACCAGAAAGAACAGCCCGCAGAATACGTTCGCCACCGTGGAGAATGCATCGTCCCACGAAGAACTGCCATTCAATGGGGAGCAATATGAGGTCGGGAATGGGAGCGACGATCTGATCGTCTGGGAATACTACGAGACGGATTTCGGTTCGGAGAAAGGGGAGGCACACCGCTTCAGGATGGGAATTACCGTAGACCCTCCGTTCGAACGTGCGATAATCTCGGGGGAGTACGAGAGCATCATCCGGTTCGACGCCGGGAAGGACAAGAAGTTCTACAATTCGAGGTTCTTCAGGAACCTGATAAGTCTGGACAGACCCTACGACCCCGATGTCGATCTTCGGGAATTCCGCAGAAGCTACCCGTCATCCGACCAAGAGGTCGATTTCGCCAAGGCCTACGACGCCGTCCGCAGGGTATTGCCCCGTGATTCGAACATCAGACGTCTGAAGACGCGCATAGAACGCTTCGCCTCGAAGGAACCGGAATTGACGATCCAGCTCTGCGATTCGTACCTCAAGAAGTCGTATGATGAGGACATCGAAAGACTGAAAGCAAGATTGGAATCGGAATCCAACGGAAATGGGGCCACCACAACATCCCAGCAATGAACGTCTGGGCCGATTGATGTTCGAAGCCGACGGACATCTCTGTCCGACCCGGGGAACCATCCCCCCATTGGAGGAGTCGTCGGGATATGACATCCAGGTGTCCGAAGATGTCCGAACAAGATCGTCGCGTCCGGGAATCTTCCGATGGCCGTCGAATCCCGTGTATACGGCCTCGATGCCGATAAGGGCACGCGCACACGCCGGGACATCCGTTCGCGCGTATACTCCGCAGGAACAAGGCAACTGCCTCACAACCCCACCCTTGCCACTTCGGAACAGAGGCCGGTGTGCCCGGATGAGCTCGCGTGTCGCGTCCGACATCCTGTAGCGACTGATGGAGCGCGATTCCGATTCCGCGACCGTCTTATCCCGTACCTGATCTGTACCGGCCGCCCTGCTCTTCCTGACCCTCCAGTGGATGTACGGCCCGGGAGGGCATTCTTCGAGATGAATCGGCTGGTACTCCGTCCAGACCGTCTTGCGCGGATCGTACCATTTGCCCGTGCATATCGCTCTGATCGTTTCCTTATCGGCCTGCATCACCCGGCCGTCCTCCGCCACTTTCAACAGCCCTATGGCAATACGACCGTCTATGAGAACATCCTCGGGCGTTATGAACGGCTTGACCTGGGCCTTCGGCCGCATCTGCGTTTCTTTGCTGGATGATATGCCCGTCCTATCGGACGAACGATTCACATCAGTCCAGGCGGATCCCTTGCAGAGGTCGGTCCTCTCCATACTCTCCTGCACTATCGCACGCACCGCAGAGGACCTGCTGGTAATCTTCCCCTTCCCAATCAGATGGTCGAGATACCGTATCTCCTTTTCATCGAGCTTCACCGTGACGGGCCTTAGGGTCATGAACATACGATGAAACGACGTAACTACTCAGGGGGTACCGTCGGCAACCCGTTCAGTCGCCGACGTCCGATCGG
>CAVJLK010000041.1:0-16097 GCA_963650175.1 Ruminococcus sp. CAG:579 | reverse complement strand
CGGCATTCCGGATCGACAAGGATCAAGTCGCACCCGCACCAGATTTAGTAGAGGCATTTCTGACAAGGTCCCCGACGTCTCGAAGGATATCTCCGTGGCAACCGACTCCGTCAAGCTATCTCCGAAATCTTTCAGCGCCATAGCCAGCTCCAGGGCATCGCTCACGATTACCGGCAATGCGGGAAGCATCGGGATCGACAGCGATGTGGCCAGTACCATGACCTCTCGCGAAGAGGATGTTACTATCTCCATAATGGTGAAGGAGGATGGGCTCACCGATGCTCAGAAGAAGAAGGCCGATGGCAACAAAGTCATCGAGCTGAAAGCAGAGTCGACTACGGAGGATATCCACGAGCTTGGAGGCACGGCCAAGGTCAGAATCGACATGACTGAGATGGACTTCAAGAGCCCCGCGGTGTACTGGTTGAAGGACAATGGCAAGGCGCAGAAGGTCGATGCGGAGTTCGGTGAAGGTTACGCTGAGATTGAGCTGAACCACTTCTCGCTGTACTACATAGCGGAGACGGCCTCCACGATACCCTCGTTCATCATAATCCCCGACACGTCTGATGACTTTCCTGTCGTCATTCCGACGCCCGCGCCTGAGGAGCCGGAACCCGGTTCTGGCGACGCCGTCAGGGTCGCTGTTATCGCCGGGGCGATCGTCGTGGTCCTTGTGGCCATTGTCGCATTGATCCGCAGGAGCAGATGAACCTCGTGGGAGGGGCATCGCCCCCTCCCCGAAACCATTTAAATACGGTTCCGCAGTCGCCGTCCCGATGAAGGACGAGTACGCGGGCTATTCCCTTGTGATAGGAAGATTCCAACCGCTCCATCTGGGGCACATGGAGGTCCTCTCCAAATGCGCATCCGAGTCGGACCACCTCATCGTCGGCATAGGGAGCGCCCAGTACTCGCACCACCCGTCCAATCCGTTCACCGCCGGGGAACGCTATCTGATGATCGACCGCGCGCTGAGCGAGGCGGACATCCACAACTACAGCATCGTCCCCGTCGAGGATTTGAACCGCTACTCCGTGTGGGTGTCCCATGTGGAATCCATGTGCCCCCCGTTCAGCAGGGTCTACACCAACAACCCCATGACCCGCAGGCTCTTCGAGGAAGCCGGATACGAGGTACGCAGGTCCCACATCTACAACAGGGAGTACTACTCCGGGACGGAGATCCGCCGCAGGATGGTGAACGGCGAGTATTGGAGGGACCTGGTCCCCGATGCCACCGCCCGCGTCATCGACGCGATCGACGGCGTCGGAAGGGTGAAGGCCTGCTACGAGGGCGATTCCAATGCCCCTCTGCGAAGCTCGGAGGCTCGCCGACGAGCTTACGGAGAGGGGCATGACCCTCGCGTGCGCCGAATCCTGCACCGGAGGGATGATCGGATCCGCGCTGACCGACCTTCCGGGAGCGTCGTCGTTCTTCCTGGGGAGCGCGGTCACCTACAGCAACGATTCCAAGGAGCGCATCCTGGGGGTGTCGCACGGCACCCTGCTGGCGCACGGCGCCGTGAGCCGGGAGACGGCCGGGGAGATGGTTCGCGGAGCGATGCGCGTCTACGGTTCCGATGCAGCGATAGCGGTCACCGGCATCGCCGGCCCGGGAGGCGCGACCGATACCAAACCGGTCGGTCTCGTGTACGTCGCGGTGGCCGACGGCCCCCGCGTGGTCGTATCCGAGAATCGTTTCGAGGGCGACAGGGCCGAGGTCCGCGGAGCGGCCGTGAGGACCGCCCTGACGCTCATGACGGAGCTTCTGGAGGGGATACTGTGAGCAGGTTCGAGAGGCAGACGCCCATCGTGGGCGAGGACGGACAGCAGAGGATCGTCGGAGCACGCATCGGCATCGCCGGATGCGGCGGGATCGGGGTGCACGCGCTGACCTCCCTGGTGGAGGCGGGGGCGATGGACCTCGTCCTATGCGACCCGGCGGTGCCGGAGATCCCGGACATCAACCGCCAGTTCATCTACGCTCCCGGCGACATGCGTCCGAAATCCGTCATATCGGCGGAGTGGGCCCTCGCGCTGAACTACTCGGTCATGGCCGAGGCCCATTCCGAGCCCGTCACCGAGGAGACGGTCAGCATGTTCTCGGGATGCTCTCTTGTCCTGGAGTGCACCGGATCACCGGAGGCCGGGAAGGTCCTGGTTAAATGGTGCTCCGAGAACAACGTCCCGCTGATCAGGGCTTCCTCCGACGGCGCCCGGATCAGGGTGTCGGTCTCCGTCCCGGGATCCGATTACGACGCATCCGAACCCGTTCAGGACTCCCCGAAGCTCGGAGCCGTCGACGAGGTCGCGGCGGGGATAGCTTCGTACGAGGCGATCCGCATCATCGTCGACCCGTCATCCGCGCGTCCGCGCGTCATCGGCCTCGACCTGCCGTCCCTCCGAGGATTCCAGCGGATGTAAATACCCGTCATCCAATCGCGCACGCATGCAGAAGATCATGACCGGGAAGGTCAAAGAGGTCTACGAGGTCGACGCGGACACGCTGGAGTTCGCGTACACCGACAACATCTCCGTTTTCGACAAGATCATCCCCTCCAAGGTCCCCCACAAGGGCGAGACGCTGTGCAGGACCGCCAAGTACTGGTTCAACCTGATGAACCAGGAGGGTATCCGCAACGACTACCTCAGCGAGCCCTCCAAGGACAGGATGAGGGTCAAGAGGGTCAGGGTCATCCGCGACTACAGCCAGCTGAACGAGGACACCGTCAACTACCTGATACCTCTGGAGGTCATCTGCAGGTACTACGTCGCCGGCTCCCTTCTGGACAGGGTCAAGGCCGGGAAGATCACCGCCGAGCGGCTCGGATTCCCCGCAGGGTACCAGGTCAAGTACGGCGACAAGCTCCCGAAGCCCTTCATCGAGTGCACCACGAAGCTGGAGGCCCACGATGAGAATCTCACCGACGCCCAGGCCAAGGAGATGGCCGGGCTGTCCGAGGCCGAGTTCAAGGAGATGGAGGACACGGTCCTCCGCATCGACTCCCTCATAGCACGCGAGGCGGGCAAGCGCGGACTGATCCACGTGGACGGGAAGAAGGAGTTCGGATACGACAAGGACAGGAAGCTCATGGTCGTCGACACCTTCGGCACCCTGGACGAGGACCGCTGGTGGGACGCCGACGAGTACGCCAAGGGCAACATCGTCGAGCTCTCCAAGGAGTTCGTCCGCCAGTACTACAGGGAGACCGGCTACCATGCGAAGCTCATGGAGGCCCGCGAGAAGGGACTCGAGGAGCCCGCCATCCCCGCGCTCCCGCAGGAGATCATCGACCGCGTGAGCAAGCTCTACGTCGACATGTACGAGCGCATCACCGGCGAGAAGTTCTGAATCTGAAAAGAGTGGCTCCCTCGTCGCAGGATGTCGACGAAGGCGAGCCTCTCCCCTTCGGGGCATTCGGCGGTGGATCCCATGCGGACCACCGTCACCTTGCACCCTTCTTCTTTCCCGACGGGGTGGCAGAGTCTCCAGTTGGGGCATCCGGGCCTCTCGCACTTCGGTTGGGAGAACGTGACGGTCACCCCTTCCAGCAGGCCCTTCTTCGGAAGAATCGCGGGCGACGGGACCTTCTCCACCTCTGCGGCCACCACCTTCCCGCCCTCCAGGGCGGGGCAGTCGTGCTCCTGCTTCCTCAGCGCCGCCACTCTGTATCTCGCGCCGGCCTCCAGGCCGTTGCAGACGCTTCTGAGCTTGCAGCCCTCGCATTCCTCCAGGGGTCCGATGTAGTAGAACTCCGAACCGCTGTCCGCAATCCCCTTGCTCACCAGCGTTATCGTCATCGGATCACCCCCGTCGCCTTGGCGACGTTCTCGGCCACTTCCTCGGTTATGCCCTCGTCCCCCAGGATGGTGAACCTGTCCGAGCGGATCTCTGTGGCGTGGGCCATGCAGTAGATCAGGTCCTCCGGCGAGATTCCGAGCTGCTTCGCCGTGGTCGGCGCGCCTATCTCGGCCAGAGCGTCGCGTATCCTCTCCCAGTCCCCTCCGTGGAGGTACATGGTCATTATGGATCCGACGCCGCACTGCTCCCCGTGGAGGGCCCTCCCGGGGCACCTGATGTCGAGCATGTGGGAGATCATGTGCTCCGCGCCGCTGGTCGGGCGGGAGCTTCCGGCCACGATCATGGAGATCCCGGACATGATGATCGGCTTGATGGCCATCCAGACGCTCTCCTCGACATGGGGCTTGATGAGCCCCGAACTCTCCAGTATGTTCTCGGCCGCGTACATCGAGAACGAGTACGCCGACCTGCTGAACGATTCGCCCTTCAGCCTGCGGGCGAAGTCCCAATCCTTAACCGCCGTGAGGTTCGAGATGACATCCGCGCACCCGGAGGCCAGGAGCCTGTAGGGCGCCTCGACGATTATCTCGGTATCCGCCAGGATCCCCATGGGCGAGGCGGACGCTATGGATCTGGAGCCTTCTGCGGATTTGAGGGACGCGCGGTTGGACGCGATCCCGTCGTGGGATGCGGACGTGGGGATGGCTATGAACGGTATGCGGAGCTCGTTGGACACGATCTTGGCGGTGTCGATCTTGCTCCCCCCGCCCACGGCGAGGATGAACGTGGACCCGAACTCCCTGGCCTGCTCAGCGGCCTTCTGGGCGTTCTCCATGGTGGCGTCGCCGATGCTGCAGACGTCGATGTCGTATCCTTCCATGAGGTCCTTCACGCGGTTCCCGGCGACCTCGGCGGTCCTCCCGCCGGTGAGGATGGTGCCCGGGCCGTCGAGGTGGAGCCCCACGCACATGTCGCGCACGCCGTCTATGACGCCGTGTCCGGCGACTATGTCCCTGGGCATCTCGACCGCCTTGACCTTCATGAAATCGTCCATGTCTATCTCCGTGACCGTATATGCGTCCCGTATATAGGATGGTGCCAGACGGTCATCTTGTCGATGCGAAGACGTCCAATCAATACTGCGCGATTCCCGGGGGGTTGTCCATCCGTTTGGTCGCGGATCGCGACCCTTGTCCGAGCAGCCAATCGACCACGTTGACCACCTCGATGCCCTCGTAGGACCCCAGGCCGAAGCGGTCCAGGGTGAGGACGGTCTTGCGGTAGTTGTCGCCGATCCTCCGGTACGGGCGGAACTCCCTGTCCCTGGTGTCCTCGGACATGATGGTCTGGCATACCTGGAAGTATTCCGTGGCGTCGCCGTCGGTGGCGGTGAAGTCCACCTCGCAGTCCCTGTAGCTCCCGACGCGGACGTGGCGGTACCTCCGGCGGAGCTCCATGTACACGATGTTCTCCAGGGGTCTGCTTATGTCGGGGGTCGGGGCTCCTCCCGTCATGACCCTCCTCATCCCTATGTCGGTGGCGTAGTACTTGCCCTTGGACTGCATGATCCGCCTCCCGACGATGTCGTACCTCTCGCAGCATTCGAACAGGTGCGCGGAGACCATCTCGTCCACGTATTTCCTGACGGTCGGATACCCGATCCTCAGGTCCTTGGAGATGTTGTCCACGTTCGTGACGTTCCCGATGTTGGAGAACAGGTATCTGGCGATGGCGACGACCTTGCTCACGTCGGCCCCGCCCGAGTGGGCCAGGACGTCCTTGACGAGCACGGTGTTGAAGATGTCCCCCAGCTGGCTCTCGCAGAGCTCGGACCCTCTGGCCGGCTCGATCACCGGCAGGGATCCGTAGCGGAGGTAGTCGTTGAACCTCTCCTCCGCATCCCCGGGGTAGAAGGTCAGGTACTCCTTGAACGACAGCGGCGACACCTCCACCTCCACGTATCTGCCGGAGATCTTGGTGGCCAGCTCCGATGACAGCAGTTTCGAGCTGGGTCCCGTGATGTAGACGTCGCAGTCGCCTCTCGCCACGAGTTCGGCCACCACCCTCTCCCACCCGTCGACGTCCTGGATCTCGTCGATGAACACGTAGTGGATGCCGTCGCCGGAGATGCTGTCGCGGATGCGGTCCCTCAGGCCCTTCCAGTCCAGGTCCTCGTCGAGGAGGTCCAGGTCGAGGAAGACGATGTCATCGTCCCCGTCCAGGGTATCGCGGAACTGCTTCAGGAGGGTGGATTTCCCCGTACGGCGCATGCCCGTCACGACCTTCACGAGGTCCGTCTTACCTTTGGCGCTCTCGAGCAGCCCAAGTTGTCTCTCCCTGAGGACCTTCATGCGACTGCATGCCGATGTCCGTATAAAATCCTAAGTAAAGTTAGGATTTTTGATAGATTCAAGGATTATTCTAAGTATACTTCGTATTAATGGAAGATATGCGATAAATCCTAAGCGAAGTTAGGATTTTTACATCGGACGGTCCCGAAGGCCGTATCGTCGCGATTCGGACCGCGTGGGACCGACGATGATCTCCGGACGCTGCCAATGGTCCCTGTACGGCGTCCAGTACCCCGCTTTCTCGATCTTGAAGAGCACATCGCCCCCATGGCAGGCCCTGGACACGGGGGTGATATGGTAGAAACCGTCGTCCAGCCTCCTCTCCGTGTCCACATGGTAGTCGGCCCCCACCAGCATGAGGGCCCCCGCGAGGAACGCGCGGTGGATCTGCTCGCGATCGGCAATCCTCCCGCCCGCGGAGTATTCGAACGCGGTATCCATGAACCCGAGCATGGCATCGGCATCCGCATCGTACATGGCGCGGGCGAAATCCCCGATCAGGTCGGTCCCCGGAGGGGACAGCAGACCGGAGACCGCCGAGGCGAAGATGTGCCTGGTCTCGAGGTTCGGCACCGATGCCCATGTCACGTGCAGGTCGTCCCTGTAGGCATCCAGGTAGCCCATGAGGATCAGCATGGACATCATTTCGTCGTCCCCGTCGGACATCTCGCGGTAGGTCATCGTCGTGTAGGTGAACGCCGGGACCCGTCCCCCGATGGCCATCCCCGTGAGCTGGGTGAAGATGCGCTTGCTGTTCATCGCCATCGCCGCGTCCATGATCGGGTCGTTCCCAGGATCGGTCCGGTATACCCTGGGGACGAACCCCGAGTCGACGTACCTGACGACGCTGTACGGGTTGAAGTCCGGCCCGTACCATCTGCGGGCCTCGTTGATCCTCCTGCCCTCGCCGTATTCCCTGAGGATCCTCTCGACGTCCTTCTGCGTGAAACGGAACAGGTCCGAGAACCGGTACGTGAGGGGGTGCTTGTTGTCAACCCCGTACACGGGCGCGTACCTCTCGAACACCATCCTCGCCGACATCACCACGGCGAATCTGAATGAGCGGTTGTGGTTGACGTTGAGGACGTGCTGCAGCATGACCTCCAGGAACTTCTCCACCCTCCCGCGCTCGACGGTCGATCCGGGGATGACGACGGGGTCGTCGCAGTCGTCTATGAGCACGATCACCTTTCTCCCGTAGTGGGCGTTCAGCATCTGGCAGAGGTGGTTGGGCGCGAGCATCAGCCTCGCCTTGTCGGCCCTCCTGGAGACGATGGATTCGTAGATTTCCTTCGTGTCCCCGTTGAGCCTCTCGGACGTGCGGAGTTCCGGGTAGCCGGCGAAGAGCTCCGACATCCTGTCGGCGAAGTCCTCCTGGAACGACTCGTACGTCCCGTTTCCGAGGTCCTTGAACGACATCAGGATGACCGGGTTCGAGTTCTTCTCGGGATCGTTCGGACGTCTCTCGGAGATCTCCAGACCCTCGAAGCGGTCGGGTTCCCCTGCGTACCTGACGTTCAGGTACGCGTCGAGCATGCTGAGGCACAGGGTCCTCCCGCAGCGGTGCGGGCGGGCCAGGAGTGTGATCCTCGACTCGTATCCGATGAACCTGTCGATGTACCATGTCTTGTCCACGTAGTACAGGTCCCTGTCCCTCAGGTCCCTGAAATCGTTGCATCCCACGGGCATCCTCCTCATCCGTCCTTCCCTCCTTCCGCGTCCGCGATGGCGGGCGGATGATTCTCACAGACCATCGTTTGCCCTTGGTCGCGTACGGCAATGATGGTTATAGGCGAATTGATATTTAATAAGCCCATATAGACCGGACAGCACCCGCTCTGGTGCGAAACCAAATAACCCGTCCCGCGGATACGGAGGCATGCGCAAGGCCCTGATAATCTGCGGGAGCGCCCGCATGAACGGCGTCACCGACACCATGTGCAGGGCCGCCTCCGTCGCCCTGGCGGAACGTGGGTACGATCCGGTCGTCGTCTATCTGGCCGACGACATAGCGCACTGCCGCGACTGCGGACTGTGCGCCGACGGGCATTGCGTCATAGAAGATGGGATGAACAGGATCTACGAGGAGTTCGCCTCGTCGGAGCTTCTCATCCTGGCGTCCCCGGTTCATTTCAGCGGTCCATCATCCATCATCAAGACGGCGATCGACCGTTTCCAGCCCTACTGGTTCGACAAGGGCATGCCCCATCCGAAGGCCGTCGCCGGACTGATCTGCGCCGGGAGCGAGAAGCCGGATTTCCGTCCGACGTTAACGGTGTTCAGGGCCTTCTCTGCCATGCTGGGGATGGAATGGCTCGGCCATCTGGAGATACCCGGGACGGACCGCACGTGCGGCGAGGGGGCGGCGGATGCAGTGGAGGAGTTCGTCGGAAGGATCGCAGCCTCAGAGGAGCGATGACGTCCTCGAATCCCAGGCCGGATATCCTTTCGGGATCGTCCACGAACGGTATCGTCGAAGGGAACACGTCGGCGATCCACTCCCAGTCGCCCATGGGAACGGAACCGTCCGTGTCGACCACGCACATCCTGTAGAATCCGATCGACTCCAGAGATTCCATTATGCCGCGGAGGCTCCCGCGCACCGCCCCGCCGTTCCTCACGAACACTGAGGGTATCACCGCATCCGAGACTGACAGGATGTCCTTGGCCGAATCCAGGCCGTCGATCAGATGGTACGGCGCCAGGACCTTCTCGGCCACGGTGTTGAACGCATCCATCAGGTCGTCGGCGTCGCGGACGCAGGTCATGAACCAGATGTCCGAACCGCGGACCCTCATCCTTTTGACCACGCCCTCGAGGAACTCCCCCGCCCTAAGGCTGTCCGCGTCCACCACGGTCACGGCGCCCCGCGAATCCCCGCGGGGGATGCTCTCCGCCGCCTGCCTGAACGACGTCGTCCCGTGATCCGACGGGATGACGCCCCTCGCGGGCGGTTCGATGGCGCGGAGGAACTCCCCGTCGCGTTCGGCGTAGAGTGCCGGGATTTCCATGATACCTCGACAACCCCCATCGCTCATGAACGTAACGGACGTTTCAACGGGGCCTCCGGAAGGCACTTTATAAAATCCCGGGGACGGAATCCCCGTGCCGAGGCAAACAATGACTCGGAAATTCGTCTGCGAGAAATGCGGGACCGCCGTGGAACTGGTGTACAAGGGCCACTGCAACCCGTCCTGCTGCGGGAGCCCCATGACGCCCCTCGAGCCCAAGACCGGGAACCCCGCCGAGGAGAAGCACGTCCCCTACGTGACCAGGGACGGCAACGTCGTCAAAGTGGTCGTCGGGAAGGACAACCCCCATCCCATGACCGAGGAGCACTACATCGTCTACATCGAGATCTGCGCCGACGGCGTCCTGATGAGGAAGTACCTCAAGCCCGGCGACAAGCCCGAGGCGTGCTTCGAGACCAATGCCAAGAGCATCATCGCATGGGAGCTCTGCAACAAGCACGGGCTCTGGAAGTGCAACCAGTGATTCCTGAGCGTCCTTAGATGGGCGCTCAACAAACTCTTTCCACCCTTTATATACGCCTTTTCGATTCACCGCTACATAGAGGGATCACGAATGTCCAAGATCATCGAGACCACCGGCGACGATGCGAAGGCGACAGCCAGGCACGCCAAGATCGCCAAGGAGAAGGAGCAGGCCGAGGAGAAGGAGAAGAACCGCGCCTCGGACGACTACTGGAAGGCCCGCCGCGCCAACGAGAAGCGCAAGGAGGAGATCAAGAAACTCCCCAAGGAGGAGCAGGCCGAGGCCAAGAAGAAGCTCAAAGAGGACGTGAAGAGGACGAAGGAGACCTACCGCGCCGAGAAGAAGAGGGCCCGCGAGGAGCTCCGCGCCGAGAAGAAGGCCGAGAAGGCAGCCTCCAAGGAGAAGCCGAAGGCGGCCCACGAGCACGCTCCCGCGGAGGAGCCCGCACCCGCCGAGGAGGCTCCAGCAGAGGTCCCCGAGACCGTCGAGGCTCCCGCAGAGGCTCCCGTCGAGACGCCTGCCGAGGAGTCCTCCGAGCCCGCTCCCGAGGCCCCTTCCGAGGAGGCCCCCGCCGAGCCCCAGGAGAACAAGGAATCCGCCTGAGAGGGCGTTTTCAAACCGTCGCGCGCCCGGACATGCCGTCCGGGCGCTTCCTGTTTCCCGCCCGTCGGGGCCATGTTTTAAGTAGGGGGGTCCATGCCCTCTTCCGTGGTCAAAGGTTCGACGGATATCCCAGAACAAAGGCTCAGACGCGCTGCATCGCAAGACGCTGACGCTGTGCTGAAAGAATACGACAGCAGGCTGGAAGGCCATTTCAACGAGGAACTCACGACATCCCGTATCAAGTACGGGAAGAACACGGTCACCGACCGCAACACCCACCAGGTGCTGAAGAGGCTCTACCGTTCTTTCGTCAATTATTTCATAATAGTCCTCGCGATCATCGACATCCTCTGGATGGTCCTGGATCCGGACATAATCTATTTCGTCATTCTCACGACGCTGATCCTGGTCAGCGGAACCGTGACCTTCGTCCAGGAGACGCGGAGCAGCAAGGCGGCCGCGAAGCTGGTCAGCATGGTCACCACGATCATCACGGTGGTCCGCGAGGACTCCGAGATGGAGGTCGACTCCAGGGAGCTCGTGGTGGGCGATATAGTCATCCTGGACACGGGGGACATGATCCCGGCCGACGTCAGGATAATCAAATCCAATCATCTGAAGGTCGACCAGTCGGCCCTTACCGGGGAGTCCAACCCCGTCAGCAAGCACAGCGATCCCACCGAGATCGGCGGGAACATCCTCTCATGCGACAACATCGCGTTCATGGGCACCAACGTCGTCGGCGGCTCCGCCGTCGCCGTGGTCGTGGCCGTGGGCGACGACACCGTGTTCGGGAACATGGCCGAATCCCTCAGCAGGAAGAAGCCGAGCACCACCTACGACAAGGGCTCCAAGGCCATCGTCAGGGTCCTCCTGAGGATCATGCTCCTGATGGTCCCCCCCGTCTTCATCATCATGGTGTACAAGGGGTACACCGAGGGCACCGAGGACTACTTCATCGAGGCGGTCAAGTACGCACTGACTCTGGCGATCGGATTGATGCCGGAGATGCTGGCCACCATCGTCTCCACCAATCTGGCCAAGGGCGCTATAGACATGTCGAAGAAGAAGGTCATCGTCAAGGACGTGACCGCGATCCAGAACTTCGGCGCCATGGACGTCCTGTGCTCCGACAAGACCGGGACTCTCACGCAGAACCGCATATCCGTGAAGGACTGCAGCGACCTGTACGGCAATTCCAGCCACACCGTGGAGCTGTACTCCGCCCTGAACGCCAAGAACCTGAGGTCAGCCACCAATCAGATCGACTGGTCCCTGCAGGAGTACGCCGACGAGTTCCTCGATTCGGAGGAGGTCGAGGCGTTCCAGTCCGTGGGCGACGTGCCCTTCGACTTCGAGAGGAGGAGGGCGACCGTCATCGTAGGGCGCGGGGACGATGTCGACCTCATGATCACCAAGGGGGCCATCCCGGAGATGCTGTCCATCTCCAGCGCCTACCTCGACGAGAACCGCGAGATCCAGCCCATGGACGACAAGAAGGTCAACGAGATCATGGGAATGGTCGAGTGGTACAGCGTCAAGGGCATGCGCGTGCTCGGGGTGGCGTACAAGTACCTCCCGTCCGGCAGGACCGAGTTCACATCCGAGGACGAGACCGACCTGATCTTCTGCGGATACGTGGTGTTCACCGATCCTGTGAAGCCCTCCGCGAAGGTGGCGATCAAGGACATGGCCGAGTACGGCATCGACGTGAAGGTGCTCACCGGCGACAACGAGTACGTGACCCGTCACGTCTGCGAGCAGATCGGGATCGATGTCCAGGAGGTTCTCACCGGCGACGTCATAGACGGCATGTCCGACGAGGAGCTGAACGCGAAGGTCGAGAGCATCCACGTGTTCACCAGCCTGACCCCGGACAACAAGGCCCGCGTGGTCAGCGCATTGAAGGCAAACGGCCACACCGTCGGCCTGATGGGCGACGGGATCAACGACGTCCTGGCCATGCGCAACGCGGATGTGAGCATCTCGGTCGACACCGGTACGGACATCGCCAAGGAGACCGCCAGCATGATCCTCCTGGAGAAGGACCTCAACGTCCTGAAGACCGGGGCGATCGAGGGCAGGAAGGTCTACGTCAACTCGATCAAGTACGTCAAGATGATCGGTTCGATCAACTTCGGGTACATGTTCTCGCTCGTTCTGGGCTCGCTGCTGTTCAATTTCGAGCCGATGGGCGCCATCATGATCCTGATCTTCAACCTGATCAACGACTTCGCCTGCCTGTTCACCCCGTGGGACACGGTGGAGGACGAGTTCGTCCGCGAACCCAGGAAGTGGGACGCGGTGAATCTGAAGGCCGTCATGGTCCGCTACGGACCCATGTGCGTCGTCACCGACGTGATGTCGTGGCTGTTCTTCATATTCGTCGTGCTGCAGGGCGTGTCCATAACGGTCACCGACCCCTACCTCATCGACAAGGGGATCGAGACGGCCGCCGATGCGGTGCTGGGAGGGTACAGGCTGGAGAACTACGACGAGCTGATCCCGGTGGCGATCCTGTTCCAGTCCCTCTGGTGCATCGAGCAGTACTGGATGCAGGTGTGGTCCATACACATCGTGAGGACGAACAAGCTGCCGTTCTTCCAGACCTGCTCCGCGAAGATCCTGGTGGTCACCACGATCGTCGCCCTGGCCGTGGGGACGCTGCTGCCGTTCACCGGAGGCCTCTGGGAGACCATCGCGCAGGCCGGAGGCCTGGAGCTGCTACCGATACCGCTGTACGCGCTCCTCTGGATGCCGTTCATCGGCGCGGTGTACTTCTTCGGCTCGCACCTCATCAAGAGGCACATGCTGAAGACGCAGGGATTCTTCGCCTGCTGAAAACACGGAGGTCGGCGGATCCCGCCGTCCTCCCTTTTTGTGCGCCCAGTGCGCATGGAGGTGCAGTCCTTCGCGGATTGCACCCCCTTCAAAACAATTTTGAAGGGTTCTTATGGGGTGCAAGTCCCCTGCGGGCCTGGCAGAAGGAACCGCTAGTCGGAGGCAAGGGTTTCCCTCGCGAGGGGGAGTCTGAAGAAAGCCCGAGACAAAACCCCGAGTCGACGAACAGAAACCACATGCGAGGTCGCTCAGGACGGATGAGCTGGCAAGTAACAGCGAAGTCCAATCTCTGCACGAAGTCCTGGAGATATATGTGGCGACTATGGGGGGAAAGAGGCCATGTTTACCTGGGGAGGTCTCACGGCACGCCCCGATAAAGGCAACCCCGCCAGCGATGGCGGGCTGAGCCGTGAGAAGTCAGCAGAGGCCATAGTACCTATCGCACGCCCACGGATGGGGGTGACGGGAAGGGCCGAACACCGGAACCGACGCTCCGATCGTTGAAGGCACAGACCATGACAAGCCAACGGAAAAGACTGCAAAGCTACCTGAAGGAAAGGGGACTGGAAGTCCTCGGAACCGACGGAGCGGGGGCCGTGGAGGTGCGGAATTCATGGGGGGCGTTGAGCGTACCCGACCTGATGGACAGGGTTCTCGACAAGGAGAACTTCGACCAAGCGGTCCAAAGGGTCGTGGCGAACAAGGGGGCACCAGGCGTGGACGGGATGTCGGCGACCGAGCTTCCGAAGTTCGTCGAACAGAATTGGGAAAGAATCTATTGGAGCCTCCGCACGGGACGGTACAAACCATGCCCGGTCAGGAGGGTCCGCATACCGAAACCCGACGGCGGGGAGAGGGGGTTGGGCGTCCCGACCTTGCTGGACCGTGCGGTCCAGCAGGCGATAGCGCAGGTCCTGACCCCGATCTACGAACCGTTGTTCTCCGATAGCAGTTACGGATTCAGGCCGAACAGGAGCGCGCATCAGGCTGTCATCGCCATGAAACAGCACTGTTCGGACGGATATGCCTGGGCGGTCGACATCGACCTGTCCAAGTATTTCGATACACTGAACCACGAGCTTCTCATGAACATCATCCGCAGGAACGTCCACGACGAGACCCTGCTGGTCACGATAAAGGCGTTCCTGAAGAGCGGTGTCATGGAGGACGGTGTCGTCCATGATACGGAGGCGGGTTCCCCGCAAGGCGGGAACCTGTCACCTCTCCTGGCGAACATCTACCTCAACGAGTTCGACATGCTGTTGGAGGAAAGGGGGCATAAGTTCTGCCGCTACGCCGACGACATCATGATCCTCGTCCGCTCCGAAAGAGCGGCCGAGCGCGTGATGTCGTCGTCGAGGGAGTTCCTGGAAGGGACTTTGAAGCTGAAGGTGAACCAGGACAAGAGCACCGTGGGGCCAATCTACGGACTCAAGTTCCTCGGTTTCACCCTGTACAGGTCCCCTTCACGAAACGGAGTGAGAGGCGTCGGAATCGCCGTACACCCGAAATCCTGGAAGAGACTCAAGGACAAGCTCAGAAGCATCCTCCGCGAGAGGTCCCATTGGACTGTGGAAGATACTATGGGATATCTCACAGCATACATTAGCGGATGGCTGGCCTATTATGGTTTGGCCGATGCGAAGAGTAGAATCGAGGAGCTATCTGGATGGGCGCGCAGGAAACTGCGCGCCAGGCTGTGGTCCCAATGGAAGACGTCCAGGAACAGATATAGGAAGCTGATGGCCATAGCGGATGGCCGTCCGAACCTGTGCCTTACCGTGGGTGGCTGTTTGAGACATGCCAGAGCCCACGGACCCTGGCACATGTCGATGTTCCGTCCGCTCAACGCCATCGTGTCCAACAAGTATCTGGAATCGATCGGTTTTCCCAACATCCTGGAGATGTACGAGGGCAGTCATGCTACTCTGGTGAACCGCCGTGTACGAGAAGTACGCACGGTGGTGTGAGAGGGTAGTGAGGCGGTGCCTCACTCCCTACTCGATACTCTATAGTTTTTAGTATTTCTAATAGTTCTTTTGGCTTCAGATTAATTTGATTATTGCTGATTCACAACTTTAGGATATGACTGATTAAAAGACATACACATTAGTATTTGAAAAGAATTATATTCTATGTATTGATTCACCGAACGGGATTAGTATTGACAGGATTGATAGCCATAGATGAATCAGGAGATCTAGGGCCTTCAGGAACCGAATATTTTACAATAGCTGCACTTGTGATGTTCCGTCCTCGTAGTTTGAAGAAGGCCGCCAATACTATACCCAAGAGAGACTACGAGGTTAAATGGAACAATTCTTGCGATCAGACAAGACGTATGGTTTTCGAGGCAATGTCAGAGCTTCCATTCACAGTTGTTCATTCTACGATTAATAAGAATCATCCTCTGAATCATAGACCAATTTATGGTAATGAACTATACGAAACTATGTTGAGACAGGTTATTATTGATTCTTTTGAGGTCCTTCCTTGTAAAGATGTAAATGTATATCTTGATAGTTGTCCATTCATAAATCTGGAAAAATTCAGAGGAATAGTATTTGAGGAATCGAAAGCATGTAATGTAAATCCTAAGAAAGTCAATAAAATATCTTCGCAAGAGAGTAAATGTATTCAACTTGTGGATTTCATTGCAGGCGCTGCCAGATCTGAATCGGAGTACTCTGACGAGACTCTGAAGATAATACAAGACAAGATATCCATTGCCCGCAGGCGTTAATGGCCACCATGCAGTGACCTATCCTACGGGTCTTATCAGGATGATGCAATATAAGAATTGTAATATATAAAAGTCTCTAAATTTAGTAAATAGATAATAATCATCTATATGCAATTAAATTCGTGTATTCAAATACAACCCATCTTATCAAGGGACCGATGTCCCGCAACCCCTTCAGCGATCTCTACGAAGTCTACGGTTCCGCCAAGAAGGTGAACATGTCGTACTATCCGAAGGATTTCAGGGACGACATCCAGCGT
>CAVJLK010000040.1:0-16165 GCA_963650175.1 Ruminococcus sp. CAG:579 | reverse complement strand
TCATGACCCCCGCATGAAGTTGGATCTTGACGTCTCGCTCGACCCCACGCTCGGCTGCGGACAGGCCCACCGGTGGAGGAAGGAGGGGGACGTCTGGGAAGGGGTCCTGGGGAACGAGATCGTCCGTCTGAGACAGACGGAGGACGGGATCGAAGCGGAAGGATGCTCCGACAGGGGGAAGTTGCTGCGCTACCTCCGCGCCGACGACGACCTAGGAGCCATAATCTCGGAGATATCTGAACGCGACCCCTACGTCGCGTCGCTCTCGGAGCACTGCCCCGGGCTCCGCATCCTCAAACAGGACGAGTGGGAATGCCTCGCCACGTATCTCCTGGCCACCAACGCCAACGTCGGAAGGATCGGAAAGATGGTCGAATCGGTATGCGACTGCTTCGGGAAGGACCTCGGGGGACGCCATGCGTTCCCGACGCCGAAGGAGATCCTCGACGGAGCGGACAGGATCTGCACCTGCAGACTCGGATTCAGAGAGAGCAGATTCATCGAGCTGGCACATCGCTTGGAGGACGGCGAGGTCGACCCCGCCGGGATCTCGGAGATGAACTATGTAGAATGCGTGGACGAACTCACGAAGATCAACGGCGTCGGCCCGAAGGTCGCCGACTGCGTGGCGATATTCGGATACGGGCACCTGGAGGCGTTCCCGGTCGACGTCCGCATATCGAAGGTCATGGAGGCCATGTACGGCGTGAAGGGCTCGTACAAGGCCGTATCGTCCTACGGACGGGAGAAGTTCGGCCGGTACGCCGGGTACGCCCAGGAGCTGCTGTACCACAGCAGGTTCATTCAGCGATCGCGCGGGAGATCGGCGCAGCACTCCGGAGGATAGACGCCGGTCTGCTCCCTGTAGACCGTCGCCAGAAGACCGGATTTCTTCACGATGCCGCAGAGCCAGCACACCTCGGCGCCGTAATCCGCGCCGTCCTCGGCGATCCTCTTCGCGGACACCTTGACGGCATCCTCGAACTCCCGGTACATGGGGAACGAGGAATAGTCCCCTCCGCGCTTCTTGGTGAGATACTGCGAGATGGCGGCGTCGGTGACGCCGAACTTCTTCGCGACCTGCGCCTGCGTCATGCCGTAGCCGCCGACCAGCTCCCTGGCCAGCTCCCTCCGCACGAGAGGCAGGATCTGCCAGACCACGACCTCGCAGGGAATCTTCATAAGGGCTGTGAAGGGGTCGGGATATTTAGGATTAAGGCCGTTAACTCAGGAACCCAGATTCAATTTCGAGTAGAACTCCGAGACGTCCCAATCGTCGTCGTCCTGCTCCCTCTGGCTCTCCAATCTGACGCCCACGGACTGGGCCGCCTCCTTCATGACCCTGCCGGCCCTGTCGGAGCCCTCGAACTCCTCCACCTTGGCGCCCGACGCGCAGATCTTGCCCTTGAAGGAACCTATGATCTCCGGCCCGCGCATGACGACCGACTTGGCGGTCTCGCAGCGCGCCTTGATCATGTCCCTGAGGTACAGGCTGAGGTTGTCCTGCGTGTTGAGCACGAACGTCTCCCCGAAGCCCATGGGCTCCTCCCCCACCTCGGACGCGAGCATCCACCGGAGCGTCGGGTCGCCCTCGACGAAGAACCCCTTCTTCAGGAACCCCTCGTCCTCCAGGGAGGAGAGGATCCTGCGGGTCTCGCCCATCCTGCACTCGATGAACCCCGCGATGAGATCGGCGGTGAACGAGCCGAAGGCCTTGAAATGCCTGCGGGCCACCTCCTTCAGGGCCTCCGTCCTGTCCATCCCGATGTCCTTGACCTCGGAGTACTTGGAATCCGGACCCTGTCCGATGACCGTCCCGCGGACCAGCTCGCTGATCGCATCGGCCGTGATGTCCTGGGAGTACGGCGATGAGGAGATTATCTCCTTCCTGGACACGGGCTGGTCGCGCCTGACGAATCCCAGGACGGTCTTCGCGGGCTCGCTGAGCCGGATCGATTTGGCGGACCTGTACAGGGACGCCTCGGACGGGCTGGCGTATCCGATGTACGAGGGCATGAGCGCAGTCTTTATTGCGCCGGTGCCGTCGAGCTGCTTCTTCAGCGAGGACGAATCCCTGATGCGGATCAGGGTCTCCTGATCCCCCCTGATGTATCCGCGCGCGCGGAGCAGGTCGTCCGCCCCGATGAGGCGGTCGGCCTTCGCCACTCCCTGCCTCCTGATCGCCATTGACACCAGGAGGCTCTCGTCCACGGTCCACGGGTCGAACCTGCCCTTGGCGTAGAAGCCGTTGACCCCGTGGTAGCCCTTGGACGTAAGGACCCCCACAGTCCCCTCGTCCAGGTCGGCGGCGTCCTTCTTCAATATCTCGCGGATGCGGACTATCTCCATCCCCTTCTGCGAGTAGAACCCCATGATGCGGTCGATGGCGTCCAGCGCCTCCGGCAGGAGCTCGGGGGAGTCCAGATCCATGCCGCGGATGTCGATGACCCCGGCCATCTCCCACATCTCGATAGCGCCGACGACGGTGTCGCCTCTGGCGATGGGATAGATCCACCTGTCGCCGTAGCGGGACGTGATCTCCGCCCATTTGGACCCCATGTCCGGGTCGTACAGGGACAGCACCCTGAGCGGGAACTCCTGCTCCGGAACCTCCGACAGCGCGGGGAGCTCGTCGGGCATGATCAGCATGGGCGTCTGCCCCTCCCCCACGAGGATGGTCTCCGCCCCGATCTCCCTGGCGATGGCCTCCGTCCTGTCGGCCGGAAGGCCGGTGATGAACCTCAGGGCGGTCGCCGGGACCGGACCGTACGCGCGCACGGCAGCGACAGTCAGGTCCTTGGCGGGATCCCCAGACGGCTCGTCGGGCTCGTAGACCGAGTAGGTGTTCTCCGTCCCCCAGTCCTCCTTGTCGTCGAAGGTGCGGATGACCTTCAGCGACCTGTCCACCCTCATGACCGCCTCCTTGGCGGTCTCCTTCTCCATGCCGGTGGCGGCGATGATCTGCCTGAGGGTCGCCCCTCCATTGCGCTCGACGACCTCGAGCACCCTCTCGTCGCCCGGCTGGGTCTCGTCGGTCCTCAGGGTGGCGAAGCGGTCCCCGTCCTCCTTCAGGACGAACCTGACCTTCCCCCTGACGAACCTGCCCAGGAGGATCTCGCCGTCCTTCCTCATCCTCTGCCATTCGCGGAGATCGAAGTTCTCCACCCTCTGGTAGACGTCCAGCTCGCTGCCGGCGGAGCCGTAGAACTCGAAATACGCGCGGATCGAAGAGAACCTCTCGCCCTTGGACAGCCTGTAGCGCTCCACCGTCTCGTAGTCGAAGACGTTGTCCCTGCCGGCCTTCAGGCGCATGTAGTCCAGCTTGAGCATGTACTGGTCGGTCTCGGATATCAGGAAGCGCCCCTTGACGACCTCCTCCTCGGCGCACAGCGATTCCAATGACGACCTGGCGGCGGAGTCGTCCAGGGACAGGGCGTACGCCACCTCCTGGACCGTGGCGGGCGCGAAGCACTCCAGATACCGGAGCACGATGCGGTCCGTGGCCGCGGAGCGGTCCGTCTCGGGATAATCGGTCCTGGAGAAGTACCACCTGTTGTTCCCGGCGATGCCGGTGCGGGATACCAGATACATGGACTCCAGCTTCCTGGCGGACCTGAACGTCTTGTCCTCGCTGATCTCCAGATCGGCGGTGATCTCCGACAGGGCGGTCCTCTCGCCTATGCGCGCCAGGACGGCCTCGTCGGTCTCGTTGAGCGTCCTCTCCTTGCGGGTCGCAGCGGCGTAGTACGGGATCTCGGACGCGATCATCACGTGCGTCTCGTCCAGGAACACGGTCCCGAGCGTGCCGTCGTTGATCAAGTCCCTGATCCATCCGTCCACGGTGGCCTTGTCCTCGTCCGAATAGGCGTAGACGTTCCTCCCCCTCTGCCTTATGGCCTGGAGGGGGCCGGTGGCCGCCAGCAGCTTGGGGATGTCCTCCTTGCACATGGCCCGGGGCGGCTTCTGCGAATAGTACGGGACGATCTGGTCCTCGGTGAACTCGAACTCGCTTATCCCGTCCCCCAGCGCGCGGTACAGGACCTTGCGGTGCAGCTCGCGGAGCAGGGCGGAGCGGTCCTCCATCAGCACGATGTCGGAGAACCCGGACAGGATGGCGGAATGCGCGAACGGGGACGGCGTGCCGGTGAAGCGGATGATGTCCACGGACATCCTCCCGGACCCGATCATGTCCAGGACGACCCTGGCGTTCTTCACGTCCATGTCGTCCTCCAGGACCTCCCTGTAGGTCTCCTCGATCACGGGCACGTTCTCCATGTCGCCCAGAGCCTCCAGCAGGTACGACGAGCGGACCTGCTGCCTGTTGACCGATATCGGACGGCCCATGTAGTTCCTCAGGATCATGAAGCTGCGGGCCGCGGTGTGCCTGAACCTGAGCTTGAATATCTCGGAGTCGCGGATGGATTTCCTCAGTATGGGTTCCAGTTCCGCCGTCCCGATCATCCCCGGGACGGTCGCCGGGTCGATCTTCCTCGGCAGACCGAGCATGAAGCTGTCGTCCGATATCGTGACGGACACGTTGGCGCCGATCGCGCCGGTGATCCTGTAGGCGTACGCGCGGGACAGGGCGTCGTTGACCCTGCGGCCGAACGGGAAGTGGAAGACCAGCTTCTGGTTCCCGGACGGGTCGATGTACTCCTCTATGGCGAGCCTGTCGCAGTCCGGGATGAATCCGGCCACGGCCTCCTGCTCCCTGAAATATGAGAGGATGCTCCTGGCGGACCCCTCGTCCACGTCGAACTCCTCGGAGATGCCCTTGACGGCCTCCTTGTCCGGCTCGGATATCCTGGTGCCCATCTCCTTGCGGAACTCCGCGATGTCCATGGACAGGTCGAAGCTCCTCGGGAGCATCTCCCCGGCCCAGGACGGGACGGTGGGCTTCCTGCCGCTGGCCTCCTTGACGTACGCCGTCATCCCTTTCGAACGGACGAACTCGAACGAGCGCCCTCCCAGGACGAAGACGTCTCTCGGCGACAATCTCTCCACGAACTTCTCGGACAGCTCCCCGGCGGTGGTGCCGTGGTTGGTCACCACCCTGTAGTTGGCCTCCTCCGGGATCGTCCCCAGGTTCATGAAGTAGATCATCCTGGAGCCCTTCTTGCGGCCGAACTGCTCCTCCTGCTCGTCGTACCATATCTTGGAGTAGACGCCCTCGAAGTCGTCCTTGCTCCCCAGGTACCTGAGCACCTGATTGAAGCTCTCCTCCGAAAGGTTGCGGTAGCAGTACGACCCTTTGACGAGATAGAACGCATCGCCGACGTCCCATTTGCGGTCCAGGCTCATGCCGACAATTGTCTGTGAGAGGACATCGAGACAGTTCTCCGGGATCCCCACGCGGTCTATGTCCCCGCGGTGGGCGGCCCTGCACATGACAGCGCATTCCACCAGGTCGTCGGGATCGAACACCAGCAGGCGCCCCTTGGCGACCTTCCCGAAGCTGTGCCCGCTCCTCCCGATCCTCTGCAGCCCTTTGGCGACGGATTTGGGGGAGCCGATCTGGCAGACCAGGTCCACGGACCCTATGTCGATGCCCAGCTCCAGCGATGTCGAGGATACGACGCACTTGATCTCCCCGCGCTTCAGCCTCTCCTCCACATCGAGCCTGATCTCCTTGCCGAGGGAGCTGTGATGGACCTCCACGCTCTCGAGCCCCCTCTCCTTGAGCTTGTACACGACGCTCTCGGCCCCGGACCTGGTGTTGGTGAACACGAGGGTGGTCTCGTGCTGGTCGATCAGCTCCTTCAGCATGTCGTACATCATCGAATTGACGATGTCCGAGGGCAGGGTGGTCATGTCCGCCGCGGGACAGATGACCTTCAGGTCCAGCGTCTTCTTGGATCCCGACTCTATGAGCGCGACGTCCCTGCAGGAGCCGTCGGGGTTGCAGCCGACCAGGTACGCGGCTATCGCCTCTATGGGGGCGAGGGTCGCGGACAGCCCGATCCTCACGAAGTCGCGCTGGCAGTGGTACCTCAGCCTCTCCAGCGTCAGCGACAGGAACGCCCCCCTCTTGGAATCGCAGATGTCGTGGATCTCGTCGAGGATGACCCATTCGACGTTCTCGAAGGCCTCGCTGAACTTCGGGGCGGAGAGGATGAGCGCCAGGCTCTCGGGCGTGGTGATGAGGATGTGCGGGGGATGGCGGACCATCTTCTGCCTCTCGTTCTGGGGAGTGTCCCCGGAACGAACGGCGACGCGGATGTCCGGGACGTTCATCCCGCGCTCCGCCGCCAGCCGGCGCATCTCCTCCAGAGGCTGGTTGAGGTTGCGGTTGACGTCGTTGGCCAGAGCCTTGAGCGGCGAGACGTAGATGCAGTAGACCCTCTCCTCCAGGGTGCCCTCCCTGGCGTAGCGGGTGAGCTCGTTGATGATGCTGGTGAACGCGGTGAGCGTCTTCCCCGATCCGGTGGGCGACGAGACGAGGACGTTCCTCCTCTGATGGATGACTGGGATGGCCTTCGCCTGAGGGATGGTGAGGTCTCCGAACCTCTCGTCGAACCAGGTGGAGATGAGAGGCTCCATCAGCGACATAACCTCATCCTTGGTGTAGGTCTTATCCACTTTCTCCAGCATCTTTACCACAATCGTCGAACCCATGAACAGGACCGTAATAAGTATTTCTGACAGAGGGGCGACGGACCCGCGACCCGGACGGGCGGAAGACCCGCGATTCACCGAACGGGAATTCCACAATCGACCGAACGACACCGCCTCAAATCACCGAACGGTAGCGCCACAATTCACCGAACAGAATCGCCACAATCGACCGAATCGTATAGATACCACCAATAAGATTCGCACATGGCCAGAATCATGAAGGAATACATGCCCAGAATCGCCGACGGGATCCTGGATTTCAAACTCAGGAGCAAGGGCGCAGTGTGGATCCGCGGACCCAAATGGTGTGGCAAATCCACCACGGCCGCAAGGGTGTCCAAAACGGTCATAATGATGCAGGATGAGTCGACGAGGGAGCAGAACATCGCACTCGCGAAGCTAGACCCGTCGGGATTCCTCAAAGGGGAAACGCCCCTTCTGATCGACGAGTGGCAGACCATCCCGTTCATCTGGAACCAGGTCCGCTTCGAGGTGGACAAGAGAGACGAATTCGGACAGTTCATCCTGACCGGCTCCAACATGCCCAGGAAGGAGGATCTCGAGGATCAGCACAGTGGCACGGGCAGAATCACGAACATGATCATGCGTCCCATGTCGCTCTTCGAATCCAAGGAAAGTAGCGGCGCCATTTCGCTGAAGAAGCTGTTCTCCGGCGATGACCAGGAATCGGCCCGGCACGACCTCGGCCTGGAGGATTACGCGTTCCTCACCGCGAGAGGCGGTTGGCCGAAAGCCGTGGGACTCGAAAGAGACATCGCATTGCAGCAGGCGATAGACTATTACGACGGCCTCGTGAACGGGGACATCACCAACCACGACGAGATCCCCCGCGATCCTGAGAGGCTCCGCCTGTTCCTCCGCTCCTACGCCCGGAACTGCTCCAGCGAATCGCCCCACACCACCATCAGGGACGACATGATCGCCAAGGACGGCGGTTCGCTCGACACGGACACCATATCCGCCTACATGAAATCGATGACCAGGCTGTTCGTCATCGAGGAATCCGAGGCATGGAACCCCAATCTCAGATCCAAAGCGGCCGTGAGAACCTCCAACACGCACTACTTCGTGGATCCTTCCATCGCCTGCGCGGCCCTGGGAGCCGGTCCCGGAGGACTGATGAAGGACCTGAGGACGTTCGGATTGCTGTTCGAGAATCTCTGCGTCAGGGACCTCAGGATCTATTCAGAACCGCTGAGCGGAACGGTGAAGCATTTCAGGGACTCGAATGGCCTGGAAGCGGATGCGATCATCAGCCTGCGCGACGGTTCCTGGGGAGCGGTGGAGATCAAACTCGGAGGCCAGGAGTTCATAGAGAAGGCGGAGAAGAACCTTCTGAAACTGGCGTCGTCCATCGATGACGGAATGAAGAAACCCTCGTTCCTGATGGTCCTCACGGCGACGCGCATCGCATACCGCACGGAGAACGGCGTATGGGTGGTCCCGCTGGGTTGCCTCGGACCGTGAGAAGGCCGGATAGGCCGTTCATTACCATTATCTATCCGTCGGTCGTTGAACACCCATGGACCGCGACCTCCGCATTCTCGCACTCGCCGTCATCGTATCGGCGATAGCCCTGGTCGCGATGCCCGCATCCGCGGACGCGTCCGGAGAGGACGTCCCCCCGGTGGACCCCGAGCCCGTGGTCACCACGGTCACGGTCTACGGCTACGTCATGAACATCTCCAACGCCGCCAACATCGCATTGAGCGGTGTCGAGGTCAAACTCATCGACGCCTCCCACAAGACGCTGTTCACCACCGTTACGGACGATACGGGGAAGTTCGAGTTCACGTTCGAGAGGGACGAGGGCAAGTACCTGTCGTTCACCCTCCAGGGGTACACGGTGAGGACCCTCCCCGAACACATGGATCTGATCGGTAGCGAGGATTGCGTCGAATTCGAACTGTCGGACGAGATCCTCGACAGCGAGGGGAAGTACGCCCTCACCAAGTCCGGGGACGACACCCACATGATCGGGATGACCCTGACCAACGGCCTGATCTTCGGCAACGTGTTCGGGACCAACGGAGACGACCCGTTCTCGGTCGAGGGAGCGAAGGTCGTGGCGATCTCCACCAGCGGTCAGACCTACTCGGCATGGACCGACTCGGAGGGGTACTTCGAGATCGACGTGCTCTACGGGAGCTACGCCGTCTACGCCCAGTGCAACGGATTCAAGACGTCCGAGACCGTGGAGACTAGCACGGACGGGAACAACATCTCCTTCACGCTGGTGGAGAACGAGTTCGGCATAGGGATACTCGGAGGCCTGGATGCGCCTCACGCCATGATGGTCGTCGGACTCGTCCTCATCGGGATCGTCCTGTCCTTCTCTCTGCTGGCGATCCACAGGTCCAAGCGCCCCGAGTCGGAGATCGTCATCATCAACGACGTCGAGACGCTCGAAGAGACCGAGGACGACAAGCTCGCGCATCCCTGACGAGGGACTTCCTGACGTTCTCGTAGAGGCTGTTGCCCTCGGCGTCCATCGCCACTATGAGCGGTCCTAGCCTCTCGGCGTTGAAGCTCCACAGCGCCTCGGCCATCCCGAGATCGAGCCATTGGACCCCGGTGCACCTCCCCAGGCCTTCGGCCAGCGACACGGCGGCGCCGCCGGTCGCGGCCAGATAGACGCATCCGCATTCGCGCATGGCCTCGGCGACCTCGGAGGACATCCCGCCCTTCCCGATTATCGCCCTGACGCCGAACGTGCGGATCATCTCGGGTTCGAGCCTGTTCATGCGGGCGGACGTGGTGGGCCCGGCCGCGACGACGGCCCATCCGCCGTCGACCTGCTTCATGATCGGTCCGCAGTGGTACAGGACGCATCCGTCGAGCTCCGACGGGGTCTCCTCGCCCCTGCGTGACAGTTCCAATGCGCGGATGTGCGCCTCGTCCCTCCCGGTGACGATGGGCCCGGACACGAACACCGTGTCCCCGAGCTTCAGCGACCTGGCGGCCGCGTCGTTGAGAGGAGTCTGGAGGACGGTCACAGCATCGCCCCCTGCGCGTACTCGATGCCGTCCGGCATGATCCTCGCGGATGCGCGACGGGTGGCCCAGCATCCGATGTTTACCGCGACAGGGAGGCTCGCCGTGTGGCAGTTGGCCTTCTTTATCCTGACCCCGAGGCATGTGGTCGCTCCGCCCAGGCCCATGGGCCCGAGACCGGACGCGTTCAGCCTGACGAACAGCCTCTCCTCCATCTCCTTGAGGACGGGGTCGGGGTTCTCGACATCCAGAGGGATCGCCAGCGCCTCCTTCGCCATCTCGGCGCAGGTGTCCGACATCCCGCCTATCCCCACACCTACGATGGTCGGGGGACAGGGGCGTCCGCCCGCATCCAGGACCGCGTCGACGATGAACCTCTCGACGCCTTCGATCCCGTCGGCGGGATTCAGCATGCCCAGACGGGTCATGTTCTCTGATCCTGCGCCCTTGGGAAGCACCGTGATCTCCGTGTAATCGACATCCATCGGGATGTAGTGGATGATCGGCATGCCGGAGCCCAGGTTCCTGCCGTCGTTCTCCCTCGTGAGGGGGTCGACGGTGTTCGGTCTCAGCGGGATCTCGGCGGTGGCCCTCTCCACGCCCTTGGCTATCTCGCCGGCTATGGACGAATCGAACCTCCCGCGCACGTAGAACACGGGAACTCCCGTATCCTGGCACATCGGCTTCCCGAAACGCTCGGCCTTCTTCAGATTGTCCATGATGGCGCCGAGCTGCGTATAGGCGACAGGGTTCGTCTCCCACATGCCGGCGGCCTCCAGGGCCCAGCCGATGTCCTCGGGTATCTTGGTGTTGGCCAGACGGAGCAGGTTCACCACGACCTGGTCCACGGGCTCGGGAAGCTTCATCATGGGAGGGACGACGGCCGTCTCCGTATTTGGGCATCGCGCCCCCGGAGAATCACGGCACGAAGTAGAGGACGTCCTCCACGGACACGACCTTGACCGCGTCGCCGATCTCCGCCCCATCGGGGACCTTCAGATCCACGGTGACGTAGCTGCGGGGATCCAGGACCTGGATCTCCCCCTCCGAACGGCTGACCACGGTCGCCTCCGCGAGGTCCGTGCGCTTCTCGTACAGCTTGACGGACGCCATGTCCGCGCGACGGACGGACCTGTCCCTGAAATCGGTCAGGTCGGTGAGCCTGCCGCCGTTGCCGTTGACGCGGGTCAGCTTGCAGTGCCTCCCCTGGAAGACCACTATGTCCCCGATCCTGTAATCCGGGAGACGGACCAGGTAGGTCAGACGGTACATGTCCTGCCCGTCGGTGGTCTGGCCGACCAGCTTGGGGGCCTCCTTCGTCTCGGCGCAGTACGCCTCGGCGAGCTCCTTGGCGAGCGATTTCCCCAGGGCGATCGACGACAGATAGACGTCCACGCCTCCGGGGACCAGCTCCATCTTGGTGATGAACAGCTGCCGGTTATGGACCGCCTGCCTGGCGACCGAGTTCTCGGTCATGGCCAGGGCCTCCTCGCGGACGGATTCGTCCAGCTTCCCGGACACGGTCCTGATCTGGAGGATCGCCTCGTAGTAGCTCCCCAGCTGTCTGGAGCAGCGCTTGCACACCGAGTTCTTGATCCTCACGACGGTGGAGGCGTCCCCTTCGGCACCGTATCCCATCACGTCGCATTCGGCGTGCACGTGCACGGCGAACGCCCTGGGGTCCTGCTCCTCCACGGATGTCGAGACGGCGACCACGTCCGCGTCCCTCACGGCCGTCAATGCATCCACGGCCGCATCCTGGATCGCGACCATCGGGTCCTTCTTGACCCATTTGCCGCCGAACTCGTACTCGTGGCAATTGGTGCACACGTGGAGATCCACGTGATGCGGGAGGGCGACCAGCGAACGTCCGGCCAGCCAGCATCCGATGCACAGGCCGTCCAGGGATTCGACGCACTCCTCACCGCACTTGACGCAGAAATTCATAGCTGCACCGCCTGCGCGTGCTTCACCCCGCCGATCACCAGGACCGAGTCGGGGGATACGAAGCCTTCGCGGATCGCCAGATCCACCACGTCGTTGCCCACGAGGTTGATAATCGTGGCGATACCGAGCCTCTGGATGAAGGCCTCCTCGTCCAGGACCTCCCCCTTGTAGAAGCCCTCGTGGACCGTTATCTTCATGTTCCCGTCGCGGAACGTCATCCCGAGGATGTCCTCGTCGCATGCCGCGACGATCCTCTCCTTCCCGTCGGTGTGCATCCTCACGTACATGTTCACGCCATCTTGTAGAATCCGGAGGGGTTCTTGTAGATCTCCCCCGCCTCGTTCAACTGCTTCAGGGCCCTGGTGACGTCGACCTCCTGGAGGCCCTGGCTGAGACCGTGCTGGGTCAGCTCCTCGGAGCTCAGGCCGTCGCCGCCGAACTCCCTGAAGATCTGACGGACGACGTCGATCTTGTTCCTGTCCTTGGAGCTGATCCCGGAAGCGATCTTATCGATGTCGAACCCGCCGTCGTCGTTCCCGGCGATCCTGCGCAGGTAGTCCTCCACCAGGTCCACGGCGCGGTTGGCGTCCACGTCGGTGACCACGGGGCTCAGCCTCATCTTCGCGGACGCCTCGGACAGACGGACGAACGCCTCCAGCTGCCTGGCGGTGATCGGGACGGAGTTCCCTCCGTTGCCCATGCCCCTGATCCTGAGGAAGCTGTCTTCGATGATCCTCTTGGCCTCGTCGGTCATGATCGGGGTGATCCTCTTCGAGTACGCCACGTACTTCCTGAGGAACTCCTGCTCGTAGACCGGACGGATGCTGTCCGTCATGTCCAGGATCCTCTCGGCGTCGATTCCGGGGACCTTGTCGCCCTCGTGCATCATCCTGACCTGCCCGCGCTGGTGCGCGTTCAGGATGTGCTCCGTGATGGCGGTGTCCTTCTTCTTCTCGGGCTTGTCCGTCAGGACGAATATGAGATCGAAACGGGACATCAGCGCGGGAGGCAGCTCGATCTGGTCCGCGATGGGCGAATCCTCCTCGAACCTCCCGTACTTGGGGTTCGCGGCCGCGAGCATGGAGCACCTGCACTGCAGGGTCGCGGTGATCCCGGCCTTGGCGACCGATATCCTCTGGGATTCCATCGCTTCGTGCAACGACGACCTGTCCTGGTCGGTCATCTTGTCCAGCTCATCGATGCACGCCAATCCCTTGTCCGCCAGGACCAGCGCGCCCGCCTCCAGGGTCCATCTCCCGTCGCCGAAGTCGTCCCTGACGGCCGCGGCCGTCAGACCGGCGGCGGACGCCGATTTCCCGGAGGCGTAGATGCCGCGGGGAGCCAGCGAGCTCATGTACCTCAGGAGCTGCGACTTCGCGACTCCGGGGTCCCCGATCAGGAGGATGTGCATGTCCCCCCTCATCACGGTGCCGTCGTCCATCTCCTTGTGGCATCCGCCGAACAACTGCAACGCGATGGCCCTCTTGACCGAATCCAGACCGTAGATCGAAGGAGATATGGAACGGACGATGTTGTCGTACAGGTTCGGATCCCTGGACATCTCCAGGATCTTCTTCTCGTCCTGCTCGGTGATGACGATCTCGTCGTACTCGTGCTGCTCGAACTCCACGGAGATGACGTCGAGGTAGATCTCGAATACGGTGGACTTGTCCCTCTCCGTCTTCTCGGCCGAACGGAGGATCCCGTTCAGGGTGACCCTGTTCCCGGCGGTGACCTCCCCGGCGATGTCGTCCTCCACGTATCCCGTAATCCTCTCCGGCTGCGCCCCGCCCCTGAGCCCCTCGGGGCTCTCCTGGATCTCGATCTTCTGCGTGTCGATGTACACGGACGCCTTCTCGTCGAGGTTGAACCTGGTGGACTGCTTGTTGCAACCACCCTCGGGGTTGCTGCACATGACCGGCTCCTTCAGGAGCATGCCGGGCTGCGCCACCCATATCTCCGCGCCGCACCTGGCGCATCTGAAGAGGGCGTGGGTCATCCTCGGCCTGACCGTGGTGACCTTCCTCGCCAGACCCTCGACGGCCACCAGCCTGCGCAGGTGGTCCGCCCTCAGGTTGCGGATGTCGACCTTGGCGTCGCGGGGGAGGTTGAAGATTCTCACGTTGATGGTCTCCCCCGGACGGGTGATGTTCGGGAGCATGGACATGGCGGTCTTCCTGGCGATCTCGATGCAGCGGTCGGGCTCGTCGAGGACGAACATGGCGAAGTCGACGCTCACGGCGTTGATGTCCGCGTAATCGACCTTGACGCTCTTCTTTTGGGGGAAATTGTCCGCGATGCACGAGATCATTATGTGGTACTTGTCGCGGGAGAACACGTCGGTCCACGCGGCCTGGATGTCCTCGTCCTGATAGTTGGATGCCATCGCTGGACCCCCTTGGAGCGGCACTCGTCGTCGACCCACCAGACCCATCCGCCGCGGTCCATGGAGATCTGTCCCTTCAGCGATCCGGCCTTCCTGTACTTCATGAAGGTCTTCGCGAGGTCGTCCGGGCACCTGTACCCGAAGGCCTGCTCCAGCCTGTCGGTGGCCTCCCTCGTGGTGACGGTGTCGTCGCCAAGGGCCTCCCATATCATCCCAAGAAGGTCGTCTCCGCTCATACGCCGGAACCATGCCCGCATCCATGATAATGCTATCGAACAGGGTCGATAAGGACCGGCTAAAACGGGTCTTCGGGGAAGGAAGGGGAGGAACGGGCGGGAGTCGCATGTGCCAGATGCCCCGGAGCGGGACCCCGGAAGTGTTAGTCGTCCCTAACAAAAAACAGGGATTTTCAGTCATCCCTAAATCGAAATCCCGCGCACTTTTATACGATGGCATCAGTCCATACCCCGAGGTTACTGCAATGGCAGCAATAGTTAACGAATCCGAGTGTGTGGCTTGCGGAGCTTGCGTCGACGTGTGCCCTGAGGGCGCCATCACCTGCGACGACATCGCCGTCATCGACGCCGGCAAGTGCGTCGACTGCGGCGCCTGCGTCGACGAGTGCCCCTCCAGCGCCATCTCGGACTGAAGGCAATCCGCCGCCCCCGGGCGGCATCAAACCACTTCCACCTTCTCAAGAATCGTCGGGATCGGAAGGCTTCTCCCCGATCACCGAATCGATGTACTCCTGCTGGATCCGCACGACCTCCGTGCTGTCCTTCGCCTTGGAGTAGTCCTCGAGCATATTCCCGTTCAATCTCATGAACTCCGGGGCCCAGTTGAAACGTCCCAGGAACTCCGCTACCTGCTCCTTCTCCCCCAGGATGTACAGCGATGCCATGACGGCCTCCGCGCTGTTGAGCTCCATGGGACGGCCCCAGTTGATGGGATTCGACGCCAGAAGGTACGGCAGGGCCCTCTCCTCGACCTTCTTCGCCCTCGGGAACCTGTCGATGTTGGACCACGTCAGGTCCATGACGACGAGCCCCTTGCGCGCGAACCTGATATCCGCCGGCGAGAGCGCGCGGTCGGAGAACGGCGAGAGGACGATCGACCCGTGGGGGATCGCACCCAGAGACTTGACCTCCTTCCCGAGGCCGAACTTCATCATCCGCTTCGCGGTGCACTTCTTGGGATCGCACTGGCACTCGTCGTAGATCAGAACCGGGATCATGCGACGACCATGCTCTTGAGGGTCTCCAGATCCGCCATGTGGACCTGGACCCACTCCTTGACCTCGTTCATGGACGCGACGTACTCGTGGAAGAGCTCGAGGTCGTCCGTGGCGGTGTATTCGGAGCGCTGCCTCACCTCGGCGAGGATCTGCTTCCCCTTCCATGGGGTCTTCCCGGACCACTCGTCGAAGGTGGGCCTGTCCATGTAGACCACGTAATCGTAGTCCTCGTCCTCCCTCAGATAGTCCCTGTCCTTGAAATCCTTGGAGACCTGCCTGCGGATGTCCTCGCCGCTGTCGTACATGGACGAGATCATGTCACAGTCCACGATGTCCTTCTCGGGGCCGGCGCTGTAGAGGTCGTACCTGTCCTCGAAGAGCTGCCTCGCGAAGTACTCGGCCATCTGCGAGGCGAAATCGTTCTTCTGCTCGACGAAGAGCACGCGCACCTTGGGTTTGGACTCCTTCTTTCTGAACATCTTAGAGGACCTGTCCGTCCCATATCCTATTCGTTATAAATGCCCCCCGTCGGGGACGGGGGATGGTTTGGAGGTCACCAGGGCGGTTGACCGTTGTGGGCGAGAAGATACTGGTTGTATTCCTTCGCGAGCTTGTACGAATCGTACATCCCGTAGATCCAGAGGATCAGAACGAGGATGCCGGGGAACAGGAGGAACGCAGTCAGGATCCAACAGATAATGATCGCCACCAGGAGGCCCACTCCCTTGCTGGTCTGACCGATGTAGATGTGCCCCAGACCTGTGATCAGGAGCGACAGGATCAGCGTCAGACCCTCGGACTTCTTGTTCATCATCATCGCCGCGTTCACGTTCGTGTTCGTGTTCGTATAGCCGGAGCCTCCTCCGCTCGGTGCGGGAGCCCCGCTGGACACGTCGAATCCGCAGTCGGGGCAGAACTTGCCGCCGTCCGGGATGTCTTTGCCGCAGTTCGGACAATACATCGTTTCAC
>CAVJLK010000039.1:0-16604 GCA_963650175.1 Ruminococcus sp. CAG:579 | reverse complement strand
CCAGCTTCAGCAGCCTCATGAAGGACCTGAAGTACCAGCTCGAGAGGAACTGGGGCAGGAAGAAGGCCGAGATGAACATCGCCTCCTCCATCCGTCCCGACCTCCTCACACACAAGCTGCTCCACGCGCTCGCCACCGGCAACTGGGTCGGAGGACGCGCCGGGGTGTCCCAGCTGCTGGACAGGACCTCGAACCTGTCCGCCATGTCCCACCTCAGGAGGATCACCTCCTCCCTGACCAGGAGCCAGCCCCACTTCGAGGCCCGCGACCTGCACCCCACCCAGTGGGGCAGGCTGTGCCCGTCCGAGACCCCCGAGGGTCAGAACTGCGGTCTCGTGAAGAACGCCGCGCTGATCATCGACGTCTCCGAGGGATTCCCCGACACCGACGTCAAGTGGATGCTCAGGGAGCTGGACCTGGAGACGGTCAAGTCCGGAGCGGGGGCCAGGGTCTACGTCAACGGGGACCTGGTCGGCATGCACGCGGACCCGTCCAAGCTCGTCTCGGACATCAGGGAGCGCAGGCGCTGCGGCCTGATCTCCAACGAGATCAACATCCGCTACGACGAGGAGATGGGCGAGATCATCATCAACTGCGACGAGGGACGTCTCAGGAGGCCCCTGCTCATCGTCAAGAACGGCAGGCTCGCCCTCACCAGGAAGCACATCGAGGGCATCCGCGACGAGCGCATCAGGTGGAACGACCTGTTCCGCGAGGGGATCATCGAGTGGCTGGACGCAGAGGAGGAGGAGGACGCGTTGGTCCTCGTCGAGCCCTACGACCTGCCCAAGAGGTGCCCCTGTTGCGACCACGCGCTCTCCAAGACCAACGCCGACTGGATGAACCCCGGCAAGGAGGGCGACGCGGTGCTCAAGTGCTCCTGGTGCGGACAGGAGTTCAGCATCCCGTCCAACATCACCCCCGCCTACACCCATATGGAGGTCGACCCGATGGTCATCATCGGTGTCGCCGCCGGCATCGTCCCGTATCCGGAGCACAACTCCGCGCCCCGTATCACCATGGGAGCGGGAATGGGTAAGCAGGCCCTGGGAGTGCCCACTTCCAACTACAGGATCAGGCCCGACACCAGGGGCCATCTCATGCAGTACCCCCAGGTGCCGATGGTCCAGACCCAGACCATGCAGTACATCAAGTACAAGCACAGGCCCGCAGGACAGAACTTCTGCATCGCCGTCCTCTCGTACCACGGGTACAACATCGAGGATGCGCTGATCATGAACAAGAGCTCCGTCCAGAGGGGTCTGGGAAGGTCCACGTTCATGAGGTCCTACCGCGCCGAGGAGCGTCGCTACCCCGGAGGACAGGAGGACCACTTCGAGATCCCCTCGCCCGACATAATGGGCGCCAGGGCCGACCTGGCCTACGCCGAGCTCAGCGAGGACGGACTGATCTCGCCGGAGAGCGAGGTCCACGGGTCCGACGTGCTCATCGGGAAGACGTCCCCGCCCAGGTTCCTGGAGGAGGACACCGATTTCCTCACGCCTCAGAAGCGCAGGGAGACGTCCGTCACCGTGCGCCCCGGCGAGAAGGGATACGTGGATTCCGTCATGATCACCGAGTCCGAGAACGGATGCAGGCTGGTCCGCGTGAAGGTAAGGGACGAGAGGATCCCCGAGCTGGGCGACAAGTTCTGCTCCAGGTTCGGACAGAAGGGAGTCGTCGGAAGGCTCGTCGACCAGCGCGACATGCCGTTCACCTCCGACGGAGTCACCCCGGACCTCGTGGTCAACCCCCACGGCATCCCGTCCCGTATGACCATCGGGCACGTGCTCGAGATGATCGCGGGAAGGGTCGGTTCCATGGAGGGCCGCATCATCGACGGCACCGCGTTCTCGGGAGAGAGCGAGGACTCCATCCGCGACGGCCTCCTCAGGAACGGGTTCAAGAGGAACGGGAAGGAGATCATGTACGACGGCAGGACCGGGCGCATGATCCAGACCGAGGTCTACACCGGGGTCATCTTCTACGAGAAGCTGCACCACATGGTCAGCGGGAAGATGCACGTCAGGTCTAGGGGACCCGTCCAGATCCTCACCAGGCAGCCCACGGAGGGACGTTCCAGGCAGGGAGGCCTCAGGTTCGGGGAGATGGAGAGGGACTGTCTCATCGGCCACGGCGCCGCCATGGTCATCAAGGACAGGCTGCTCGACGAGTCCGACGGTACCGTCCAGTACATCTGCGGCAACCCGAAGTGCGGACACATCGCGATCAAGGACAGGAACGGGGCGCTCTACTGTCCGGTGTGCAAGAACCACACCCATATCTACCCCGTGCAGACGTCTTACGCGTTCAAGCTCCTGATGGACGAGCTCCTGAGTATGGGTGTCGCCATGAGGCTTCAGCTGGAGGACCTGAGATGACAGCAGGAATCACGAAGAGGATCGGATCGATCAAATTCTCCTGCGTCTCGCCCGACGAGATCAGGAGGATGTCCGCCACCAAGATCATCACGGCGGACACCTACGACGACGAGGGATACCCGATCGACATGGGTCTGATGGATCCCCACATGGGGGTCATCGAGCCCGGCCTCCGCTGCAAGACATGCGGATGCAAGGTCGACGAATGCCCGGGGCACTTCGGGCACATCGACCTGGCGATGCCGGTCATCCACGTCGGTTTCATCAAGGACATCAAGATGCTCCTGGAGTCCACCTGCTGCCAGTGCGGCAGGCTGATGCTCTCCGAGGATCAGATCAAGAGCCGTCTCGAGAGCATGGAGAAGATGGAGGAGTACGGCGGGGACACCGTGGAGTTCAAGAACTACTCCAAGGAGACCGCCAAGGACGCGTCCGGGAAGGCCGTCTGCCCGTACTGCAACGCCGAGCAGATCAAGATCAAGCTCGACAAGCCCACCACCTTCAGGGAGGTCAACGACAACCACAAGCTGACCGCGAAAGAGGTCCGCGAGAGGCTCGAGCGCATCCCCGACGACGACCTCAGGGCCCTTGGCATCGACCCGGAGACCTGCAGGCCCGAGTGGATGGTGCTCACCGCCCTGGCGGTGCCCCCCGTGACCGTCAGGCCCTCGATCACCCTGGATTCCGGGGACAGGTCGGAGGACGACCTGACCCACAAGCTGGTCGACGTCCTGAGGATCAACCAGAGGCTCAGGGAGAACCGCGATGCGGGAGCCCCCCAGCTGATCGTCGAGGATCTGTGGGAGCTGCTGCAGTACCACGTCACCACCTACTTCGACAACCAGACCTCCGGGATACCTCCCGCGAGGCACAGGTCCGGACGTCCGCTCAAGACCCTGGCACAGAGGCTCAAGGGGAAGGAGGGACGTTTCAGGTCCAACCTGTCCGGTAAGCGTGTGAACTTCAGCGCCCGTACCGTCATCTCGCCGGATCCCCTGCTCTCCATCAATGAAGTCGGGGTCCCCGAGATCGCGGCCAGGGAGCTCACGGTTCCCGTGCACGTGAACCAGCACAACATCGAGAAGATGCGCGAGCTGGTCGCCCGCGGGCCCGACCCGGCCCAGAAGAAGCCCTACGTTCCCGGAGCCAACTATGTCATCCGTTCCGACGGCAGGAAGATCAGGATCAGCGATATCAACGCCGAGACCGTGGCGGAGGGGCTCGAGGTCGACTACGTCGTCGAGAGGCAGCTGGTCGATGGGGACGTCGTCCTGTTCAACAGGCAGCCTTCGCTGCACAGGATGTCCATGATGGGGCACCGCGTCAGGATCATGGACGGACGCACCTTCAGGTTCAACCTCTGTGTCTGCCCGCCCTACAACGCCGATTTCGACGGCGACGAGATGAACCTGCACGTCCTGCAGTCCGACGAGGCCCGCGCGGAAGCGCGCATCCTCATGCAGGTCCAGGAGAACATCCTGTCGCCCAGGTACGGAGGGCCCATCATCGGCGCCATCCACGACCACATCACCGGAGCGTACTTCCTCACCCACGGGAACCCCAGGTTCTGCCGCGAGGAGGCCATGAACATCATGTTCAAGCTCGGCAACGAGGGCACCACCGGCGTCAAGAGCGTTCCCGGAATCACCATACCCGAGCCCATGGTCGACGAGAACGGGAAGGAGTACTGGACCGGCAAGCAGCTGTTCTCCACTATCCTCCCGGACGACTTCAACGCCACCTTCAAGGCGAACATCTGCCAGTCCTGCGGGAAGTGCAGGAAGGAGGAGTGCGAGTACGACGCCTACGTCAAGATCAGGAACGGGCAGCTCCTCTGCGGGACCATCGACGTGAAAGCGATCGGGAACAGCAAGGGGAAGATCCTGGACCGCATCGCCAGGGACTACGGCGCGGACCGCGCCGCCCTGTTCATCAACCAGGTCACCAGGGTGGCCCTGGGAGCGATCATGAACCACGGGTTCAGCACCGGAATCGGGGACGAGGACATCCCCGAGGAGGCGGCGCTCCAGATCGCCAACAACACCCAGGACTGCATAGACAAGGTGACCGAGCTGGTCCAGTCGTACCGGGACGGGACCCTCGAGCAGATGCCCGGCAGGTCTTTGAGGGAGACGCTCGAGGTGACCGTCATGAAGACGCTGGGAGAGGCGCGTGACGGGGCCGGTAAGATCGCCGGGAAGCACCTCGGTATGTCGAACCCCGCGGTCATCATGGCCAAGGCCGGAGCCCGCGGATCGATGCTCAACCTGTCCCAGATGGCGGGTTGCGTCGGTCAGCAGGCCGTCCGCGGAGAGAGGCTGTCCAGAGGGTATGAGGGCAGGACCCTGCCCCATTTCGAGAAGGGCGACCTGGGCGCGTACGCCAGGGGCTTCTGCTCCAATTCGTACAAGTCCGGCCTGTCCCCGACCGAGTTCTTCTTCCACGCAATGGGAGGAAGGGAGGGTCTGGTCGATACCGCCGTCCGTACATCCAGGTCCGGTTACATGCAGAGGAGGCTCGTCTCCGCGCTGGAGGACCTGAAGCTCACCTCCGACGGCACAGTCAGGAACACCGCCGGCACGATCGTCCAGTTCCTCTACGGAGAGGACGGGGTCGACCCGTCCAAGGCCGTCCGCGGGAAGGCCATCGACATGAACGACCTGTTCTTCGAGGTCCTCGGCGACGGCTACGAGGACAAGCTGCACCTCGACGAGAGGAGCGGCGGACGCGACTACGGCGAGATCGAGAAGGACGAGATGGAGTACGGCGAGGACGGCGAGTCCGAGGATTCGGACGACGACGACATGGACTTCGGCTACGAGGACGGAGGCGAGTGATATGGCAGTCAAAGACACCAAGAACGCGCTATACAGGAGGGGGGTCTCCGAGGAGACCGTCGCCCTCATCATGAGCGACGAGACGCTGACCACCCTCGGGGCCATCTCCGAGGCCGGGGTCGACAGGCTGATGGAGCTCGGGCTGATGGAGGAGGAGGCCAAGTCGGTCATCTCCAAGATCGGCAAGACCAAGGCCAAGACCCCGTCCAAGGCCAAGAAGGAGGTCGAGGAGATCGCCCCCGTGGAGCCCATGGAGGAGGTCTTCCGCCCCGACGAGCTCACCGACGAGGCGAAGGAGCTCATCGCCGCCGCGGAGAGGCTGGGAGTCAGCCTTCCCAAGAAGATCATCGTCGACATCGCGGAGCGCACCGAGGGCACCGACATCTCCCCCGAGGAGAAGGAGAGGCTGCTCACCCGCGCCGAGGAGATGTACGTCAGCCATAGGATGGACCAGAACGAGTCCGCCGGAGTGATGGCCGCCCATTCCCTGGGAGAGCCGGGTACTCAGATGAACATGCGTACCTTCCACTACGCGGGAGTCGCGAACGTGAACGTCACCCAGGGTCTCCCCAGGCTGATCGAGATCGTGGATGCCAGGCGCATCCCGTCCACCCCGTCGATGAACATCCCCCTGATCGGCACCGCCGCCCAGGACGAGTCCGTCGCCAAGTTCGTGGCCTCGAACATCGAGATCACGACCCTGCTGGACGTCGCCCGCGTGGAGACCGACATCACCAACATGAGGCTGATCATCGTCCCCGAGCCCCGCAAGATGGAGTCCAAGGGCATCACCGAGGACGACATCGTCGAGAGGCTCAGGAAGGTCAAGGCTGTCAAGGGCATGGTGGAGAGGGACGGTTTCGAGATCGTCATCACCGCCGACGAGCCCTCCTACAAGAAGCTGCAGATCATGTTCGACGCCATCAAGAATGCCAAGATCAAGGGCATCGACGGCATCACCAGGGCCATCCTGTCCAAGGCGGACGGCTCCTGGAAGATCGTCACCGAGGGGAGCAACCTCAAGGAGGTCCTCAAGGTGGAGGGCGTCGACGCCGAGAACGTCATGACCAACAGCATCCTGGAGGTCGCCGACGTCCTGGGCATCGAGGCCGCCAGGAACTCGATCATCCACGAGGCCATGGGCACTCTGGGCGAGGCTGGTCTGGACGTCGACATCAGGCACATCATGCTCGTTGCCGACCTCATGACGAACGACGGATACGTGAAGGCCATCGGAAGGCACGGGGTCTCCGGGAAGAAGTCCTCCGTGCTGGCCAGGGCGGCCTTCGAGATCACCGCAGCGCACCTGCTGCACGCCGCGATGGTGGGGGAGACCGACCCTCTCGAGGGAGTCACCGAGAACATCATCGTCGGACAGCCGGTCACACTGGGTACCGGCGCTGTAAACATAATTTACGATCCAAAGAAGAAAGGAAGTGAATGAGAATGAGCGATGAGAAGATTGATATTAGCAGGGCGCTGAAATCCGCGATCACCACCGGGAAGGTCGAGTTCGGCGTCGAGCAGACTCTGAAGGCGGTCAAGGACGGGAAGGCCCAGATGGTCGTCCTCGCCAGGAACTGCCCCAGCAAGGAGCTGACCGGCGACCTCGACGTGAAGGTCCACGTGTACAGCGGGAACAACATGGAACTCGGCGCACTGTGCGGGAAACCCTTCTCCGTGTCCGCCCTCGTCATCCTCGACAAGGGCAGCTCCAACATCCTTACGCTGTGATGAGCCATGCCTGTCGACATAGTACTGACGGAGGAGACGCTGAGGTACATCTCCCTCTTCGAGACCGTCACCAAGACCAGCGCCATCGATTGCATGGACACCGAGGACAAGCTCGTGTTCATCGTCGAGAAGGGCAAGGCCAACATCGCGGTCGGGAAGAAGGGCGAGCACGTCATCAAGCTCAAGGAGCTCACCGGGAAGAACATCCAGGTCGTGGAGTTCTCCGAGGACCCAGAGCAGTTCGTGATGAACGTGTTCCACATCTACGGGCCTCAGAAGGTGGTCATCGAGCAGCGCGGGAACATCACCCACGCCACCGTGACCGTCGATCCCAAGCTCAAAGGCCGCGCCATCGGCAAGGCGGGGAAGAACCTCCGCCTGGCAAGGGACATCGTGAACAGGCATCACGACATCCAGAGCCTAAGCGTCGAGTGAGCCTCCGACCTCCGGTCGGAAGCCCCTCGGGCAAACGATTTCCGTAACGGCCCCCCTCGACCGAGGGGGGTCCTCTCAACTTCCAACCCGTCCGCTGTCGGATACTGCTCGGACAGCCAAGCCTTGCCGGTCAGTTTTCCGGATATCTTCTCGAGGATCCACGGCGCCACCTCGATGTCGTCGCCGGATGCGTCGAAAAGATCGTCTGGGACATCTAGTTCCCTGAGTTCCGCGATAGTTCTCTCCTTGTCTCCGCGCACGAATCCCCGGACTACCGTCCCGTCCTCCGTGACCTGCTGGTACTTCTCCGTGGTGTTGAGCGCCCTGCGGATCAGCCTCCTGCGGAGCTGCACACCGTCCTTGAACGCCGACGAGCAGAAGTGGACGTCGATCCCGCGGGCCTTCTTCAGCACCTTCATGGCGGTCTCCTCGGATCCGGCGACGGCGGACGACACGTCGTCCTTCACCGAGTACCCGTGGATGTCCATCATGTCCCAGTTGCTCTCGGAGAACTCCAGCTCGTTGAGGTTGACGAACGCGACCCCGACCGATCTGGCATATGCGATCATCGTGAGAATGTCGTCCTCCCTCCGGGGGAGCGCGGGGACCTCGATTCCCACGGGGATGCGGACCGCTTCCACGACCTCCTTCAGCTTCGTATCCTCCATGTGGGACCACTGTTCGTCCCTCGGATGCAGTCTCAGCTCGTCCAGCCCGGCCTTCTCGAGGACCCTCGCCTTCTCCGGGTCGACGGTCGCCGTGTACAGGTGGATGTGGTGGTCCGGGCCGAACCTCCCCTTCAGGAGACGGATGAAATGCACCGTCCTGTCCATGTCGAGCAGCGGGTCCCCGCCGGTTATGCCGGTGCCCCGGGCGTCCATCGCCTCGGCCTCGGCGATCACCTCATCGTCGGTGGAGACGCGCATCTCGTTGGCGTAGACCACGTCCTTCCCCTTCTTCTCCAGGGATACGGGGCAGTAGTCGCAGCCCCATCCGCACCTCCCGGTGACGAGGAGGACCATCTTCGATCCCTCGATGCATCTGACGCAGCCCTCCGGGACCTTCCCGCAACGGGCGGATCCGCATTCCATCCTCCTAAGCATGGGTCCCCCCAGGATACGGAGCCTTAATATCTCTCGTGATTCGTCCGGTCGTCCATGAGGAAGGAGAGCAGGTTGGTCCTGGCACTTGATGAAACCGACGGTGAGAAGGCCATGAAGGTTGCCGAATCCGTGGCGGGCATCGTGGACGCAGTGAAGATAAACTGGCCGCTCGTTCTGTCGGAGGGACCTCAGATGATCACCCGTCTGTCCGAGTTCTCCGACGTCATCTGCGACTTCAAGGTCGCAGACATCCCGAACACCGTCCGCCTGATCGTGGAGAACGCCGTGTCCAGGGGGGCGTCGGCGGTCATCGTTCACGCGTTCACCGGGGATGATTCGCTCCGCGCCGCCGTCGATGCGTCAGGGGACGCCGAGATCTACGCGGTCACCGAGATGAGCCACCCCGGTGCGGTGATGTTTACGGCGAAGCACGCCGAGGAGATGGCGCAGCTGGGGGTGGAATGCGGGGTCGACGGATTCATCGCGCCCGCGACCAGGCCCGAGAGGATACGCGCCATAAGGGGGATCGTCGGTCCGGACAGGAAGATCCTGTCGCCCGGGGTGGGCGCGCAGGGAGGGAAGGGCTCAGACGCCATAGCCGCGGGCGCCGACTACGCCATAGTCGGCAGGGCCATCTACGGGTCTGAGGACCCCCGCTCCGCGGCCGAATCCTTCGCTGCCGAGCTCCGTTCGGCGTTCCGATTCTAAAACCCTAGGGGCGCACCTCCGCGTGCGTGTGCGCTCTCTTATTATAATAAAGAACGCGACTCGATGCTATTTATACGAGTTCGGGTATGGTCGGCCATTCTAAAGAGACGGAGACTTATTAGAATGCGCAAATTCGGAAAAGAGTCTGCCGCCCCCGCCGACAAGGGGGCCGACCGCGAAAGCGGTAACGGGTGGTTCAGTGGCCACCGGTGTGCACTCATACTGGGCGTCATCGTGATCGTAGCGTTCCTGCTGCGCTTCGTGTTCGCCTACGGAGTTTCCGCGGATGGGAATTTCGCCCTGTCCGGCGGTTCGAGTGCACAATACCATCTGCATGTGATCGAAAGCATCCTCGACGGCTCCTGGGCCATGACGGATGCGGCCGTCAACTATCCTCTCGGCGGTTCCCTGTACATCCCGCCCCTCATGGACTTCCTTGCTGCGGGCGTCGCTTCCATCTTCGGCGGAAGCATGGGCACCACCGAGGCCGCTTCGATGGCACTGGCTGTGCTGAATCCCATCTTCGGGGCTCTTCTGTGCATCCCGGTCTACCTCATCGGCAGGGAGATGTTCGACAAGACGATAGGTGTAGTGGCAGCCCTGATCATCGCGTTCATGGCCCTCCCGATCAGCACCTCGGTGTTCTCCAGCGGCAACGAGTACGCCCTGGCCGCCTTCCTGATCGCCTTCATGGCGTACTTCGCCGTGAAGATGGTCAAGGCGCTGGACGCCGAGGAGCCCTCGAGGAAGACCGTCCTGATCAACGGCGCGGTCGCCGGGATCTTCATGATGCTGGCCGCCCTCACCTGGAACGGCTTCCGCATTGCGGTCGTCCTCGTCGCGGTCGCGATGGTCCTCCAGGCCGTCGCATCCCGCGTCAGGGGCAAGGACTTCACCGACGCGACCCTCGGGTTCGCGGTGATGATCCTCGTCGGGACCCTCGTCCCCGCCGCGTACTACGTGCCGGCCGGCCTCATGGACGCCGTCTACTCCGGACCCGTCCTCATCGCCATCGTCTCCGTCGTGTTCACCTTCGCGTTCCTGGCCCTCAAGGCGAAGCCCTGGGTGGTCACGATCCCCGCACTGGTCGTCGTCTTCCTGGCGCTCTGCGTCGTCCTGGCCTTCGCGGCCCCCGGAATGTACGACGATTTCATCTTCGGGAACTCGGTCTACACGAGTTCGATCATGGAGAGCCTCGCGAGCAACCACGTGTCCATGTCCAACGTCGCCGCCTACTACGGCTGGCTGACCATGTGGCTCCCGATCTGCCTCGCGATCTACGAGACCTACGTCTACCTGAGGAGGGACCACTCCGCGTCCCAGCTCTTCATGGTCGTCTGGCTGTTCATCATGTTCTTCGCGACCTGGACCAGCTACGCCACCGCGGCCGTCGTCGGCTGCGTGTTCGCCGTGGGGTCCGGAGCGGTCATCGTCGGGATGTTCAGGGAGACCAAGGTCAGGGACTGGGCCTCCGACGTCAAGGCGGCCGGGATGCCCGGATGCTTCAGGAAGATGGCCAAGCCCTTCCCGCTGGCGACCGTCCTCATCGTGGCGCTGCTCGTCATCGTCCCCAACTTCAGCTTCGCCGTGGATGCGGGGCAGCCCTCCAACACCGAGGGCGATTCGTTCTACGCCGGAAACACATCTTTCACCATCAAGACCGGGGACTCCTACCCCATGGGACAGATCTGGTCCCAGTATCAGGACAAGGACAAGGACGGGGCGCTCGTCTCCTGGATCGACTACTCCTACGACGCCGTCACCCAGGGCAAGTTCGACTCCGTGACCGATACGATCGGAGGCGGGGCCACCGCGGCTTCGCAGATGTACCTCGCGGACGGGTCGAGCTCGGCCATCGCGGCGATGATGCTCCGCATCATGCTCGCCAACCCCGACACCAATTTCTCCGCCTGCTTCGGATCCTCCTCGGTATACAGCGAGATCAAGGCGTTCATCCAGAACCCCTCCTCCGCCGTCGAGGAGATCAAGTCCAACCCCGACGCGTACGGGAAGATCAACTCCACCATCGACGAGGAGAACGCGGTCTACTTCGCATCCCTCAACGCCATCGCCGAGGGAATGAACCAGAAGCAGGTCATGCAGGCGTACGACAAGGTCTGCGACCTGGCCGGCCAGAAGATCGGATACATGCTCTTCGACGGCACCATGCTCCCCCTGCAGTACAACGACGGGGACAGCTTCTCGACCATGGCCTACTTCGCCGACTACCAGCTCGACAAGTACGGCGCGGCGACCCAGTTCTACTCCTACAACACGTACTACGGCACGACGAACTACACCGACGCCATCTACGACACGATGATCTGGAGGGCCATGATCGGACCCAACGCCACCGAGGCGGGCTACAGCAGCTCCTACAGCTACCTGGTCGCCCTGTCCCTCAGCGACGGGAAGGACGGGTCCGCCAAGGCGGTCCCGGGATACGGCCTGGCCGGATTCACCGTCGAGAACTGGCTCGTCATGTACAACGAGGACAGCGAGGCCACCGTCAGCAGCGACGGATGGAAGTACATGGACGCCTACGAGGCCATGAGCAAGCAGAAGACCGACGGAGGGATGATCAACTACCTCTACTCGATCGTCATGCTGAAGTACACCGGCGTCGGGGGCAGCGTGGTCTACGACGGGCAGGTCGTCTCTGGAAGCGACCCGGTCAAGGGCGCGACCGTCGACGTCTACGCGTACAGCGAGACCTACGGCAAGGAGGTTCTGTTCTCTTCTACCACCACCGGATCCGACGGGAGCTACTCCGCGCTGGTCCCCGCGACCTCCTACAGGGTCGACATCAAGATCGGCGACCTGAGCCTGGTGTCCTTCGATTCCGCGGACCCCCAGTCGGTCTCCACCATCGCCACCGCCGTCGCCAACGGCGCGGTCAAGGTGGGCGACAGCGTCTACGGCGCCGAGAAGATGATGCTCGAGCTGAAGAGCGACGCCGCATCGAAGAACATCGAGATCTCCGACGGCACGATCTCCATCTCCGGCATCCTGCCCGGAACGTACACGTACACGCTCTACAGCGAATCCGGATCCTCGATGGGGACCGGATCGGTCACCATCTACCCCGGCGAGTCCCAGGGCCTGACGATCACCCCCACCACGAAGACGATCACCGCCACGGTGAACGACATCTACGGGAAGACGATCGACGGCACCTCCTACGACTCCGCCCCGGTGGTCGTCGCCACCAACACGAGCAACGGCTACCAGTTCACCCAGGAGGTCGGCGAGGACGGCAAGGCCGTCGTCACCGTGGTCGCCGGGAGCTACACCGTCTCCCTCGGCAACGGCCTGGTCTCGATGAACTCGAACACCCAGGACGCCTCCAGCAGCAACAAGACCGTCACGATGACTGCCTACCAGTCCAAGACGGTCGTCCTGTCCGGCGCACCGTCGTCGGTGCCCGTCACCGTCTACGGCGGATCCTACAGCGGTCTGGCCTACGACGGCAACGCCAGGTTCGACGTCCCCGTCGGACTTGCCACAGGCGTCATGTCATACTCCGTCTACGCGGTCTCCGGCGACACCGTCTACTACGGCGTCTACACCGGCGGCGACCTCGTGAGCATGAGCTCCGCGACGGCCACGAAGGCCGACGGTACGATCAAGAATGGCGACAGCGGCATGAAGTCCACGATGATCTTCACCATGAAGTCCACCGGATTCCAGCTGACCGCCACCACGGACAGCGACGGCAAGTACAGCGTCATCCTGCCCGAGGGCTCCTACACGGTCAACGCCGACAACGGCAGCGACAAGGTCGTCCTCGGATCCCTCCCCGTCGCGGGAAGGGAGACCACGAAGGACTTCAGCGCCATCGACGGAAGGAAGGTCACCGCGTACTACAAGTACGACCCGGCGACCAGCGAGAGCAACAAGAACCTGCCCTTCGCCCTGGCCCTGATCAAGTTCACCTACGACAGCACGGATTACGTCCTGTCCGCCATGACGAGCACCGACGGCGCTGCCGCGTTCTACATACCGGACAGCATCGAGGCCAAGACGTACCTGAACAGCACGGACGGCACCTTCGAGAACGACGTTTTCAAGTGCGAGGACACCTCGGGAGACGTGTCCAGCGCCACCTCGTCCACCTCCACGACGCTGACCATCCAGTACGTCGGGTACGAGGAGACCCAGAAGAATGTCGTCAAGCAGGTGTCCTACACCGCCGAGTACGACATGTCCCTCACGTTCTACAAGGACGTGAAGACCGGCGACAAGGAGTTCACCATGAAGGCCGGCGAGACCAGGATGCTGACCCCCGGCCAGTACGAGGTCGCCATCGACGGGTCCACCGGCGGGTACTTCAAGGGCACCGCCTACATCTACCCCGGCGAGGACGCGTTCTCGACCATGGAGGTCGAGAAGGTCGCCTCCGTGAGCATCACCAAGAACGACTCCGATGCCGTCACCATCACGACCGACGACGGGTCCTACCACGCCTTCACCGGAGGATACTACTTCGAGAAGGGCTACAAGTACTACCTGAAGTCGGTCGGCAAGAGCTCCGACGGGAAGGAGACCCTGAAGTACGCCGTCCTGGACCTGACCTCCGATTCGTCCGTCTCGACGATCGACCTGAAGGCCACGGCTCTCAAGATCTCGGTGACCGGATACGTCGGCATCTCCGCCGACGGCACCCTGACCGTCACCGGCGACGGGTTCGAGCGCGAGTTCGACATCTCCAAGGGAGCGTACACCATGGAGCTCCCGGCGGACGTCGGAACGATCACCGCAACGGCCGAGGTGTCCTCGACCGTGGATTCCGAGACGTACGAGTTCAAGGCCTCCGCCCAGTTCTCCGGAATGAAGGACGGCAGCGTCAGGAACGTCGCCGTGGTCAACTCCGATTCCGAGGACGAGGACGAGGACGAGCCCGACTTCGACGTCGTCATCGACGATGCGAACTTCTCCGGAGGCGACGCCACGGTGAGGTTCACCATCAAGAACAACACCGATTCCGCCATGACCTACCACGTCTCGGCCGGAAGCGCCTGGTCCCTGAACGTGGCGTACCAGATCACCGTCGGAGCCAAGTCCAGCGGATCCGGAACGGTCCAGGGGACGTACGACGCGACGCGCGTCGCGCCCGGACTGGATGGCGTGACCCTGGAGGTCTCGGACGTCAACGGCACGACCACGATGTCGCAGAAAATCACGACCAACTCCGCGTCCCAGACCGGGACCCTCGGGATGGACGTCCTGAAGGCCGGCGACAAGGATGCGGCCAACGACAAGGTCTCCCCGTCGCAGTATATGTACGCGCTGACCTTCGTCAACAAGGACGTCTACGCGAAGGAGATCTCCCTGAGCGACCTCAACGTCCCGTCCGGATGGACCGCCAGGCTCATGGACGCCGACGGCACCCTCGTGGCCGAGGTCGCCGACGGGTTCACCGTCTACGGCCTCCAGACCGTCACGTACTATGTGTCGTTCATGAAGACCGCGTCCGAGACCGGCGACACCGAGAAGGCGCCCGCCCTGTCGGTCACCGTCAAGTACGGCAACGAGAGCAAGACGGTCTCGTCCAACCCGGTCGAGATCTCGGTCGACACCGAGGACTCCACGGTCTCCGGCGGCGATGCGGTGAAGGAGAGGTCCGGCATGCCCTCGGGCATCTGGTTCCTCGTCGCGGTCATCATTCTGATGCTGATCGCGGTCTTCTGGCTCGCCAGCAAGAGGGGGGTGTTTGCACGCAAGTGAATTCGAAGATCATGATGGCCATCGCCCTCGTGGCGCTGGCCGCCGTGTTCGCGGTCCCCCTGGCCGAGTCCCAGGGCGACGCCTACTACGACATCAGCGGGGACAACGTCATCGGGACCGAGGACAAGGAAGAGTACACCATCTCGTACACGAACCACGACTACGACGACAAGAAGGACATGTCCATGTCCGTCGCGTACAGCGCGAAGCTCGTCGACTCCAGCGGATCCACCGTGAGCAGCGGGGTCAGCCCCAGCTCCGGCGACCTGACCAACGGGGTCTCCGGCACCGTCACGGTGACCGCCCCCAAGACCGCCGGCACCTACCGCCTGCAGGTCACCTACACCCCGACCATCACCTACACCGGCGATGACGGGGAGACGGTCACCGTCCCGACGGACGATGTGAAGAAGGAGCAGGACTACAGGATCAAGGTCGTCACCCCCGTCACCCTGAAGGTCACCCTGAAGAACAACTCGGACATCGACCTGTCCGGGTTCGGGGTGTACTTCTACATCGACGGCGAGAAGATGGAGGACAGCTACACCACCGTTGACCTCTCCAAGGAGGGGACGTCGTCCGTCTCCTACAAGTGGGTCACGGACTCGTCCAGCGGCAAGCACACCTTCATGGTGCAGCCCGCCGACTCGGGCAACCTGGTGAACGTGTCCGGCCTCGGCGAGGAGCAGACGTTCTACCTGAACGACAGCAGCTACACGGTCTGGATCGTGCTGCTCGCGGTGATCATCGTCCTGCTGGCCTTCGCCCTCGTGTGGGTCTACAGGAAGCCCGTGAAGAACTTCGGGAAGCCCAAGTCCAGGCGCTGAAGCGCCATGGGGCGGAAGCCCCTCAAACATCTTCGAAACCCCTTCCTTCTCACTGTCATCGGATCCGGTCCGGCATCGGGACGATCCGCACGGACCATGGAAACGGAGCATCATGCGATGGACTCCCGTAAAATGGGGTCGCAGGAAAGGAGCGGGAACTCCTTCCCTGCAGGAGGTCTAGCATGAGCAAGATGCTGCCACCCTTGAAGGAGGTCCGTTTCAGGACCATTCTCGGAGTTCTCACGACAGACCTCATGTTCGGGCGACGATGTCCAGCGATGAGTCATCGGTCCGATTCGGTGACGCCGGTTCCCGATGGGGGTCGACATCACACAAATCAGTCATCGCTCGCGATGTATTTAATTCTATTGTTATTTCGCTACAAATTGACAATACTATTTTCTCAGACGATATAACACCTATTCTTCCGGTTGTTTATCTCCATAGGATAGTATTTTTATATGGCGAAATATGCATGACCATGTCCGATCGCGGGTGAGAGCCGGAGTACCATCTTGAAGAGTTGTCCGGGATCGTCGGGCCGGTGGCGCGCAGGAATCATATCGCAGCAGTACACCTCTTCGGTTCACGCGCCAGAGGGGATCAGTGCAAGAACAGCGACTACGATTTGATTGTCGAAATCGGTCCCGGGTTCAGTAACGATTTCCGAGATTGTTGCACTTATTTCGAGCCGGGTTCCGGCCGTTTTTCGTACACCAAGTGCAAAACCCGCTGTTTTCCGGAGATCCTCGTCTCCGGGGGTGTCCTCCGGGCCGATCCGATGGGTCGGATTCGGGGGCATTCTGCTCATTTCTTCTCGATTCCGACGATTTCAACGGCGTGAAACCGCCC
>CAVJLK010000038.1:0-16775 GCA_963650175.1 Ruminococcus sp. CAG:579 | reverse complement strand
CGAGCGTCGGCAAGCCATACGCCCATTCCCCACTCCAGCGGGAGCTATGCAGAAAAGTTGCGGAAACGCTAGTTTTGAATTTACGTGTTATGCCATATCGCCAGAAAACAGTCGCTCCGGTGCACGGAACGGCAATTCTGGTGCACCGGAGTCGCTGAGGCAGGAGGTGAGAACCATAGTGGTGATCATCACCAGGGGCCCCAGAAAGCTCCGCGTGATAATCGTCACCGAGACGGTGACGATTATCATCGACCTCCCATAAGGGAGGCCGGGTCTGATCCGCCTTAAGGATCCGGCCCTTATGGGCCGTTATCTCCTACCGATATAGCGCATGCTATATACGCTATTTCAACTATCGCATCCCGATGAAGAAGCTTATGACGGAAAGGGAAATCCGCGAGAAGCTCTACGACATCTTCCCAGTCCTTGTATTCGAAGAGGGCCTCTCGATAATGGAGGCCACGAGTTTCGCCTTGACATTCGAGATCGGGCTGGGACCCGCGGACGCCGCGAAGTTCACCAGCAAGCTGATGAACAAGAAGGTGAGGACCACCGACATCGGCAGCTACGTCGCCCGGGCGCAGACCAAGCTGCTGTCCGTGAAAGAGGGGGAATTCGATCTGGAGAACCCACCCGAACCATCCGAATACGAGGTCGATGGGGTCGACCCGCCCGCGAAGCGACCCGCAGGTCGTCTCCGAGGGCGGGATCGACCGACCTCCCCTCACCGATCGAACGCGGCACCGTAATCGTTCAGGAATTTATCGACCGCCTCCGGGTCGTCGAAGTCGATGTCCCCCTTGTGGAGCGAACGGATGGCCCTCTCCGTGGCACCGCTGAAGGAACCGGGGGGATCGTAGAAGAGGAACGCGTTGTCCTCGGCCCAATCGCACACCATCTCCGACAGCTCCTGCATGCAGTAGCCCCTCCACTCCCTGATGGTCCCTTCGTCCATGGATTCCTCGACGCGAAGCGCGAACAATTTGACGGATTCGCCCTCCCTCCGCTCGAACGGGGTCTCACGATCCTCCAGGAACCCCATGAGTATCTCCTCGATGCGGGATGCGGGAGTGTCCCATACGACGACGTAGCGGTCCGGCTCCTTCTCGATATCCTCGCGGAGTATCGAAGGGACATCGCCGGAACCTCTCCTCTTCGACTTGCGCTTGTAGTTGCGGACGGCCAGGACGAGGGCTTTCTCCGTGTCGTAGACCACTTCCAGATCCACCGCGGAAAGGGCGGAGGTGATCAGCTCGATGCGGACGAACTCCGGAACGAATTCGTCCCCGAACTTGGCTACGCCTTGGACCCTCCACGAGCGGAGCTTCTCCTTGACCGCCTTCTCGTCGAAGTCCGGGGCGTGCGTCTTCGCATCCTCGTTGTACGCCCAGACCCCTCCGCAGTCCTCGGGCGGGGAGCCCCCGTTCCAATCGATGAGCTCCGCGTGTCCGCTGTAGCAATCGTCCATGGTGTTCTGCCAGGTCACGGTGACGTGCCAATCGTCCCCGAAATCGTAGCTGTAGTCCACGGGGCACCCTTCGTAATCGGCGATCGGCGTGCACACGGGCAGCAGCATCTCATCGGTGTCGGAGTCTGCCGATTCGGGAAGCTCGATGATGTCGCCGTCGGCTTCGAAGGAATGCGGATGGACGTTGTTCCATTGCATCACATCCTGGATCAGCACATGCAGATCGTAGAACGACGCGTAGGACGGGACGATGACAGTCCTGTCGATGACGGGGTCGCTGTCGCGCACAGTCAGCTTCAGGACGTACGCGGCGACATCATCGTCATCCTCGGAGGAAAAGTCGTCCGTCCCGTCCCAGATCGGGTTCATGGACTTGATGTAGTCCTCGAACGACAACACGTCGGAAGGGTCGATGCCGAGGCCGCGGAGCGCTACCGGATCGCTCGTCGCGAGGACGGTGGCGACGCTCTCCTTCATGAAGAAGAAGCCGTACTCCCGGGCCCATTCGTAGGTGTGCTCGGACAGGAGGTTCATGTAGGATTCCGCGAACTTCTCGTCGATTCCTTTCTTCGAGGCCGCCTTGCTCACGCGTTCCGTGAAATTGTCATCGGACTCGCCCGGTCTCCGCGACAGTCCCAATCCCAGGATCTCGTTCATGCGTCCCGCGGCCTCGACCCTGAATTCCTCGATCGTGTCCCACACGGGTATGTAGCGGTCCGGTTCGGCATCGATGTCCTCCCGCGAGATCTCGGAGAGGAGGCCGTCGAACTGTTCGCTGCCGAACGTCATGACTTCGGATCCGCTGACGTAGGACAGCTTCTCCTCGTCCCTGTCGTAGTAGACCGAACCCTCGAAGACGAGCAGAGTGGCCATTAGCGCTGTGGCGCGCACCATGGGATCGACGATCTCGGCCCCGTCCCGCATGACGCCTTGGACGCCCCAGGTATCGAGGCTGTTCAGGACGACCTCCTCTTCGAATCCGATCTGGTCGCTCCATGCCATGGCATCCTCGTGTTCGGGGGAGTCCGGATCGTCGATCGCCTTCAGGATCCCGTAGAAGTCCTCCATGGTGCCGCAGTCCTCGGGGGGAGCGTCGTTCTTCCACTCGAGGAGTACGGGTTTCCTGCCGTCGCGGTCCTCGGTCCCCTCCCAAGAGATAAGGACGTGCCAATCGCAACCGTAGTCGTAGGCGTAGTCGATCGGCTTCCCTTCGAATTCGGATATCGGGACGAGATGCGGACGCTCGGCCTCCTTGTCCGGCCCGTACGGGCTCTCGAAGGCTATGCGCCTGCCGTCGGATTCGAAGGCGAAGAAATGGACGCCTCCCCACCCCATCACCGACTGGATGACGCTGTGGAGGTCGTAGAACGAAGCGAAGTCCGGAATCGAGACGGTCCTGGAGATCTCCGGATCGCTTCCGGCGATTACGAATCTGAGCCTGTATGCTCCCATGGATGGGACATCGGGTGCGAGGTTATATGGGGAACGGTCGGAGCGGATCCCGTCCCGACTCGATGGAATCCAGATCCGTCGATTCGGGTGCGGGCGAGTCCCTGAACCTGAGGTAATCCAGGAACCTCGATGCGGCCGGCGGCATGAGCTCCCTGCTCCTCATGGCGATGCAGATGTCCCTGTACGCCGGGACATCCAGGTGCCTCTTCTCTATCCTGTACGGGATCCTCCTCAGGATGAGGTCCGGGAGGATGCTCACGCCCATCCCTCCCTCCACCATCGACATCACGGAGTAGTCGTCCCATGTGGTGCATCTGATGTCCGGCCTCATCCCGTGCCTGTCCAGGAGCTCGGAGACCTCCGCCCTGTCGCACCTCTCCAGCAGGAGGAACGGCTCCTTGCAGAGGTCCTCCAGCCTGATGGTGTCGGAATCCGCCAGGGGATGCCCCTCGGGGACCACGGCCATGAGCTCGTCCCTCTGCAGGACCGTCGTCTCCAGACCCGTGCCGTCCGTCAGGCGGGTGAACCCGAAGTCCACCCTGCCCTCCCTCACCCAGGCCTCGATCTCCCAGTAATCGCCGATCAGGAGCTCGTACTCTATCCCGGGGTTGTCCGCCTTGAACCTCGATATCACATGGGGCAGCCAGTGGGTCGCCACGCTGGAGAACGTGCCGATGCGGATGCGTCCTGATCCGAGCCCGCGGATGTCCCGGACGGTGCGGACGAGGTCGTCGCATCCGGCGCAGAGCGCCGAAGCGTATCCGAGCAGCCTCTCCCCCTCCGGGGTGAGGCGGACGCCTCCGCGCCCCCTCTCCAGAAGCACGATCCCCCAATCCTTCTCGAGATCGGAGATCATCCTGCTCACGCCCGATTGCGAGCATCCGATGGCCTCCGCCGCCTTCGTGAACCCTCCAAGCCTCGCCGCCTCGACGAAGGCCCTGCACTTCAGCACGCTCACGTCCGATTCCATCCGACCGCCTCATGAATCCATCCGGTTTTGATATGATATCATGAAATACATCCGCTAATTAGATGCTTCCCATGGCCTCTGAGAGAAGATACCTGGCTGTCTATCTGGTGGCGCTGGTGATGTTCGGGACCAACGGGATAGTCGCATCGTACATCTCGCTGGAGAGCTGCCAGATCGTGTTCTTCAGGACCATGGCCGGCTCCGCGCTCCTGGTGGCGGCGTTCCTTATCGTCCACAGGAGGTACGAAGCGTTCCGCATGCCCGGACAGGTCGCCCTGGTGGCCCTGTCCGGAGCGTTCATGGGGGCCAGCTGGCTCTTCCAGTACGAAGCCTACAGGGAGATAGGCATCGGGATGACCTCCCTGGTCTACTGCTGCGGGCCGGCGGCCCTGATGGCGCTGTCCCCGTTCCTGTTCGGGGAGAGGATGACGGCGTACCGCGCCGCCGGATTCGCGATAGTCGTGACCGGAGCGGTCCTTCTGGCGCTGAACGGCGCCGGGGTCGGGGGCTCCCCCTACGGATATCTCTGCGCCGTGATGACCGCCGCCACGTACGCCCTGATGATAATATCCAACAAGAAGGCGACGGGGATCGGAGGGCTGGAGAACTCCTCGCTCCAGATCCTGTTCGCGTTCGTCACCGTGGCGGTGTTCGTCGTAGTCTCCGGCAGGCTCCCGGACTCCGTCCCGCAGGGCGACATCGTCCCTCTCCTGGTGCTCGGTCTGGTCAACACCGGATTGGGATGCCTGGCGTATTTCACCGCCATCAAGCATCTGCAGACCCAGACGGTCGCCATATGCGACTACATCGAACCGATGTCCGCCGTCATCTTCGCCATGGCGCTCCTCGGGGAGACAATGTCCCCTGTGGAATGGGTCGGCGCCGGGCTGATCGCCGTCGGCGTGGTCGTGGGAGAGGCCGTCGGGGGCAGGTCCCAGAGGTCCGAAGGACCCCCGGAGGGCCCCGACGGGGCGCATTCCTTTTAATAGGCGTCCAGTGTGGCGGTCCGTAGATATCCCATGTCCCCCTCCGAAGAACACGCCGGAACCGAAGAGAAACCGAAGCGCGAACACCGCGGCGACAGTCGCGGAGGGTACGGGAAGAAGCCGTACGGCGGTCGCGAAAAGGGAAGTTCCGGATACCGGGGCGGTAAGAAGCCTTACAACGGCGGTAGGGACGGCTCCCGTGGGAAGTGTTCCGACGACAGGCCCCGCAGGGAGTACAGGGGGAACGGGGGCGGAAGATCCTACGGCGACAGACCGAAAGGGGATCGCGGACACGGCGACAGGAGGCCGTACGGCGACCGGAAGGATAACCGCCGTACCGGGGAGAAGAGGCCCTACGGCAGATCCCGCGACGACCGCGAGAGGAAGCCCTACGGAGACGGACCCAGGGAAGATCGTCACAGGGAGGACAGGGGATCGCGCGACGACCGCAGGGGCGACAGAAAGCCCTACGGAGACAACCGCGGGTCCCGCGACAGGCGCGGAGGGGACCGGAAGAGATCCTACGGCGACCGCAGGGAGCGCGGTTCCAAGCCCCGCGACGAGATCCCGAAGGGATCCGAGGAGCCCCTGACCATCGGGAAGCTCACCATCCCGTCCGACCCCCAGAAGATCCTCTTCAAGGGGATCGACTGCGAGCAGAACGGCAGGACCGACCTGGCGCTGATCCTTTACCTGCACGGGGCCGTGGCCATGAGCGGCGGATGCGAGAAGAACGCCATCAGGATGCTGTCCGACATGGACCCGTCCGGATTCGCCGCCACCCGCGCGAACATAGCGCAATCCTGCACCGACGACGCCCTGGTCGAATACGACTACCTGTGCTGGAGGATCGACGATTCGTACGACAGGTCGTTCCTGGACTCTCAGTACTCGAAAGGATCCACCCATGCAATCTACTGCAGGATCCTCCTCGAGGAGGTCGACGGCGAGGACCCCGTCCTCGACGCGTTCGCGTCCGTCCTCCCGCAGGACGAGGCGAAGATCGTCGACGGTCTGAAGTTCATCAAGAGGAAGAAGGACTCGAAGAAGGCGGAGGAGCTCCTCGCGCGCAACGAGGAGACCAAGGAGCTCAGGCAATCCGTCCGCAGAGTGTTCATCAAGGCCCTCAAGGGGGAGAAATGGGCGCCGGGACGTCTCGACGAGCTGTCAGAGCAGTTCCCCGAAGCGGAATTCCTGAAGGGTTGCCTGGAATCCGACGACCTCGAAGCTTCCCTGAAGGCGGGCATGCCCGAGTACGGCCGCCTCATAATATCGATGGAATCCGACCTGAAGCTCGATTCCGCGTTCGGGAAGTACCTGAGGGCCAAGAGGCTGCAGGCCGACGGCGGGGACTGGATCCAGAACATGATCAACGCCGCCGTGGCTGGTTCCGACGAGGCGCTGGAGGAGCTCCGCTCCGTCCAGACCAGGTCCGACGTCAGGAAGGCGTTCGCCACGGTGTACCTCGACAGGGGGGACCTGGAGGGCCTCGTGCGCATGTACGACGGCGAGGACGCGCAGTATCTGGAGCAGTACTGCGGATTCGACGCCCAGAGGATAATAGAAGCCGGGAGGCTGATGAACTCCGAGAGGGAGATCGACTGGCTCAAGAGGAACTACCGCAAGGGCGTGGAGGAGTGCCGCGCGGCCATCGAGGCCATGGCGGACGACGAGTCCCGCCGCAACAAGCTCCTCGTCTACGCCCTGCACGACGTCGGCTCCGACATGAAGGCCGCGGAGCTCTACTTCGCCATGGAGGGCAACCCGTCCCTCCCGTCCTACAAGTGGCTCGCCAAGGTCTGCGGGGAAGAGGAGGTCAAAGAGTACGTCCGCTCGCAGTTCGAGAAGAAGGGCGACCTCGAGACGTTCGAATCCATATTCGTGGACGACGGGTACGTGAAGAAGGGCAAGGGACCCTCCCGCGGAGGGAAGGGCCCCTCGAGAAAGAGGTACCGATCGCTTCCTGCTGTAGATCAGGAGGAGAGCGGAGTTCACCACCACGGCCACAGAGCCGAGGTTGTGGACTATCGCGCCGGTGACGGGCGTGAGCACGGCCATCATCGACAGGGCGACGGCGACGAAGTTCCAGCACATGGCGAAGGCGATGTTCGCCCTCACCTTGGACATCATCCTGCGGGAGATCCCGACGAGATGCGGGAGAGCCTCGAGACCGTCCTTCACCAGGACCATGTCCGATGCGTCCGTCGCGATGTCCGTGCCGGTGGCGCCCATCGCGACGCCGACCCACGACCTCTTCAGGGCGGGTGCGTCGTTGACGCCGTCCCCGACCATGCATACCTTGCCGCCTCCGGCCTGGATCTCCTCGATGGTCGAGACCTTGTCCTCGGGGGTGCATTCGGCCCTGAGATCGGTTATGCCGGCATCGGAGGCCATGGTCTTCGCAGCACGGGCGTTGTCGCCCGTGAGGAGCATGCAGTCCACGCCCATGCCCTTCAGCTCGTCCACCGTGGCGCGGGCGGTCTCGCGGATCGTATCCGAGAATGCGACGTATCCGGCGTAGGCGCCGTCTATCGCCATGAACGCCACCGTGGCACCCGTGTCGTGCAGGACGTCGGCACGTTGCAGTGCATCGGCTGGCACATCCACTCCGAGAGATTCCATGAGCCTCCCGTTCCCCATGACCACATCGCTGCCGTCCTTCGCGGCCCTGATGCCGTGGCCGGCGGTCATGGCGAAGGAGTCGGGCTTCCCGTAGGGGATCCCGTTCCCCTTCGCGTAATCGAGGAATGCCTTCGCGAGGGGATGGCCGGAACCGGACTCCGCGGTCGCCGCGAGGGAGGCCACGCGGTCGGCGTCGCCGACCGGGGAGAACTCCACCACGCGGGGCCTCCCGACGGTGACCGTGCCTGTCTTGTCGAACGCAACAGTGCCTACCTGGGACATCCTCTCCAAGGCGTCCCCGTCGCGCACCAGAACCCCGCGCTTCGCGAGGTTCCCTATCGATGCCACCACGGCGGTCGGGGTGGCGAGTATGAACGCGCAGGGGCAGAACACGATCATCACCGTGACTGTACGGTATATGTCCTGCGTGAACGCGTAGGTGGCGAGAGCCAGAACGAGGACGATCGCCACGAGCCTGGTGGCCCACACGTCGGCGGTCCTCACCATGCGGGTCTTCTCCGGATCCGCCGAGGACACCATGTCGACCATCCTCTGGAACGACGAATCGCCGGCGGTCTTCTCGGCCACCATCTCGAACGCCCCCATCTGGTTTATGGTGCCGCTGTACACGGGATCCCCGACGGACTTGTCCTCAGGCATGGACTCGCCCGTGACCACGGACTGATCTATGGACGTCTCCCCGGAGACGACCCTCCCGTCCACCGGGACCGACTCGCCCGGCAGGACCCTCAGGATCTGCCCTGGGACGATCTCCTCCACGGGCACCTCCCGCAACTCGTCGCCCTCGGCTATCCTCCCCGTGCGGGGGGACATGCTCGCCAGGGCCTCTATGCCCTTGCCGGCCTTCGCCGCGGAGAAATCCTCCAGGAATCCTCCGATCTCCATGATCAGCGCCACCTCTCCGGCGGCGAACCATTCGCCCAGTGCCAGCGATGCGATTATGGCTATGGCCACCAGCACATCCGCCTTGATGTCGTGCCTCAGGGCGAGCCCCGTCGCCGCATCCCACAGGATCGGGACGCCGCACAGGATGATGGCGACCCAGGCGGGATCCACCGGCAGGTCGCCCCCTTTGACGAAGGATGCGATCAGCGAGACGGCGGAGACCGCCAGGATTAACACGGACCGCTTCACATCGTCCTCGAAGAAGCTCTTGATCTTCCCCATTCTATCGGAGGGGCTGTCTGGCTTTGTGCCGATATATAAACTGCGCAGGCCCCGGGCGGATGCGGATAAGAACGTCGGATGCGTGCGACCCGGGTCGCAAGAAAACACGATGCGTAACACCCCGTGCCACATTTCAGGGATGGGTGCCACGCCGGATACGGCGGAGTGCTACCTGTTCCGGATTCGTGTGCATCGAGTAACACGAACTGTGTCTGGAACGGGAAAACACGGGGATTCCGGGAAACCGGAAGTATTACTGCCAATCCGGGAATTGTTAACGTGACACGTGAACTAATTCCCTGACACCCATCCGGAAATGGACAACGCTCTTATACCAACAGCCAATTTTTCTCCGCATGGATTTCGCATTGATGTCCTGCCCCTACTGCGGCAGGGCGGTCGATTCCAGTGACCCCGAAAGGTACGTGTGCCAGAGTTGTGGCAAGATCATCAACTCCCGTCGCGACGACGTATCTTCCTTCATCCGCCCCGGCGAGATCGAGGACCGCTTCAGGGAGGTCATCGGCGCCATCGCGGACGACAACAAGAAGAAGGCCATGGACATCGCCGAGGACCTCATCGAATCCACGGATTCCTCCGATCACGACGGATTCTTCATCAGGGGCTACGTCTACGCCGAGATGGGCGAGGACGGCAAGGCCCTGGCCGATTGGAGGAAAGGGCTGGAGCTCCTGTCGAACAACGTCCGTCTCGACGCGTACATCTGCATGATGTCGAAGGCGGTCGCCGACATGATCCTGTACAAGGAGAAGGAGTTCATCGAATTCAACGTCCAGACCCACGTCGACAAGATGTGCGAGGACATCGACGCCTGCACCGGCATGTCCTGCAAGGCCTTCGTCTACTACACGATCTACAGGGACTGCCTCAAGGTGTCCAGGACCGAGGAGGCCGACGAGGAGGGGACGGACTACTTCAAGGATGTCATCCCCGTCCTGTTCCGCAGGGTGGTCGCGTACCACAGGAACTACTGGTGCCTGCCGAAGATCATCGACGAGTACCTCGAATACAGCGGATACAACGCCGAGACGTACAGCGAGGACGACAACGACGTGCTCCACGTCTACGATATGATCCGCATCGGCCTCTGGACCCACATCTCGGCCATGACCGACGAGGACAGGATCAGGATATTCGACCGCTGGGACGACAAATCCCTCAAGGAGATCGTCGAACCAATGCTCGACACCCTCATCGGATCGAAGAAGGGTCTGCTCGGCCTGCTCCGCAAGAGGGAGGAGTCCGAGGAGACGGACATCCCCGAAGCGGTCCACGCCTACGTGGACAAGTGCCTCCTGATCGAGACCCCCGCCGAGGAGCCCGTCGGAGAGGCCGCCCCCGAAGAATGATTCTCACCCCCGGGACGGGACGACCGTCCCGGGACTCATGTTTTCTCAGAGGAACCCGAGACCCTCGAGGAGGATCTTGGCGCCTATCGCGATGAGGATGATCCCTCCCGCGACCTCCGCCTTGGAACCGAACCTGTCCCCGAAGACGCTGCCGACCTTGACGCCGACGGCGCTGATCAGGAACGTGATGGCCCCGATGATCAGGGCTGGCTCTATTATCTCGCCCTCGGTCATCGCCAGGGATATCCCGACCGCGAGCGCGTCTATGCTCGTGGCGATGGCTAGGAGCAGCATGGTTTTGAACCCGATGTTCGCGTCCACGCCCTCCTCCTCGCCGGAGAGCCCCTCGCGGATCATGTTAGCTCCGATAAGAGCCAGGAGGATGAACGCGATCCAATGGTCGTACTCGGAGATGAGGTCGTACATCGCCTCGCCGAGATAGAAACCGATGATCGGCATGATGGCCTGGAACGCGCCGAACCAGAGCCCTATGATCAGAATGGAACGGACGGTGGGCTTCTGCATCGCGAGCCCTTTGCAGATGGAGACCGCGAACGCATCCATCGCCAATCCGATGGCTATGAGCACCACCGCTATGAGATCCATGGCTGTCGAATCGCTGTGAGATATATATTGCCCGCAGGCCCGTATCTGAGATATCGTGAAAAATTAAAATATATGTTGAACAGAATATGACGAAAAAATCGTAAACATTATCACCGCACGGTCGGTCCAGGAGGTCGCATCATGCTAATCAGCTTCAAGGTCGGAAACTACACGTCTTTCAAGGACGAAGCCGAACTGTCCATGCTCGCCGCCAAGAGCGAGATGAACAGCAACCAGGTATCGGAGATGAACGGCCTCCGCATCCTCCGTGCATCCGCGGTGTACGGTGCCAATGCCGCAGGCAAGAGCAACCTCATCAAAGCCATCGGCGCCATGAAGAGACTGGTCGTGTTCGATACGCCCATTCCGCCGGACCGTTTCTTCAGACCCGATGCGGAGATGAAAGGAAAGCCGTCGCTGTTCCAGGCGGAGCTCGAGATCGGCGGGACCATGTACTCCTACGGCTTCGAATACCTGATCTCCGAGCAGGAGGTGGCGGAGGAATGGCTCTACCGCATGAATCCCGACGGGAGCAACGACATCGTATTCACGAGGATCGGGGAAGTCTTCAATCACCCGTTCTCCGGCCCCGACAAACAGAAACTGGACATCTATGCGGAGGATGCGGCCCGGGACCATCGGAGGCTCTTCATCAACGTCATGGGCCGCAGAGCGCGTCCGACCGAGGGGGGACTGGCGGTGTTCAACGACGTCTACGATTGGTTCGACAGGGATCTGGTCATGATCAACGTCGATTTCCCGTTCTCTCCGGAGGTCGCAGTGTCCGATGAGGATCTGGAAGAGCTCAACAGGGTGCTCTCCTCATTCGGCACAGGCGTGAATCACGTGGCCTACGAGCGCAAACCGGGCCTCGAGGATTCATTGCCGCAGTTCCTGCTGGACCGTCTCCAGAGGAACCTCGGAGCCGGCAGAGGTCCCGCGACGCTGAAGAGAACGGATGGCAGATACGAGAGCGTGAACGGATACAGGGCCTCCATGGTGGACGGCGGGATCGTCCTGGATGAGATACTGTACCGCCACAACGGCGATGTCGTCTCCTACCGTCCCGAAGAGGAGTCCGCGGGCACCCGGAAGCTGTACGGCCTCCTCGCCTCGATACTCCTCAGGAAAGACGACTCGACGTTCGTGATCGACGAACTGGATACGAGCTTCCATCCCCTGCTGACGTACAGGTTCGTCAAACTGTTCCTGGATTCCGAGAAGAGGAGCAAATCCCAGTTGGTGTTCTCCACCCACGAGTCGTCGCTGCTCGATTTCGATCTGCTCAGACGCGATGAGATCTGGTTCGTGGAGAAGGACGTAGAGGGCGGATCGAAGCTGTACTCCCTGGAGGAATTCAACGAGAGGTACGACCGGCGGATAGACAAGGCGTACCGCGAAGGCAGGTACGGCGGGATACCGGTCTTCTCCGCGATATACCCGCCTCGGGGTGACGGATGAGGATGGAGAACGTCCATGACAGACGGCGTTCCTCCGATCGGAACTCGTCCAGACGGTACGCGTCCCGGGACCTCATATCGAGTATGCGGTCCCGCGGCATCACCGCGCCCCACAGGAGCTCCGAATCCTCGCAGTACAGCCTGGACCTCCTCTCGTTCGAAGAAGAACGGTTGGCGTAGCAGTAGACGCAGTCGTGCCCGCAGGTGTCGTACTCGCCGATGTCCACGGCCTTCACGCACCTGCACCCGTCCCTCACCGGGACGTCCTGGGATTCGAACGGGATGTTCAGCGAGCGCATCATCCTCGGATCGAAGCAGCCGCCGGGTTCGATGCCGTATCCCGTGAGATCCCTCTTCGAGCAGCAACAGGTCAGAGAGATGCCGTACTCCTCCGCCGTCCTGGACGCCATCCTGCAGAACGCGTCGATCTCCGGCTCCGTCGGGGTGCGGAACAGGCCGGCGTTCATCGCCCCGGTCAGCTTCCCGTAGACGTCCACGAAGCTGAAGATGCACCTGTCCGTCCATTGGGACGCCTCCCTGCACATCATGTCGAACTTCCTCGCATGGTACGACGAGTCGATGGAGCGTGTGAAGAGCACCGGATCGTACCTCCAGGCCATCCTGTCCCTGCCGATCCTCTCCGAAATGGAGACGCAGGCGTCGTTGACGTCCGCCTTGAACGCCACCCCGGGTTCGAGCGCCTTCCCGTAGGGGGTCAGGGTCACCTGGAAGACGTACATGTGGCCCATGGACCCGATCTCCTTCAGGTACGGGAGCATCGGGCGGGGGTCCTTGGTCATGAACTCGATGCAGTCCACGTTGCGCCTGGTCAGGTCTATCCTGTGCAGGACCGTCCTGGACACCGGGTTGCGGACCAGGCAGCTGCCCTGCCTCAGACGGTTCATGAACCACCTGGAGTGAAAGGCGGGGATGTCGGTCCGACGGCTGGCGCAGATTATCATCGGCCGGTCATAACGGCGTTTCACGATAATGGTTGGGTCGGGCACATTCCAAATACCAGCCTCGCCGATGGGCCGTCCCATGGCCGGGCCGTACATGCATTCCTTCCTGACCCTCATCGGCAGCGTCAGCGTCGCCGAGGACGGATACGGGAACATCACGGCCCTGTTCCTGCCCAACCAGAACCTGGAGCCCATGGACGAGAACGAGACCGGTGTCCTGTCGGAGGCGGCGGCCCAGGTCAACGAGTACCTGTCCGGAAGGAGGAGGGAGTTCGACCTCCCGGTGACGTTCGAGGGCACGGAGTTCTTCTCGGACGTCATGGACGCGATATCGGAGATCCCCTACGGGGAGGTGCGCACCTATTCGGAACTGGCGGAGGAGGCGGGGCATCCCGGCGCATTCCGCGCCGCCGGAACGGTGTGCGCCGGCAATCCGATCCCGCTGATAATCCCCTGCCACAGGGTGGTCCCCTCGTCGGGTGGCGTCGGAAGCTACGCCGGAGGCTCCGTGCTGAAGAGAAGGCTGCTGGAACTCGAGGACCCCTCGAGACGGCTGCGATCGCAGCGAGCGGATTATCCTCTCGATCTCGTCGGCGTTCGCATCGCCGACGCGGGCGCCCCTCCTCTCCAGCCAGTTCCAACCGCGCCTCTCGCATTCTTCCCTGTACTTCGGGGATGTGACGGCGATGAGCCTCCCGTCCCAGATGTCGCCCTTCTCGAGGAACATGGCGAACATGTCGTTGGGGACGCACATGACGGTCTTGTCGAAAGGCCTGGTGAGGAACGACGTCTGCTCGACGAATCCCCTGCGCTCGTCCGCCTCCCTGTAACCGTCGGCGTCGGACATCACGTCCGGATAATCCGTGATCTGGTAGTTCCCCGGGACGAAGCCGTACTTCGTGGTGATCACCCCGAACGAGACGTCGCAGAGCTTGCGACCCTTGTCGTCCACCGCTGTGTCCAGGCGCTTCACCAGGTTCTTCACCTCGGTGACCCTCCCGCCGAAGATGTCGTAGGGGGTGGCCAGACGGCCCTTCACCAGGAACACGGTGGAGTCGTTGGTGACGACGAGGACCCTCTTCCTCATCTTCATCTCCGCGAACACCTCGCCGGTCATGTCGGAGCCTCTTGGAACCGAGACGGTACGCGATCGAGCAGTTCCCCTCGGCGGAGACCATGCACGGTCCCATGGGGTTCATGGGCTTGCAGACCTTGCCGAACATGGGGCACTCCTCAGACTTGATTATACCCCTGAGTACATCCCCGCACCTGCATCCCTTCGCCTCGGCCTCGACCTCCGGGGTCTTGGCGAGGATGTCCTCGTGCACCTTCGTGGCGTCGTGGTCGGCGAACTTCGGGCGGAGCGCCAGGGCGCTCTTCCTGATGACCGGGAACCCGCGCCATGCGCGGTCCACTGGAATGAACGTGTCCTCCATCAGCTTCAGGGCGGCGGGGTTCCCCTCGGGACGGACGAGGCGGGTGTACTCGTTCTCCACCTCGGCCCTGCCCTCCTTGAGCTGCCTGCAGAGCATGTAGCAGGACATCAGGATGTCCAGGGGCTCGAATCCCGCGATGACCTGGGGGACGTGGTGCTGCTCGGACACGGGGATGAACATCCCCGTCCCCGTTATGACGGCCACGTGGCCGGGCATGATGAAGCCGTCGATCCTGTTCTCCCCGAGGTCGAACAGCGTCTCGATGATGGGCGGGCAAATCCTGTGGCAGCTGTAGACGCTGAAGTTCTCAGGACAGTCGTCCTTGTGCAACGGTACGCAGGTGGACGGGGCGGTGGTCTCGAAGCCCACCCCGACGAACACCAGGGGCTTGTCCGGCTGGTCCCTGGCCATCTGAACGGCGTCGTCTATGGAATAGACGATGCGCACGTCGGCCCCGTCGGCCTTGGCCGAGAACAGGGAGCCTATGGTCGTGGGCACCCTCATCATGTCCCCGAACGCTGTCACGGTGACGCCGTTCCTGGCGAGGGTGATCGCATCCGCGATCTCCGCACTTGTCGTGACGCACACCGGGCATCCCGGGCCCTGGGCGATCTTCACGCCCACGTCGTTGAGCATCTCCTCGAGGCCGAACCTGACGATGGTGTCCTGGTGGGTCCCGCAGATGTGCATCAGGCGGACGTCGACGTCCATGGCCCTGATGCGGTCCAGTATCTTCTTCGCGGTCTCCTCGTCCCTGTACTTGAACATCCTCGCTCGACCTCCTCTATATCCATGCACTTGACGGAGCATTCCATGCCCTTGACGACCTTGATGGGTCCCCCGCACTCCGGGCACGACAGCACCGGGAGCGTGTGCGTCTCGAAGTCCGGATCCGTCAGGACCTCCGCCGGTCCGAGGTAGCCGCAGGAATCGCAGCTGACCTCCACGGGGACGTGCTCGATGACGAGCTCCGAGCCCTCCAGGACGGTCCCGCGGGTCACGATGCCGTAGGCGAACTGCATCTGTTCGTCGCCGAGGTTGGTCATCACGCCCACCTGGATGTAGACTGCGTTGACCCTCTCCAAGTTGTACTTGGAGAGCTCGTCTATGACCGCGTCGACTATGCCCGTCACGACCGAGACTTCATGCATGGAATCCCGTAAGCCCTGGCGCAGATATAAGGGGGTGTGGCCTGGGAGGTCTGGATACGAATACATCGATGGCGATGGACGACTGCCTGACCGTCATATCCTGCACGCATTAATAGGCTATCGCCCAATAATGACGTATAGACGATTGTTTATATAGTCGAATCGCATTCTCTCATTCAGATCTTTAATCCAAACGCCATCGGCGACCGGATAAAGGGTTTAGCCTCGCTGTCCGAGGATCAGGCGAACGATAAGTTCGGTCGCGACCTTCGGACAACGGGCGCCAGGATCTCCCGTGCAAGGTTCGGACCCTGGTGCTTGCCCTTCTCGGTTTCGCTTTCCGCCTAGTAGACCGTTCGCTTAATCCGTACACAAATTAAACCTCGACCTCGTCCATCTTGTAGGTCCATCTGTAGACGACGGGTTCCTCGTTCACCATCTCGATGTACCTGTAGATACGGCTCTCCAACTCCTCATAGGAGCTCGCCCTGATGCCTCTGAGCACCGTCTTGGCCATCTTGCCGAAGAAGGATTCTATGAGATTCAGCCAGGAACCGTGCTTCGGAGTGAATACGAAGACGAACCTGTCCGGCCTGGTCTTGAGATACTCCATCACTTCCTTCGATTTGTGGGCCGAATGGTTGTCCAGAATCACGCGTATCTGCGAATATTGGGGATACTTCTTGTCGAGGATCTCCAGGAAATCGATGAAATCCCTGCTCGTGTGGGACCTGCGGACCAGCGGGATCACGGTGCCGTCGTTCAGATTCAGGCCGGCCAGCAGGGACAGCGTCCCGTGTCTGATGTACTCGTAGTCGCGGGCCACGCATTTGTATCCCTTCTCGGGATCCGGCATGAGATCGGGTGCAGTTCCTTCGAGGATCTGGATGCCGGGTTTCTCATCGAAGGAGAATGTGGGCATGTCCGGTTCCTCGCCGGAATCTATCGCGATCTGTATCTCCTTGTAGAGGATCAGCAGTTTGTCCATCTTCTCCTTGAACCTACGTTACGCGTGAAAGTATGACTACATCGGAACCCCATCTCGATCGCGTAGTCCTCCAGCGAGAAGTTCGACGGGATCGCCAGTCCGCAGGCCCCGTACGC
>CAVJLK010000037.1:0-16833 GCA_963650175.1 Ruminococcus sp. CAG:579 | reverse complement strand
CCGCATGCCCCGGGACGGCTCCGTTCCGGGCGTGCGGCACATCATTTCTCTCCTCATCAAGATTAAATCCCTCAGGTCGTTCCGGTATCCGTGGCAGATAAAGAGTACAGCACCCAGTTCAAGATAGTCCAGTGCTACGGTGGCGGGATAAGGGTCATCACCAATTCTCTGAGCCTGTCCATCCTCAAACTGTTGCTCTCCAGGGACATGAACCTGACGGAGATTGCGACCGCCCTCGGTTCGCCCAAGACGTCCGTCCAGATCAACGTGTCCAAGATGGAGCAGGAGGGCATCGTCGGATCGTATCCGGACGAGAACGACAAACGCTCCACCAGATACGTATCGGCCTGCGTCCCCATCTTCTCTTCCGGTAGAGCGAAGGAATGGCAGGTCTTCGATTTCTCCAAGATCGTCAGGGATTTCAGTTCGGACGATCCCCGCGTATACACGGATGCCATGCTGTTCTACGGTCGCAAACTCGACGAGTACGGCATATGCTGGCATCCGTTCCTGATTGGCTTCGGCGATGCCGTCGGCACCGAGGTGATCAAGAAGTGCTCCACCATGGACGAGGCCCTCCCCCTGATCTCCGAGATATACGGGGTGGAATTCCTGGAATTCAAAATGGACGAGAACCTCAGCATGAGGCTGCGTTCGGACAGATACGAAGCCCTCGAACTCCTCTACGCCGGATACGCCATCTTCGGAACGGTGCTGTACCTTGCATTCAGACTGAACGGATCCAAGTACCACAGAGAAGCCAAGGTCACAACGATCGGCGATACCGAATGCGTATTCAGCACCGAACTGACATGCAAGAAGACCGCCAACATCGAGATGAAGGGGACCGCCCAGAGGGACTACCAGTTCTACACCCTGAAGGACCGCTTCGCCATATACCAGGCCAAAGAGCGGAAATCCATTCTGATTCAGAACGAGATCATGCTTGACGTGCTTGACACCCTCCGCGGTTCGCCGAGGACGGTCAACGAGATCTCCACGATGATCGGCATAGTGCCTGTGACCGTGAACGCCTCCATCAAGAAGATGGTTGAGCTCGGATTCGTGGAGCCCACGAGCGGGAGCGGAACGCGCAACATAAAGTACGTGATAGTCGCCAAGAAGGTCCTCGACGGCAACGGGGAACTGACCCATTTCATCCCGATGAAGATGTCGACCTACCTCGAGGATTTCCTCGCAGGCAGGAAGGATTTCTTCCAATCCATCTACGAGCTGCACTATTTCCTGGTGAACTCTGCCGGGATCAGATACGATTCCATCATCAAGGAGGTCGGGAGGGACGTCGCCCTGGAGGTCGTGAAGCAGAATCCGGACATGACCGCCAGGGAGTTCCTCGACTTTTGCGTCAAACTGTACATCGGCTGGGAAGGCAGCGTGAGAATGACGTCGGTGATTCCCGTCACGTTCGATATATACTATCAATCCAACAAGACGGATTTCGAACTCGAGACGGGATATTTCCAATCGCTGGTCCGGACCGGGCTCAGGGAACTCACCGGCGTCGAATACCCGGTCAAGTTCAACCATGTCACCGAACCGTTCGGGGACGGGCAGGGCACGGGACCCGATTCTGAATGAGGAATCCCGGTCCATCGCAGCCTCTAACGGGTGCGCAGGACCGTCCGATACCGTTATACATGGCATATCGAATCCAGCGGGCGATGGGAAAGGCGGATACGCACCTGCATACCGAATACTCGGGTTTCCAGAAGCTCGGGGCCATCAAGTTCCCCGAATCGGTGGCCCAACCGGAGCAGCAGGTCGACCGCGCCCGCCAGAACGGGATGGACGTGGTCTGCATCACGGACCACGACGAGACCCACGGAGCCTTCATCGCCGAGAAGTACGCCAAGCAGAAGTACGACGACATCGAGGTCGTCGTGGGCGAGGAGGTCACCACCAGGGACGGCGAGATCATCGGCCTGTTCCTGAACGAGCGCGTGCCCGACATGCTGTCCGTGGAGGAGACCATAGACATCATCCGCGGACAGGGCGGACTGGTCATAGCGCCACATCCGTTCAGCTTCCACGTCCCCGGATTGAAGGAGAGGATCCTGGACATCGACATCGACGGGTTCGAGGTCATCAACGGCGGCCATCCGGACAACTACACCAACATGTTCGCCCGCCTGGTCATGGACCGCTACCCCGGCAGATGGGCGGAGACCTCCGGGAGCGACGCGCATTCCAAATACACCACGGGATACAACTGGACCGAATTCCCCGGGAATACGGCCGAGGACCTCAGGAAGGCCATTTTGGACAAGACCACCAGGGCCTGCGGCAACGCCGCACCCGTATTCGGACAGGTCCAATGGAGCGTGGACGTGGTCATCGGCGGACAGAGGCTGATGTACCGCTCCCTGAAAGGGAAGCTGAGGAACGTCCCGAAGGACCACCTCATCGAGAAGATCAACAGCATCAGCGACCTGAAGAAGGCCACCGGGATCTTCGCCGGATTCATCTACGTGGTCCCGCCGATATCGATGATAGCCACGATCCTGAGCACATCCTACCTGAAGAAGGGGGAGGAGAAGATGATCCCCACGATCCCCGACAGATTGGAGCTCATAGACTCCATCATCAGGGAGGTCGACGCCAACGGCGGACCCGGGAACTACCGTCCGAAGTACCTGGAGGATGTCCAGGGCAGCCCCCTGGCGGAATACCAGGGATTCCCCCTCAGGATCCCGTTCAAGGTCGGGCGCAACAAGGGCTGATCCCCATGGAGAAGGCGTACCGCGTTTCGGTGAACATCCCTGAGGGGACCGAGCAGGGGTTCATGGATTCCGTGAACGAGGTCCTGCATCCGCTCTATCCGGGGTACGACAGGTGCTTCTGCTGGTGGACGGTCAACGGGACGTGGAGACCCCTCGAGGGATCCAATCCGTTCCGGGGGAGGGTCGGGGAGATAGAGGCCGCCGTGGAGGTCAGGATCGAGTTCGCCGTCCGCGAGGAAGATCTCCAGACGGTGGTGGCGAGGATCGCGGAGATCCATCCCTACGAGGAGCCCGCGATAGACGTCGTCCCCCTGATCCCGTGGAAGACCCTCATTCCTTCTTCTGATAGCTGAAGATGTTGTCGAAGGACCTCTGCATGCGGTGGATCTTCAGGCTCTGCTTGCGGTAATCCCTCTCCTCCTCGTCGATGAGCCCCATTTCGAGGTACCTGTCCAGCAGGGCGATGGCCTCGTCGTAGGAGCCGTCGACGCCCACGAGGATGTCGATGAGCCTGTTCCTGCACGACATGCTCTGGGGAACGCCCCCGCACCTCTCCTCGATGGCCGGAGCGACCTTCGGATAGAGGTCGAGGTTCCTGTAGCAAAGCCTCTTGGCCTCCTCGAAATCGTCGGATCCGAACAGACCCTCGATGAGACGCTCGGTGGAATCGAAACGGTCTATGTCGCTCAGCTCCAGCCCGTCCAGGAAGCATCCGGCGGTGACAGCCAGCTTGTAATTGCGGTCCTCCGAGGCCCTGACCATGAGGTCGTTGAGGAAACCGACGTCGGATGTGGTGCAGATCCCGTCGAGATACCTGCGCGTCCTCACGCGGTCCTGCGACGAGAGTCCCGCATACCACGCGTCCAGTCCTGCTTCCGACACCTGCTTGGGGATTTCCTCTTCCATGGGCACGGGATTCGCGAACGGGGTTATAAGTCCGCGTTCTCGGCGTCGAGCACGACGAACCCGCAGGGGTTGTGCGGACCCGTGGCGCAGAGGCGGTCGGCGGTCCAGTCGATCTCGCATTCGAACTCGCAGCTGCGGTGCTGGCAGTCCCTGCTGCAGTACCTGCAGTTGAACGGCATGCACGGGACGGGGTTGAACGAGAGTTCGACGGAATCCCCGTACTTCGCGCGGATAGCCTCGGCCATCTCGGAATCCTCGATGCTCTGCTCCTCGACCGTCATGTCGCGGGGGAGCACCACCTTCATGTCCACGTAGATGGTCGGCCCGTACTTGATCAGACGGAGGTTGAATACGTCGATCCAGTCGTCGTGACGGTACTTCACGATGGTCTCCGTGATCTCCCCCAGGAGCTCCGTGTCGGCCGTGTCCATGGTCTCGTTGTAGGCCCTCCTCATGACACCGAGCCCGGTGCAGATGATGATCACCCCGAAGATCCCCGCGATGGACGAATCCAGCCACCTGGCGTCGTATCCCATGCCCTGGGCGACGTAGACGACGAACAATCCGATCAGGATCCCCACGGACGAGTACGTGTCCGAACAGAGGTGCTTCCCGCTGGCGACCAGCGCCGGGGAGCGGTTCCTCGTGCCCTTCCTGATTGCCGCGCGTCCCACCACGTAGTTGGCGAGGGCGGCCAGGGCGACGAGAATCAGGCCTATGTCGAGCTTGTCGGTGATCTCCTGGGGGTTGATGAACGAAAGGACGGTCTCGTACAGGATGACGATGCCCGCCACTATGATCATTACGCCCTCTATAGCCGATGATATGACCTCGATCTTCCCGTGACCGAAGGGATGGTCCTTGTCGGCGGGCTGTGCCGACAGGTACAGGGCGTAGATCCCCACGCATGCCGCGACGACGTTGACGATCGATTCCGTGGCGTCGGTGAATATGGCGACGGACCCCGTGAGCCAATAAGCGAAGTACTTGATTATCAGCAGGGTGAACCCGAGGACGACGATGATCTTCTGGAATTCGAAGTTGTCCTCCGCCAATTTCGACATGGAATATTCCACCTGCGGGGACGATTATATGCCTTTGCGATTAGAAATCCCTAATTTTATCACAAAAAGGATAATCCGCTCTATGGACTTCGAGATTTAGATTATCCGCCAATTCGTTAGGAATGCTTAGAATTCCGCCGGAACTGCCTTCCCTCTGAGCATGGAGACGAGCATCCCCACGAAGCACATCCCGAGGTAGACGGCGAACGCGTAGTGCATCACGTCGACGAACGCGCCGTAGTTCTCCGGCACGAGGTGGTCCGCGCTCCCCATGGTCACGGAGATCAGCAGCATGGCGATCCCCATGCTGACCATCATGCCGGTCTGACGCATGACCGACACCATCCCGGAGGCCTCGCTGGTCTCGTCCCTGGGAACCGATCCCATGATGACCGAGGTGTTCGGGGACGCGAACATCCCCATGCCGAATCCCACGAGGACCATGGTGACCATCACGAGCGCCATGTCCATCTCCGTCCCGTATAGCAGGAACGTCGCCACCCCCGCGGCCACGACGGCCATCCCGGCCGTCGGGAGGATGCGCTTGTCCTCCATCCTGTCGGACAATCTGCCGAAATACGTCGTCAGCAACGCCTGCACGGCGGCCTGGACCAGCATCAGCGTGCCCGCCTCGGTCGCCGAGAGGGCGCCGATGTTCTGGAGGTACAGCGCCATGAAGTAGGAGATCGAATAGGACGCGGCGTAGTTCAGGAAGGCCGCCACGCAGGATCCGGAGAACACCCTCGACCTGAACAGACGGATGTTGAGCAGGTGGTCCTCGGTCTTCAGCTCCCATCTCACGAACATCGCCAGCACGACCGCCCCGACCGCGAGCATCGCGAAGGCCCAGGTCTGAGGGAGATTGATCACTCCCCCCATCGCCAGGACTATGCCGATCCCGTATAGCACCGCTCCGCGGGTGTCGAAACGGCTGCCCCTGTTCGGCGCGATCTCGTGCTTGAACATCGAGAGGCAGACGAACGATGCCGCCGCCAGAGGGATGACCAGGAGGAACAGCGCGTGCCATCCGATCAGGTCGTTCAGCGCCCCTCCCAGAGGGGGTCCGGCCGCCAGTCCGATGTAGACGCATGTGGTCTGCACCCCTATGGCTCCGCCCCTGTGGTCCGTGTACACGTCGGCGATCATCGAGATGCTCGTCGACACTATCGCGGCCGCCCCTGCGCCCAGCATGACCCTGCACCCGATCAGCCACCAGAACGAGGGCGAGAAGCAGGCCAGGATGCACGCCACGACGATCACCAGGAGCCCGGTCAGGAACATCCTGCGCTTGCCGATGATGTCGGCGCCCTTGGACAGGGGCACCATGAAGACGACCGAGGCGAGAAGGAACGCGGTGTTGACGTACCCCAGCTCGTGGGAGCCCACGGAGAAATCCTTCGAGATGCTCACCAGGGAGAGGTTCATCATCGTGCTGAGGAGGGGGTTGATGAACCCGGACAGGCAGCAGGCCAGAAGGACCAGCTTCCTCTCCGTCGATGTGTATCCGTCCATCGTCCCCCTCCCTTGTAAGGAGACCTATGCGTCGAAGATATTTAGGCCCCGATGCCGTCGGAGCGGAACCTGCGGTCCTTGGCGCAGTCCAGCAGGAACAGGACGCCGACGATGAGCGCGAGGACGCCCATGACGGCGAACATCGTCGGGATGTCCCCGCCGACGGCGGCCAGGAGCGGGACGCTCACGAGGGAGATCGTGAACTGTCCGAAGTTCAGGAACGTGGAGTACCCTCCCATGATCTTCCCGGACGTGGTGGATGTGGCCTCGCCGGCCAGCGTGTTGGACAGGGCGGGGCAGATCAGTCCGAGACCCATACCGACCATGATCATCATCAGAAGGGCGACGGTCACCGTCGGGAACAGCATCAGGAGGATCATGGCGAAGCCGATGATCAGGTATCCTACGGATATTATCATGAACGGACGGAGGACGGACACGACGCGCCTGTACATCAGGGACACGATGGAGTTCGTCACCCCGTGGGCCCCGAGGAACAGCCCCACCATCGAAGCGGTGATGTGCCCGGGGAGCTCCGGATCCTCCAGGAACGTGGGGATCTTGGTCGGGAGCAGGAACGAGATGGTCTGACAGACGAAGATCGACACGTAGCATACGGCGATGAGCTTCTTGTTGGCGGGACGGACGTTCTGATTCTCGGACGGCCCGGTCCCTATGAGCTCGCGCGACGGCTCCCTGAGGGACAGGATGCACAGCAGCAGGATGGGGATCCCGATCAGATAGACGAGGAACGGCTCGCGCCAGCTGAACGCCGCCAGGGAACCTCCGGTGTACTCCAGGATCAGGACGCCGAGACCCATGGCCGCGGCCTGGTAGCTCAGAACCTTCATCCTCATGACGCCGGTGTAGTACTCGGCGATCAGGGCGGTGACGGCCATGGAGATCCCGGCGATGCCCACTCCGACGATGAACCTCATGACGAGGATGAGCGTCAGGTCGTTCAGGAAGAAGCTGGCGACACCGCAGGCCGTGAAGATGACCAGGGACGCCATCATGGTCCTGACCTTCCCGTACCTGTCTGCGATGCTGCCGAGGGCGAATCCTGTGCAACCGACGGCGAGGGAAGGAAGCGTGATTATGAGAGATACGGCGAAATCCCTGTCAGGGAACGCCTGGTTGATCAGAGGGAGCGCCGGGGCGACCGCCGCTCCGCCCATCAGCATCAGCATTGATGCCAGAAGCAGGGCGACCAGCGAGAGCTTCGTCGGCTGGAACCTCCCCGCATTCTCTGAACTAGTCATATGTGCCCGCAATGTGACCTTATAGATATTACTATGGATTTCAATAACGGACAATCGCCCGCGCCCGCATGTTTCATATCGAACGGTCGGCATCGTCCGTCCATGAATTCAACCCCCAGGATCCCCGAGATCGCCGAGAGGATACGCGCCCTCCGCGACATGTGCGGATTCACGCAGGCGGAGATGGCCGAGGCCACCGGAGTCTCAGAGCAGGAGTACGCCGAGCTGGAGACGGGGAACACCGACTTCGGGTTCACGTTCCTGTACAAATGCGCCGAGAAGCTCGGCGTCGACATGATCGAGATCATCACCGGCAGCAACCCCCGCCTGTCCGACTTCTCCATAGTCAGGTCCGGGGAGGGGCTCCCGATCAAGAGGCGCGCCGGATTCACGTACTACCACCTGGCGCCCACCTTCAAGAACAAGATCTCCGAACCGTTCCTGGTCCACGCGCCTTTCATCCCCGAGGAGCAGGACAGGGAGATCGCCCTGTCCCGCCATGTGGGGCAGGAGTACGACTACATCCTGTCCGGGACGCTGAGGTTCTCCCACGAGGGGAGGACCGAGGACGTGGGCCCGGGGGATTCGCTCTACTACGATTCGGGGAAGGGGCACGGCATGATCGCCACCTCCAGGGAGGGATGCACCTTCCTCGCGATCGTGATGAAGAAGGGTGATGGCGAGTGATCGGCATCTGGAAGGAGTACCTCAGGGAGGAGAAGGACGCCTCCGGCAGGACCGTGAAGGCGCACGTCGAGGTGCCCGAGGGGTTCAACTTCGCCTACGACGTAGTGGACAGAATCGCCCTGGCTGAACCGGACAGGAGGGCCCTGCAGTGGTGCAGCGTCGACGGTTCCGAGCGCATGATGACCTTCGGGGAGATCAAGCGCATGTCGGACAAGGCGGCCAACTATCTCGTCTCGATGGGCATAACCAAAGGCGACTACGTGCTGGTGATCGTCAGGCACAGCATCGAGTTCTGGTACCTGTCCATGGCGCTGCACAAGATCGGGGCCGTCATGGTGCCGGCCACGTTCATGCTCAGGAAGCACGACATCGAGTACCGCGTCAACTCCGCCATGATCAAGGCGTGCGTGTGCACCGGGAGGTGCGACATCGCCGAGCAGGTGGACATCGCCGAGAACATCCCGTCCCTGAAGCTTAAGTTCATGGTCAGCGGGCAGAGGGAGGGGTGGATCGACCTTGCGAAAGGGGTGGAGGGAGCCCCCGAGGAGTGGACCCGCGTCCCCAATAAGTCGAAGGACACCATGCTGATGTACTTCACATCCGGCACCGCCGGGGATCCCAAGATGGTCCTCCACGACTACTCGTACCCGCTGGGGCACATCCTGACCGCCAAGAACTGGTACTGCGTGGACCCCGACGGACTGCACTTCACCATCGCGGACACCGGATGGATCAAATGCGCCTGGGGGAAGCTGTACGCCCCCTGGATGCTGGAAGCCGGGATCTTCGTCTACGAGTTCGACAAGTTCGATCCGTCGGATATAATGGACAAGGTGGAGAAGTACAGGGTCACCACCCTCTGCAGCCCCCCGACCATGTTCAGGATGTTCCTGAACGCCGGGGTGGAGGGGCACGACCTGTCCTCGCTGAAGCACACCGGGATCGCCGGGGAGGCGCTGAGCCCCAACACGTATCAGATGTGGCTGGAGAAGACCGGCCTGAAGCTCATGGAGGCCTTCGGACAGACCGAGACCCCTCCGATAGTCGGTACCTGGGACGGCTACGAGCCCAAGCCCGGGTCCATGGGGATCCCCTCCCCGCTGTTCGACGTCGACCTCGTGGACGAGGACGGCAACAGCGTCCCGCCCGGGGTGGACGGGGAGATCGTGGTCAGGGTGGCGAAGAGGGAGCCCGGGATCACAGTCGGCTACCTGAAGAACGAGAAGGGCAACAGGGAGCTGCTGGAGGAGCACGTGCACCACACCGGCGACGTGGCCTGGAAGGACGAGGACGGATACTACTGGTACGTGGGGAGGAACGACGACCTGATCAAATCCTCCGGATACAGGATCAGCCCGTTCGAGATCGAGAGCATCCTGATGCACCACCCAGCGGTGCTGGAGTGCGCCATCACCGGCGTCCCGGACCCGGTCAGGGGGCAGCTGGTCAAAGCGACCGTAGTTCTCCGCGCCGGATACGTCGGAGGGGATGCGATGGCCAAGGAGCTCCAGGACTACGTGAAGAAGGGCACCGCCCCGTACAAGTACCCCCGCGCCGTGGAGTTCGTGGAGGCCCTCCCGAAATCCACATCCGGGAAGATCATGCGCCGGAAGATCAGGTCCGACGACTCCAAACAGTGAAAGGGATGGGGCGGGAGCCCCGTCCCGGTTTTCTCAGATCCTGTACTTCGACACGATGGATTCGAACCCGTCCGTGCCGGAGAACCACGCGTCGAAGGTCTTTCCGCCGGATTGGACGGCCTTCCCGATCTCGACGACCATCTGCGGGATCCTGTCCTCCGGGATGGCCCCGGCATCGTCGCCGAACCTCTCCCTCCCCTGGAGGCCGCACCCGTTCACGGTCATCCTGAACGCCGCCACATTCTCTCCATCAACCGTCTTGGTCGCACCCTGGAGCCCGATGGCACCGACCTGATGGCATCCGCACGACGACGTGCATCCGGATATGCGGAACCTCGGGAGGCATCCGTCGGGGATCCCCGCATCCTTCACTGCGGAAATCATCCTCTTCAGGAGGCCGTTCGAATCCCTGACGCCGACCTGGCAGACCGACCCTCCGATGCATGAGACCGAGGTCTCGAACAGCGTGGACGCGCCCCCTTCGGTGGCGTCCCTGACCTTCAGGGCCTCGTTCCCGTCCAGGTTGATGATGTAGATCGTCGAATCGGGCGAGATGCGGAGCTCCGCCCCGTCGATGTCCGCTATGACGTCGGAGATCCTCCTCAGCATCCCGGGATCCACATCCCCTCCGACGGGATGGTACGCCACATAGTACAATCCGGCCTGCTTCTGCGGGAAGATCCGCTCTCCGGAAACGGCGACGGCATCCTTCTCCGGGAAGGTCGGCATCTCGGGATGGACGTCCATCCCTCCCAGTGCCTCCAGACGGTCCAGATTGGACAGGAACGCCTGTCTGTAGGCATCCTCGCCCATGTCGTCCTTCATGTACCTGGTGCGGGCCCTGGCCCTGTTCTCGTAGTTCCCGTGCTGGACGAAGGTGTCCACCATGGCCCTGACGCAGTACAGGACATGGGACGGCTCGACGCCGGCCTTCACCAGACAGCCCATGCGCGGGTTGTTCCCGAGGCCTCCGGCGCTCCAGACGTCGAATTTCCCTTCGGGGGTGGCGACGAACCCCAGGTCCCTGAAGGTGGCATGGGTCTCGTTGGACGGCGAACCGGAGAATGTGACCTTCAGCTTGCGGGGGAGCTTCACGGAACCCATGATGCCCAGCAGGTACGACTCGGCGGCCTTCGCGTACGGGTACACGTCGAAGTACTCGTCCGGATCCACCCCCGCCAGGGATGACGCCGATACGTTGCGGGGGTTGTCCCCTCCGCCTCCCTGCGTCACGATCCCGTGGTCCAGGGCCTCCGTCATGATCTGTGCGATATCATCGCCCTTGAGATCGTGGAGCTGGACGGTCTCGCAGGTGGTCGTGTGGATCCTGCGGACGCCGTACTGGTCCGCCTTGTCCAGGATGAACCCCAGCTTGTCCTTGTCGAGATGGCCCCCGCACATGCGGAGCCTGATCATCCCGCGCTCCCCGCCCTTCTGGGCGTAGCTGCCGAAGCGTCCCGATATGCCCTTGTAGTCCTTGGCGGACATCCCTCCGGAGAAGAAGCTCTCCTCCGCCTCCCTGAATTCCGCGATGTTCCCGCGGAACCTCCCGATCTGTTCGGAGTCCATGGTTGCGCACGGTCCCTGGACCGTATATACGCGTGTCGCGCCGGTCCGCGGATTATAAGGAGCTTTATCCCCGAGGGCGATTCATGAGCAGGAGGATACGATGGACGGATGTCCTGAGGAAACGAAGCGGGAGCTCGGGCTCGTGCAGGTCTACACGGGCAACGGGAAGGGGAAGACAACGGCCGCGCTGGGATTGGCGCTGCGCGCCACGGGGGACGGCCTGAACGTCATCATGGTGCAGTTCCTGAAGCCCGACGGGGGCTACGGGGAGCAGATCGCCGCCGCGAGGCTAGGCACGTTCGCGATCGTACCCATGGGGGCGGACCACATGTGCGGCGAGAAGGTCCCGAAGGAGACCGATCTGGAGCTCACCCGCAGGGCGATGGCGTTCTCGGAAGAGGTTCTCGCATCCGGGAACTACGACCTCGTCATCCTGGACGAGATCGTGAACTCCCTGAGGTTCGGCCACGTGACCCCGCAGGAGGTCATCGCCATGCTGGAGAGGCGCGCGCCCCACACCGAGGTGGTGCTGACCGGACGCGGCGCCCCGCAGGAGATAATCGACTACGCGGACCTCGTGACCGAGATGAGGCTGGTCAAGCACCCCATGGACAGGGGCGTTCCCGCACGGCGCGGAGTGGAATATTGATTTATCCAACCCCCATAATCCGGTCTCAGTAACATGGCAGTCTACAACAGCATCACGGAGACGATCGGCGACACGCCCATCGTCCGCCTCAACAGGATGGCACCCGCCGGAACTCACGTGTACGTCAAGACGGAGAGGTGCAACCCCGGAGGATCCGTGAAGGACAGGCCGGCCCTGTCCATCATCGACGACGCTGTGGCCCGCGGACTGCTGAAGGAGGGGGGCACCATCGTGGAGCCCACTTCCGGCAACATGGGGATATCCCTCGCCATGATCGCGGCCGCCCGCGGATACAATGCCGTCATAGTGATGCCCGACTCCATGACGCCGGAGCGCATCTCGCTGATGAAGGCGTACGGCGCGGAGGTCGTCCTCTCGCCCGGCTCCAAGGGGATGCAGGGCGCCGTGGACGAGGCGCAGAGGATCGCGGATGAGAGGGACGGTTTCCTGTGCGGACAGTTCGACAACCCCGCCAACGCCGCCGCCCACCGCACCAGCACCGGGAGGGAGATCCTCAGGGACATCCCGGACATCGACCTGGTCTACGCGGGATTCGGGACGGGGGGTACGGCGAGCGGGATCGCCCGCGCGTTCCTCGACGCCGGATCCAAGGCGAAGGTCATCGCCATCGAGCCCCTTGAGAGCCCCCTCGTCACCGGAGGGAGCGCCGGACCCCACAAGATCCAGGGCATCGGGGCCAACTTCATCCCCGGCAACCTGGACAGGTCCGTGCTCGGAGGCATCGAGACGGTCTCCGGGGACGATGCCATCAGGACCGCCGTGGACCTCGCGAGGAAGGAGGGCATATTCGCGGGGATATCCTCCGGGGCCAACGTCTTCGCGGCCATCCGCGCCGCCGAGAAGCACCCGGGAAAGAAGATCCTCGCCATACTGCCCGACGGCGGGGAGAAGTACATGAGCCTCGGCATCTACGAGTGATACCATGCCCGTCAAGATCCCGAACGACCTGCCGGCGGCCTCCATCCTGGAGTCGGAGAACATCTTCGTGATGACCGAGACCAGGGCGGACACCCAGGACATACGTCCCCTGGACATCCTCATCGTCAATCTGATGCCCACCAAGGTCGAGACGGAGACGCAGCTGCTCAGATGCCTGAGCAACAGCCCCCTGCAGACGAACGTCGTGTTCCTGCAGATGGCCACCCACGTGTCCAAGAACACCTCCGACGAGTACCTGAACAGGTTCTACACCACCTTCGACAGGGTTAGGAACAGGAAGTTCGACGGCGTCATCATAACCGGGGCGCCGGTGGAGAACATCCCCTTCGAGGAGGTGGACTACTGGCCCGAGCTCTGCGAGATCATGGACTGGACCAGGACCAACGCCTGCGCCACCCTGTACATCTGCTGGGGGTCCCAGGCCGGACTGTACCACCTGTACGGCATCCCCAAGTATCCCCTGGAATCGAAGGTCTCCGGGATCTTCGAGCAGCGCGTCCTCGCTCCGAACGAGCCTCTGCTCAGGGGATTCGACGACAGGTTCTTCATGCCCCAGTCCAGGCACACTGAGGTGAGGGGGGAGGACATCGCCACCAACCCCCATCTGCACATCATAGCGGCCTCGCCGGAGACCGGCGTCGGGATCGTCGTTTCCGAGAGGAACGAGACCTTCATCACCGGCCACTTCGAGTACGACTCGGGCACGCTGGCCTACGAGTACGAGAGGGACCTGAAGGCTGGGAAGGACCCGCACGTCCCCGACCATTACTTCGAGGACGACGACCCGCAGAAGGACCCCGTGGTCAGATGGAGATGCCACGCGACCATGTTCTACACCAACTGGCTGAACTACTGCGTGTACCAGGAGACGCCGTACGACAAGGACCGCATCGGATCCTGATCATTGGGAGACGGTGCGGGGGTTGACGAGCTTCCCGACGATCGCGTCGCGGACGAAGGGATTGAGCCCGGAAACGTCCTCCTTCCCGTCCAGGACCGCCTGGACGCTGGAGGACACGTGTCCGAACACCTCGCGGAAGATCCTGCAGGAATCCCCTCCGTTGTTCTCCAGCCCGCATTCGTGGTAGGCGTCCATGCTGCACCCGCCGTTGCAGTACCTGTAGACGGGGCATGCGGCGCACTTCTCCCTGCGGACCACCGATCCGGCCAGGATCCTGCGGAACCCCTCGGACCTGAAAGCGTCCGAGATGCGCTCTATGTCGTTGACGTTCCCCATGAGGAACTCCCGCGGACACGCCTTGGCGCACGGATAGATGGACCCGTCCGGGTTTATGCAGAGCCATTTCGTCAGGCAGGAGGTGTGAGCGCAGTCCGAGGGCGTCGGATCTCCGAGGTAGTTCAGGATGTACAGGTAGTGGGGGATCAGCGGGATCCTCGAATCGGCGTCGCGGAACCAGGCGTCGAACGCCTCGATGCTCCCCCGGACGAACTCGTCCGCGTCGGGGACGGTGCCGTTGCATCTGGCGCAGCCCGCCGGGATCACCGGGGACAGCGACAGGTTCGTGCCCTTGTCCCTGTAGTACTCGTAGAGCTCCCTCTGCTTGGAGGCGGTCTCCCTCGATACGGTCGAGCTGACGGAGTACTTGTTCTCCTTGGCGGAAAGAAGGGATATGGCCTTCGCGGGATCGATCTCCCTCAGAACGGAATTGTACGGCCCCTCGCTCGACACCCCGACGTTGATGGCCTTCTCCCTGCAGTAGGCCATGAACCTGCGGTTGAGCAGGGTCCCGTTGGTCTGGATGGTGTTCCCGAAGCGCATCCGGTTGCGTCCGAAATACCTCTCCTGGATCTCGATGACCGATTTGTAGAAGGACATTGGGAGGGTCATCGGCTCTCCGCCGTGCCAGATGAACCAGGCGGACTCGTACTCCTCGGAGACCATCCTCACGAGGCGGTCGACCGTTTCGATCGGGATCTCCCCGGCGACGCGTTCCTCCGGGGTGTGGTAGCAGTGGCTGCAGGATTCGTTGCAGAGAAGGGTCGGCTTGACGACGACCGAGATGTATGGCTTCATGGCCGGCCGTGGCCGACTCAGAAGGGCCAGTATGTCCAGACGCCGTTGAATCCGTTGGTGACGTAGCAGCAGCAGGCGCAGCAGACCACGACGGTTCCGACGACGCAGCCGTGCCATCCGGCGGAGTTGCAGTATCCGTTGTCCCCGCAGCAGCAGTAGTCGCACTTTGAATCGTCGTAGTGATCCTCGTCGGCGGCCTTGTCGAAGCGCTCGTCGTGGGTGTGGTCAGCGGGAAGGCCCTCCATCGCGAACGCGATGAATGCCGCCGGAGACTGGCTCTCGTAAAGTGCTGTCAGTTTGTCCACCGATTCCGATTCGTACACCATGTCACAATCCACCTACCACTGCTGGCTCGGTACGGCGATGGAACCATTGAACGTATTTAATGATTTTTTAGAGGGTCTGGGCGTGCCAGCACACCGTAGACTGAGGTGGCAGCCGGACCTTGGCATCTGACCGGAAGACGCTCGCGGACGATTAGGGTTCCACGCCATATTCGTGCTTGAATCTCTGGCCGACTCCGACCTGCGCATCTCCGGCGGACATCCGTATGGCAGCGGATGTCGCCTGGAAACCGAATCTTCGCCCTCCTGGTCGGATGCGTCGGCCTGATCTTTCAGAACCGCGACTTCGGAACCCGCGTCCCCTGCAACCATCGCCTGGGCCTTTCTGCGTTCAAGGATGGTATCCACGACCTCCGAGGCCTCCCGGATGAGATCGTCGCGCAACTTCTTGGATTCTGGAAACGGACGATTGCATATGCAATCCCTCGATAGCAACTTCCCAGGAACCCACGGACCAACCGTCATCTACAAACCCCCTTCTTCCAGTTTATATCATATTGACATTCAATATTAAAATATTGCTTCCTTTTAATCCAGATGAATCCGTCGTCACGTGATATTACTGCAACGTCTATGGGTCCGCCCACGGTCTCCTCATCGGCCGAAACATGACGCCTGATAGACGTGGATTCCACAAGTGCCTCCACCAATGCCGCCATCTCGTCCTTCGACAGATGTCCTATCGCCTCCTCCACGGGCTCACGATACTCGTTATCGAGAACACGATAGAATCCTTGAAACCAGGATGGTATGAACCCGACGCCAAGCTCTCTTATCCTCTCTTTCTCTACTTCCGGAACCACCTTCAGGACCACATCCATGAACAGCTTCATTGTCTCAGTCAGATCATACTCCATGTTGTTCAGAATAGAGGGATTGGCACCGTGGAGGAACGCCCTGATGACATCATCCTGAGCGAAGGTGACGATGGACGACCGATTCTCCGAATCTATGGTCAACCACCTCTTCTTCACACCTTTGAGGCCGGCAGGAGAGATTCCGAACACCGTATGCTCCTCGAACGAGGGGAAGTAATCCTGGTCACCATAACCCATGAAGACGATACCAGCATCGAATCCGACGGATCTACCAGAAACGATGTTGGATGCGAGGCACCTCAGAACCTTGTTCTTCAACCCTTCGACCGCCCACAACCTGGACTGCATCAGATACGGTTGCAAATCATTGTGTCTGACTGCTCCCTCGATCCAGAACACCGCCCTATCTATCTCGGTCTCATCGGCTTCCCGGTCCGAATGGTACAGCTCCCTGTCCAGAACCTCATCCGCCACGGAATCGAAGTCACACTCCATCCCAGCCCGCTTACCTTCATCGATCTGACCGTCGATTTCCGCCTTGTACGTCTTCAGAGCCTGGTCAAGCGCCTGGAATACGAAGGCGTCCTTGTACCCCTGAGTGATGATCGGGTTCCCCTCGAACGACGACGAACCGCCGTTCTCGATG
>CAVJLK010000036.1:0-16960 GCA_963650175.1 Ruminococcus sp. CAG:579 | reverse complement strand
ATGAGATACACGATATCATTTCAGTAGATAAACATATCTTATCGAAATTCAATCTGAATCTACATTGTCATACAGCAGTCGGATTCCACCAACTCCGTGGTCACCTACCCCGATGAACTTTGAACCAGGACCAAATCAATGTCATTGCCCCCTACTTCTCCCGACTGGACAAATTGTTTATCCCGCATCCCGGATTCTCACCGCATGGCCAAGGTGATCATGAACCACGGTGCCGGCGGGGAGCTCATGCAGCAGTTCCTGAACCAGCACATCACGAAGCATTTCCCGAAGATGGATGCGGAGGTCCCGCTGGACTCCATGGACGACTCCGCCGTCGTCGACGACGTGGTGTTCACCATAGACGGGCATACCGTCAAGCCCCTGTTCTTCCCCGGAGGGGACATCGGGAAGATCTCCGTCGCGGGTACGGTGAACGACATCTCCGTCATGGGTGCGACGCCTCTGGCACTGGCATGCTCGGTCATCATCGAGGAGGGGCTGGACGTGGAGACCGTCGACAAGGTCATGGACTCCATGGGAAGGACCGCCGCGGGAGCCGGAGTGCCCATAGCCACCGGCGACACCAAGGTCGTCGAATCCGGAGCGGTGGACCAGATGGTCATGTCCACTTCGGCCATCGGCAAGAGGTCCCCGCACCTAGACGGCAACTTCGCCAAGGCGAAGGAGTACCGCCCCGTGGAGCACCGCTGGTGCACCGATTCCAACGTGAAGCCCGGAGATGCCATCATCGTCTCCGGATACATGGGCGACCACGGGATCGCCCTCCTCTCGTTCCGCGAGGGATACGGGTTCGAGAGCGAGGTGCAGAGCGACGTCGCACCCCTCAACAAAATGATCGCCCAGGGCCTGAAGGCCGGAGGGGTCGTCGCCATGAAGGATCCGACCAGGGGAGGGCTCGCCAACACCCTCAACGAGTGGTGCGACAAGTCCCACATCGGCATGGAGATCGAATACTCGAACATCCCCCTGAGGGACGGCGTCGTCAACGCGTGCGAGCTGCTGGGCATCGATCCGCTGAGTATCGGGAATGAAGGGAAATGCGTCATCGGCGTCGTGCCAGAGATGGCCGAGGAGGTCCTCAAGGCCATCAGGGCCACTCCCGAAGGGAAGAATGCCGCGATCATCGGATACGCCACCGACGGACCCGAAAGGGTCGTCCTGAAGACGGAGGTCGGAGGAAGGCGCATCCTGGAAGCCCCCGCCGGGGATCCCGTTCCCAGGATCTGCTGAGAATCCCTCCCGACTGTCCGACGGCGGCGTCCAGGTGCCGCCTTCGGACCCCCGCATAGGTCGGAAGATGAAGGATGTTCTAATTGTAGCGTTATAACAATAGGATTAAATAGACCGTGCGCCGTCTTCGGATTATGCGATGTCCGGCCCCGTGAGGGGCCGGTGGCCATCGGGATGATTCGATGACCCATCGCCGATCATCGCCGTTCGAACGTGAGTTCGATGGTGATGACCAGGAGACAGATCTTGATATGGATCTGTCTCAACGGCGGTATAACCAACATATCGCCTCCTGTGGGGGAGGTGTGGCCCTCCCCCACGACTTCTCCTGATGGGTGCTAATTACATAATACCTTGGTCCTATGCGCCATGCCCTTTGTCTTAAGATGATTTTAAAATGCCCGGAACCGACCCCGCATCCATCAAATATCCCGGACACATCACGCGACCCAGAGGATTACGATGGTGGAATTCCTGCCGTTCGAAGGGCTCAGACCCAGCATGAAAGCCGGCGAACACATCGGGGATCGCATCTCCCCGCCGTACGACGTCATCGGCGCCGATTATCTCGCGGAGCTGCAGTCCAAACCGCACAACATCGCCAGGCTCACCCTGAACCCCGACGCCGACAAGAGGTACCGCGGTTCCAGGAAGGAGCTGGAGCAGTGGATCGCGGACGGGGAGCTGAAACAGGACATCCCGTCGTTCTACATCTACGAGCAGACCTTCGACGACCACGGGAAGCAGAAGGTCCGCAGGGGCATCGTCGGCATCCTGAAGACGGAGAAGTACGAGCAGGGAGACATCATCCCCCACGAGGAGACGTTCTCCAAGGTCAAAGCCGACCGCCTGAACCTCCTGAGGGACATGGAGTCCCACCTGGAATCCATCTTCGGCATATTCTCCGGCCTCAGTCCGGAACTGACCCGGAGGATCAGGGACAACGAGAGGCTCCTGTACCGCTACGTGGACCGCGACGGTGTGGAGCACAGGTACTACGGCCTCACCGATCCCGAGATCACGTCCGCCATCACTGCGGAGCTGAAGGACCAGAAGATGCTCATCGCCGACGGCCACCACAGGTACGAGACCGCGCTGAACTACGCCCTGGAGAACCCGGACGACCCGAAGAAGCAGTACGTCCTGGCCACCCTGGTCCCCGCGGACGACGAGGGGCTGGTGATCTGGCCCACGCACAGGCTCGTCAAGTCCGGCAACATCTCGGAGAAGAACGCCGCCAAGGGCATCGAATCGGCCCTCAGGACGACGGAGGTTCCCAAGGAGGATCTTCTGAAGGTCCTTCCGGAGCACATGATGGGGTTCGTCTTCAAATCCGGCAGGTGCCTCGTGGCGGACTGCGACGATACCGGTGGCAACGAGATGCTGGGCCTGGACACGTATGTGGCTCAGCAGAAGGTCCTGTACGGCGTGTACAAGTCCGACGAGGGCAAGGCGGAGGTCTCCTACGACGCGGAGATCGACAGCGTCCTGAAGAAGATGGACGCCAAGGAGTACGACCTCGCCATCGTGCTCAACGAGCCCAAGCTCGAGACGATCTGGGACCTTTCGATGAAGGGCAAGCGCATGCCCAAGAAGACCACATTCTTCTTCCCGAAGATCTGGTCCGGATTCGTCATCTACAAGATGTTCTGAAACCCCCGGCGGTCGGAAGGCCGCCGAATCCCTTTCCTTCAACAGCACCTCGATCGGAGGTCCATCGCATTTGAGGGTACGCTTCGAATGACAAGCTCCGCTGATCGGGATGAAAGCGAGGTAAAACATGGAGCCGCCGATGGGAATCGAACCCACGACCTACGCCTTACCAAGGCGTCGCTATACCCCTTAGCCACGGCGGCAGTTGTAGGACTGCGTAAAGTCACATCGTACATAAAGCTTATCTCGGAGCCGTCGGTCGCCCGCGGAACCCAGACATCCGAAAGGAAAGCGGTTTCCCTGACCCGGATCGAACGGTCCGGGCCAGGATGTTTCGGCCGATCACTCGGCCTTCTCGTCCTTGGAGACCTCGGGGGTCCTGCGGCCCTCGAGGAACTTCGGACCCTTCCAGCTCCAGTCTCCCATCAGGTGCATCAGAGCGGGGACCACGTAGGGCACCACGAACAATGCATCGACCAGGATGGCGAAACCGAGGGCGAATCCGATCTCCTGCAGCATGCTGGAGCCGGAGCTCAGCATGGTCAGGAACGTGCCTCCCATGATGAGACCGCACAGCGTGATGATGGATCCGGACCAGGAGAGGGCGTTCTGGATGGCCTCGTCGTTGGAGAGGCCCTTGAGCTTGCCCTCCCTTATGCGGGTGGTCAGCAGGATATCGTAGTCCATTCCGAGCCCGAGGCAGATGACGAACAGGACGATCGGGACGATCCAGATGACGTCCACGCCCATCGCGGCGCTGAACACCAGGTGCAGCGCTCCGAGGGTCCACACGACGCTCATCATGATTGTCGCGAGGGACCTTATCGGGGTGAAGTACACTCCGAGCACGAAGAGCAGCAGGATGTAGATCAGGACGATGACGCCGATCTCGATCCAGTGGAACTGGGTGTTGACCACGTCGGAGATGTCGTACAGGACCGCTCCCGTTCCGAGGACCCACGTGCCGAGGACCCAGCTGTTGGATCCGGCGAAGTCGGACATGACACCCCTGGCGGTGCCGATGGAGTCCATCGATGTCTGGGACATGGGCTCGTCCTTGACGATGATCATGATCTGGGCGTACTTCCCGGTCGTGTCCGTGTGCTCCGCGCTGTAGGAGACGAGTCCGGCTCCCACGTTGACCTGGTAGTCGATCAGGCTGGCGATTGTCACGGGCATCGTGTCCGCGAGGTAGTCGGTCGGGGCCTTGTTCCATGCCTGGTACGTCTCGAAGAACTCGGACAGCGACAGGGTTACCATCTCGGGGAGTCCCGCCTCGCTGATGATCGCCTTATTGACCATCTCGGGCGTGACCGTGGCCTCGAGGGTCTCTTCCAGATGCTCTTCGACGTAGGCTTTGGCGAAGTTCTTCGCCACCTCTTCGGAGGCTCCGCCCTGGCTCATGGCGTACTGGTACGCGTAGTTGTAGAGCTTCTCTTCGACCTGCGGGCTCGCGGTCTTCTTCACGATCTCCTTCACGGTCTCGTACAGGAACGCCCACGGAGTGGGTCCCAGAACGGTGCTGATGTTGTCGTCGGCCTTCTGCAGCGCTCCGGCCTCCCCTCCCATCAGGGATGCCCCGACGAGGTTCGACTGGATGGATGCGACGTACTTCTGCCCGTAATCGGTCCATGTCAATGTGCCGACGCCGTTCTGCAGCATCGTGACCTTGGCGATGGGCTGGTCGAACTCGATCAGCGCGTAGGTGGGCATCATGTACCCGCCGTCGGTGTTGTCCGTGATCTGATGGACGCCGTCCTTCCCTTCGGAATCTGGCATGACGCTGATCATGTCGAAGGAATCCTCGGAGGTCAGTGCGACGTATCCCAGAGGGATGGTCAGGAGGATCGCCACGACGACGATCGGGACCGCGTGCTTGGTGGAGAACTTGCCGGCCCAGCCGAAGTATCTCCTGGAGGCGCCGACCATGCGGCCGTAGACGCCTCCGCGCATCTTGCTCTCACCGGAGTAGTCCTCGATCTTCCTGGGCCAGAAGACCTTGTCCCCGACGAGCGCGATGACCGCGGGTATGAGCGAGAGTGCGGCGAGCATCGCCATGACGATGCCGAGAGCCAGGATGATAGCCATGGAGGACACCAGGCTGAAGGTGCACAGAGACATGACCGCGAATCCGATGATGACCGCGAGACCGGACGTGAACACGGACTCCCCGGCCCACTTGATCGCTTCGGTCAGAGCGGCGGACTTGTCCTTGTTGCCGTACAGGCGCTCCTCCCTGTACCTCGCGATGATGAAGACGGAGTAATCGCATCCGGCTCCGAGCATGGAGACCAGGACGATCGTCTTCGTGATGTAGAAGATGTCGAACACCTGACCCAGGCCGTACATCAGGGCCAGGACAATACCGTAAGCCGTGCCGACCACGAGCGGGGGCACGAGGGCGGTGACGAGGGTCCAGAAGAACAGACCCAGGAGCACGAGGATCAGCAGGATGGACAGGGGGTCGATCCTCTGAACGTCGGCGTTGGCGCCCTGCAGGGTGTCGTACGTGATGGCGGCGGTGCCGGTGACGTAGGTGTCTATGTCGAGGTTGGCGGTCTCCAGCGCATTGGAGACCGCGTCCCTCGCGTCGCCGACGGAGTCGGTGGCGGAGATGCCGTCGGCGTATTGGATCGTGATGAGGTAGACCCCGTTCTCGGCGTCCGATTCGCCGAAGGAGCCCATGATGGATAACGTGACCTTGTTCTTGCCGAACTCGTCCTCCATCGCCTTCTCCAGGACGTCGCTGTCCACCAGTTTCGTCTTGATGCTGGTGAGCTGCGTGGAGTTCTCATAGGGGATGACCAGCACCGTATCGGTGCTGAGCGATGCGTCGAAGTACTGATCGACGAGCTCCTGCCCGTCCTTTGATTCTGAATCCAGTCCCCCCATGGTGGTCATGTCGTAGTTCAGGACGTCCTCCGCCTGCAGCGCGAAAGGCAGCGCCACGAGCAGGACGACGACCCACAGTGCGATGATCGTCTTGGGGTGCTTCTGGACATGTTGAGAGTATTTCTCGAACATTCGGATTCACCTTTGAACGCGCTCAAAGTTCGGCGATATTTAAGTATTTTGAACGCGCTCAAACCAGCATTCGAAAAATCAGGGGCAGGAAGGACCCGAAGGAATGGATGATATAGCCAGGAACCCATCCTCCGACGACGCGGAGGGAAGGAAAAAGATGACGCTGCCGATCGTCACGGAGATCCGCTCCAGGAAGCGCTACGGGAAGACCGAGGAGACCCGCCGGCGCATCCTCGAGGAGTCGATGAAGCTGTTCCTGGAACAGGGGTACGAGAAGACCACCACCAGGCAGATCCTCCAGAGGGTCGGCATCCTGAACGGGAGCCTGTACAACATCTACAGGAACAAGGAGGCCATCTTCACCGACATCATCCTCATGTCCCTCCGCGAGGTCATGGAGCAGGCTCCGAAGCATGTCCCGGAGACATCGGACAAGATCGACCTGCTGACCTACCTACTGTGCATTGAGATCTACCTGTCCAAGCGCTCCAAGCGCATAGCCGAGCTTCTGTGCATCGCCAACGAGAACTGGAACGTCCGCACGAGGGTGGACGCGGCGGTCATGGAATGGGCGAGGACCGCCGGCGCGGTCAATGAGGAGAACGGCGAGATCGAATACCCCCTCCTGAGGCTCAACGCTTGCACCGGGGCGACGTTCATGTTCATCGAGATGATGGCCAACGAGGCCGACAGCGTGGACGAGAAATCGGCGATGACGATAGTCGTCGAGCTGGTCAACGCCCTCGCCCACCGGACGGACGTGGACGTGGGATCGAAGGTGTCCTCCCTGATATCGAGCTTCTCGAGAGAGGAGATCGTCGTCTGCGGTCTCCGCGTGCTCTGAAGAGCACTTCTTATCTATCCTCCCGCGATTGGGACGGCCATGAAGAAAGAGATGAGTTCCTTCGATGTCCGCTCCGTGGTCACGGAGCTCGCATCGCTCGAGGGCGCCCACATGGACAAGATCTACCACTGGGGCTCCGGCAACGTCCTTTTCAGGCTCAACATCCAGGGCCAGGGGAAGAAGGAACTCCTCTTCGAGGACAGGAAGTGGCTCTACTGCCCGTCCAAGAAGCCCGAGACGCCGACCATGCCGTCGACCTTCGCCTCCTACCTGAGGAAATACATCGACAACGCCCGCATCGGGAAGGTCAGACAGATCGGGTTCGACAGGATCGTGGAGATGGAGCTGTCCAAATCCGACGGCGATTACAAACTGATCTTCGAGATGTTCGGCGGGGGGAACGTGCTCCTTCTGAAGGACGGGATAATCCAGAACTGCCTCGTCCAGAAGACCTACAGGGACAGGAAGACCCGTCCCGGCGAGCCCTACGCCATGCCCAAATCCAGGTTCGACCCCACGGGTTCGACCGAGGCCGACTTCCTGACGGCGTTCAGATCGTCGGAGGCGGATGCGGTCAGAACGCTGGCGACGGCGGTGAACCTCGGAGGGCAGTACGCCGAGGAGGTGTGCGTCAGGGCCGGGATCGACAAGTCCGTCCCGGCATCCGGCGTGGACGATGCATCCGTCGCCAGAATGTACGAGGCGATGGAGGGGATCGTGAAGAGCGTCCTCCAGGAACCGGAACCCACCGCGTACCTCGTCGACGGGAGGATCGAGGACTTCGCGCCCGTCTCCCTCCAATCCCACCCCGACATGGAAGCGAAACGCTTCGCGTCCCTCTCGGAGGTCATCGAAGCCTATCTCGAGGAGACCGGCAAGGCCGAGGAGGAGGCGTACGTGGACCCCGCCGTGGAGAAGCTCCTCAAGAGGATCTCCAAGCAAGAGGAGACCCTGAGCGAGTACAGGCTCCAGGAGGAGGAGTACCGCAGGAAGGCCGAGGCGCTCTACACGGAATATCAGAAGACGGACGAGCTTCTGAAGGTCCTGGACGAGCAGTCCAGGAAGCTCACCTGGGACAGACTGAAGGAGGGGGCGTCCAAGATCCCCTTCGTGGAGTCCATCGACCCCGCCAAGCACAGGGTCAGGGCGAAGCTGGGCGGGGAGACCGTCGACCTTGATTGGACCAAGAACATCGACGCCAACGCATCCGACCTGTACCAGAAGGGGAAGGACGTGGGGGAGAAGGCCACCCGCGCGGAGGATGCGCTGAAGCAGAGCCGCGACGAGCTCGCCAAGATCCAGAAGGGATTGGACAAGGAGAAGGCGCTGGCCGCCGAGCGCGCCCAGCCCACCAAGCAGTTCTGGTTCGAACGCTACAAGTGGTTCGTCACCACCGGCGGACGCCTCGTCATGGCCGGGAGGGACGCCCACAGCAACGACAACATCGTCAAGAAGCACCTGAAGGACGGAGACCTCTACGCCCATGCGGACGTGCACGGGGCCCCGTCGGTGGTCGTGAAGGACGGAGCGAAGGCTTCCGACGAGGAGCTGAGGCAGGCCTGCCTCTTCGCGCTGGCACAGTCGAAGGCGTGGATCGCCGCCCTCTCCGAGGGAGGGGCGTTCTGGGTGTATCCCGACCAGGTGAGCAAGACCCCCAATCCCGGGGAGTTCGTCCCCAGGGGGGCGTTCATCGTCCGCGGGAAGAGGAACTACGAGTACCATCTGCCGATGGAGCTGACCATCGGGGAGATCGAGTACGAGGGTTCGAGGAAGATTATGTGCGGACCGTCGGAATGCTTCGGGGGATGCGAGAAGTACATGGTCATCCGCCCCGGGAAGCCGAAATCCGGCAGGAAGACCAACGAGATCGCCAAGAGGTTCGAGGTTCCCGAAGAGGAGGTTTCGAGGATCGTCCCGCCCGGTGACCTCGAGGTGGTCCGCGAGGTTTGGCCGAAACCCGACGAGCCCGATGACGAGTGAGCCCGCTTAAAAGGACCTACGCTATCGTTAAGTACGGGCCGTCCCGATACTTGAGCACGGTCAAAAACCGAGAGGTATTTGATATGGCAGTCAGCAAAGGCAATGCACTCGGAATCGTCGCGCTCATCGGGGCGATCCTGATGATCGTCGGCGTGTTCATGGTCTGGGTGGAGTTCTACACCTGGGCGGACCTGGTGAGCGGGACGCTCAGCGGGTGGGAGGCCCTGACGGAGGACCGCTGGGCCGAATTGGAGGACATGGCGACCGAGAAGGACTACCATCTCCTGCCCGGCTGGCTCATAGGCCTCAGCGCCGTATCCGCGGTCATGTTCGTCGCGGGGCATCTCGCCAAGAGACGGGGCGCCAAGGTCGTCGCGTACGTCATCCCGATGCTGTTCGGGATCGCGCTGATCTACGGGATAAAGAAGCTCCTGGAACAGATGGGGACGCACTACTACGTGCTCCATGTGGACGCCGGGATCGGGGTCTGGGCCGCATTGGCGGCGTCGATCATCGTCATCGCCGTGTCGTTCGTCTCGATGGCGCACGCTGCGACGATGCGCGGACGCAAGAACGTCCCAGTAGACTGAAATGGCAAAGAATGGTGCCCGCGCCGGGATTCGAACCCGGGTCAAAAGATCCGCAATCTCACAGGATATCCAAGCTACCCCACGCGGGCCTGATGCCGAATTGTTTGTTTAAGGCGTTTCAGCTCATGCCTCAGGATGGGACAGGTAGCGGGTGATGTAACCGGCGATCCTGTTCCTCATCTTGACGGACGAGACGTCTGTCAGAGTGCTGACCATCTCCTTGTTGGCGTCGAAGTCCTTGCTGAAAGCCTGAGGATACTTGCTGACGAGATCGATGGCGACTCTCTTGATGTAGGTGGGCCTTATTCTTCCCATATCATTCACCGAGTGACCCGACTAAGTGGATGCCCTATATATAGCTACTCTAAGACGAAATCCCAGCCGGAACCGGCATCGCCCTTATACCGCATCCGCCATACACGACCGAATGCCTCGCAAGACAACGACCCATCTGGATTTCATCATCAATTCATCGGGGTTCATCCCCAACTTCCCGGACGACATCCCCGACCCTTCGGCGAAGGCCCTCGCCCCCAGGTTCCTGGAGGACAAGTTCGCCGCCCTCTACGACATCTCGTTCAGGGACCCGCAGGACTGGTACTCGCCTTCGCTCCTCTATCTCCACAGAGTGGGATCGTCCTTCGTCAACGCGCTCTGCAGGACCGCGGACCTGGAGACGCTCCGCGAGAACGCGGTCCCCGAAGCGGAGCCCGCGGACCTCAGGAGGATCGCCGCATCCGTGCCGTTCATCCAGGGTTCCGAGTTCGTGAACACCCAGTGGGTCGCCGACGTCTGGGCGGGGCTCCTGGCCCGGTATCGTGCCGAGATAGGGTCGTTCGACGGGAAGGTCGAGACCTACATCGCAGGGAAGAACCGCGATCTGAAGGTCCCCGGGAGGATATTCTTCCACCTGGTCGAGGACAGGAAGAACGCCTGCTTCGCATTCATGGCGACGTATTCGGCCGAGTCGGCGAAGGGCATAGAGCACAAGCCGCTGGCACATGCGCTTAAGGCCTACGCCAAGGACACCAGGAAGATGCTCTCGCTCCTGTCCTGCCTCAACGAGGCGGCGGACCGCAGCGCGTTCGTCTCGTCCCTGATGGAGTCGGGGGAGCTGTTCCATCCGCTCCGCTTCAGCGCCGAGGACGCGTACACGTTCCTCAAGGAGGTCCCGCTCTACGAAGGGTCCGGGATCATATGTCGCATTCCCAACTGGTGGAAGGGGCGCAAGGGCCCGTCCGTCTCCAAGGTCGTTGGAGAGAAACCTCCGTCCGACCTGGGCGCGAGGATGCTCCTCAGCGTCCGCCCGGTCCTGACGATCGACGGCGTGGAGATGACCGCCGAGGAGGCCCGGAGGCTGCTGGAGGCCGGGAGCGGTCTGGCACTCATCAAGGGGAAGTGGGTCGAGGTCAACGCGGAGAGGCTCCGCGAGGCCCTGGAGATGTTCGAATCCGCAAAGGACGAGGAGGACATCACCCTGACCGATGCGATCAAGCTGTCCCTGGATGACGACGAAGGGGTCAGCAACGGCGCCTGGCTCGAATCCATGCTCACGAGACTCAAAGAAGCGGACCTTCCGGACATAGCGCTCCCGGGATCGTTCCGCGGAACGCTGAGACCGTACCAGCAGAGGGGGTTGAACTGGCTGGGGCAGATGGACGCCCTGGGGTTCGGAGCCTGCCTGGCCGATGACATGGGTCTGGGGAAGACCGTGCAGGTCATCGCGTTCCTGGAGCACCGCAGAGCCCTCGGGGACGAGAGGTGCCTGCTCATCGTGCCGGCATCCCTCCTCGGGAACTGGATGAAGGAGATCGGGAGGTTCGCCCCGGAGATGCCGTACCGCGTGGTCCACGGCAACGAGGAGGGAGAGGACGCGTTCCTCACCATAACCACGTACGGCATGGTCCGCACCAGGGAGGAGCTGAAGAACACGGAATGGGACGCCATCATCGCCGACGAGGCCCAGGCCATCAAGAACCCCGGCACCCAGCAGACGAAGTCCGTCAAGGCGCTGGAGGGGAGGTTCAAGGTGGCCATGACGGGAACCCCCGTGGAGAACGGCCTGGGGGACCTGTGGTCCATATTCGATTTCACCAACTCGGGGCTGCTCGGGACCGGGAAGGAGTTCACGGCGTTCACCAAGGGCATGTCGGAGAACCCGGAAGGGTACCAGAGGCTGCGCGAGATGACCGCCCCGTTCATCCTCCGCAGGCTGAAGACCGACAAGCGCATCATCGACGACCTGCCGGACAAGAACGAGATGGACGCGTTCGTCCAGCTCACCAAGAAGCAGTCCCTCCTCTACAACGCGTACCTGGACGAGTTCGCCGGGCTCCTTGCGGACAGCGACGAGGATTCCAGGAGAGGATTGGTACTCGCGGCGATCACCAAATTCAAGCAGATCTGCGACCACCCGTCGCTGTACCTCGGGGACGGAGGGTTCTCGGCCAAGGACAGCGGGAAGTTCGAGCGTCTGGCGGAGATCGCGGAGACCGTCAGGGAGAACGGGGAGAGAATGCTCGTCTTCACCCAGTACAAGGAGATGACCGAACCCCTGGCGGAGTTCCTGGAGGGGGTCTTCGGGAGGCCGGGGTTCGTGCTCCACGGCGGGACCAGGGTCAAGAAGCGCACGGAGATGGTCGAGAGGTTCAACTCGGACGACGAGTACGTGCCGTTCATGGTCATGTCCCTGAAGGCCGGAGGCGTGGGGCTGAACCTCACCGGAGCGAACCACGTGGTGCATTTCGACAGATGGTGGAACCCGGCCGTGGAGGACCAGGCCACCGACAGGGCGTTCCGCATAGGGCAGCAGAAGGATGTGATGGTCTACCGCTTCGTGTCCCTCGGGACCGTGGAGGAGAAGATCGCCAATATGATCGAGAAGAAGAGGGACATGGCCGACAGCATCGTCGGGACCGGCGAGAACTGGATCGCCGACCTGGACGACAGGCAGCTGATGGACTTGTTCAGGATGGGGTGATCCGATGCCGAGATACTGGACAAGCAGGTCGTACGGATACGGGAGCGGGAAGAGCACCATCCCGGGGGAACCGCAGCCCGTGCGCATAGACGGGAAGAAGATAGCGAAGAACTGGTGGGGGGTGGCTTGGAACGACAACCTGGAACGCTACTCCGACTACGCCAACCGCCTGCCCAGAGGCAGGACGTACGTCAGAGGGGGCCATGTCATAGACCTGAGGATCGAGAAGGGATTCATTATGGCCTGCGTCCAGGGGACCAGCCCGAGCCCGTACGAGGTCAGGGTCCGCATCGACAAGATCTCCGAGAAGAGGAGGGACGAGATCATCGCGAGGTGCGCCAACAAGGTCCAGAACATCGAAGCGCTGGCCAGCGGGAACATTCCGCAGGATGTGGCGGACGTGTTCACATCCAGGAACGGCCTGTTCCCGTCGCCCTCCGAGATACACTTCTCGTGCACCTGCCCGGACTGGGCCGGCATGTGCAAGCACGTCGCCGCGGTGCTTTACGGGGTGGGAAGCCGGTTGGACGAGAGTCCGATGATGTTCTTCACCCTCCGCGGGATGGACATCGAACCGCTCATTGGCAGGACCGTGGAGCAGAAGATCGACATGATGCTGAAGAACGCGGAGAAGAAGTCCGACAGGATCATCGGCGAGGACGAGGCGGAGGACCTGTTCGGGAAGATCTGACATTCCTATCCAGGAGCTCCTTCAGCACCGCCGTCTTCCAGGCGGGTATGTGGCAGTACCCGTCCGGATGCTTGAACAGGTAGTCCTGGTGATACTCCCCCGCCCTGGTCCATGTGGTCAGCGGACCCATCTCCGTATGGAACTCCTGGAAGTACCCCTCCTGCTCGGCGAAGACCTTCCTGACTACCTGTTCGGACTCCGAGTCCGTCCAGTAGACGCCTGTCTGGTACTGTATTCCGACGTCGTTGCCCTGCCTCCGCTCCTGCGTCGGGTCGATCAGGTAGAAGAACACCCCCAGGAGGGTCTCGAGGCTCAGCATCCCGGGATCGTATACCACCTTGACGGCCTCGCGGTAGTTGAGGCGCCCGGAGCACACGATCGCGTAGTCCGGCACGTACAACGGGTCGCCGTTGGCGTACCCGCATTCGGTTGACAGGACACCCGGCAGCTCCGACATGGCCTTCTGGAGTCCCCAGAAGCACCCTCCGGCCAGGTAGATGACGCTCAAGGTCTCCTCGGCTTCCCGCAGGACTTCTTCCCTTCGGGGCAGGGTCCGCGCATGCATGCGGGACCCGCGTCCCTGAAGATCACGGGCGAGACCTCGCGGCACTTCTCGAGCATCTGTTCCGCCATCTCCCTGATCTCCCATTGGGCCCTCTCGCAGCACCTGAGCGTGAAGAAATGCAGGAGCTCCCGGGCGTTCATGGTGACCGTGATGTTGGTGGTGCATCCGTTCGGAAGCAGGTATCTGGCATCCTCCGCCGGGATCCCCATCCCCTCCAGCTTCGAATACGCCTTCCAGATGGCGTCCATGGTCTCCTCGAACACCCCGTCCGCCTCCGGATCGCTCTCCACCGTGTGCGGGACTACGTAGCTCGGCTCCTTGATGGAGACGTACCTCTGGCTCTGCTGCGAGAACGATGCGATGCGGTGCCTCACGAGCTGATGCGTCAGCGCCCTCGACACCCCCTCGACGGAGAACGTGAACACCGCGTGCTCTATCACGGAGTGGTGACCCATCCCGACTATGCGGGACAGCGTCCTCTCAGAATCGATGTCCTCCATTATCTCGGACGCCGGGCGGTCCGAATAGCACGAGTTCCCTGCGGCGGCGCATACCCTGTCCGCATCCGGCGTGTAGGCAATCAGTTCGACCTTCATTGCGTATCCCCCTTCCAGATGGTATCTCTGACCTTGTCCATCCTCTCGCGGTCCATGAGATCCGCCAGGCGGATCTTGCGGATGTCCTTCTCGTTCAGGAACCTGGCTATCCCCTCGACGTGCGCGTCCCCGACGATGACGACCATGTTATGGTATCTTTCGGACTGCGCGTTGATCTGCCCGGCCATGTGGACGTTGCGCTCGTCGATGAGCTTGCGCACGAGCGTGGGGTACTTCCTGCGCATCCCCTCGATGTACGCCTCCTCGTCCATGGCGAAGCTCTTCTGGACGTCGGCGACCTTCCTCTTGCCCCCGATGGAATCGGAAATGCCCGATAAGCGGTATCTGAAGCGCTCCATGGCGGACATCTCGGCCCACATCTCGTTCATGACCTTCATGGCGTCGGTGTCGATCGGGATGATCTCGGCCCCGGCTAGCTTTCCGGCGTTTATGGCGGCAAGGAACTCCCCTCCGAGCTTCGCGCCGTGCTCCTCGGACATCCTCTGCTGGTACGCGGCGGTTTGCCTGTAGATCGCGGACATCTCCGGCTCGTCCTTCGGCTCCCCCTCGGCGGCTGCGGTCATGGCGTTGAGCCTGCCGACGTCCAGCTCCACGAGGACCGCGTCGGGCCAGGTGTTCTTGACGATGAACGCCACGGGCTCCGCCAGATTGAAGACGTGTCCCGTGCCGACCAGGGTGATCATGGGGGGTGAAACGCGTTCGGATAATAATGGTCGTCTTCAGGAAGCGGATATGGCTTGAATGACATGATGACATTCCGTATTTTGGAAACGATTACCGACACCTAAGGGACGGGGGCGGTTTTCTCGCCCGAGGATCAGGCGGGCGATGAGCCCGACCGAGATCTTCGAGGCAGTCAATGGACGGTGAGCCCCATGAAAAGCAGACCACGACCATTATCTACCGAAATTCCCGTGGACCCGCATGCAAGCCGTGTCCGTCCGCGACCTGGTGAAATCGTACGACGGCGTGCAGGCCGTCAAGGGCATCTCCTTCGACGTGCCGGAAGGGTCGTTCTTCGCCTTCCTGGGCCCGAACGGGGCCGGCAAGTCCACCACCATCTCCGCCATCTGCTCGCTGCTCCGCATCGATTCGGGAAGCATCGGGATCTTCGGCAGGGACGTCTCCGACCCGGAGGTCAGGAGGGAGATCGGCGTGGTCTTCCAGGATCCGATGCTCGACGACCTGCTGACCGTGAGGGAGAACCTGGCGATCAGGGGGTCGATGTACGGCCTGGAGGACCTCGACGGGGCGGTGGAGCGCGCCATCGCGGACGCGGACTGCGGCGAATTCGCTGACAGGAGGTACGGGACCCTGTCCGGCGGGCAGAGGCGCAGGGCGGACATCGCCCGCGCGCTGGTCCACGGCCCGAGGATCCTCATCCTCGACGAGCCCACGTCCGGCCTGGACCCCCACACCCGCAAGGTGATCTGGGACTCGATATCCGGACTCAACAGGGAGCGCGGGATCACGGTCTTCCTCACGACCCACTACATGGAGGAGGCCTCGGATGCGGACGATGTCGTGGTCATCGACCGCGGGCGCATCGTGGCCCACGGGACCCCCGTGGAGATCAAGGAGAGGTTCAGTTCGGACAGGATGACCTTCGTCCCCCGGGATCCGGAGGCGGCGAGGGCCGTGCTCGACGGGAGGGGGATGCCCTTCTCCGAGGAGAAGGGGGTCATCGCGATACCGCTGCGTTCCACGGCGGACGCCGTGCCGATCATCGCTGCCCTGGGAGATGAGATCGTATCGCTCGAGGTCCGCACCGGCTCCCTCGACGATGCGTTCGTGTCGATCACGGGAGGAGAGGAGCGATGAACGCCTCCGTCGCGCTCGCGAAGCGCTGCATCCTGACCTACTTCAGGGATAGGCAGAGCGTCTTCTTCTCGCTCATGGGCGTGCTGGTGGTCGTGATGCTCTACCTCCTGTTCCTGAGGGACATCCTGATCTCGACCTACCCGGACATCCCCGGCATGGACGACCTGGTGGACGCGTGGGTGCTCTCCGGGATACTCGGGATAGTGCCGGTCACGACCTGCGCCGGGGCGTTGCAGACCATGATGGAGGACAAGGTCAGGAGGAGGGACAGGGACATCCTGGTGTCCCCCATGACCCCTTCCGGGATAGCCGCCGGCTACGTGCTGAGCACGTTCGCGGTGGGACTGATAATGAGCCTCCTGACGTTCGTCCTGTGCGTCGCGTACCTCGTCGCGGTCGGATGCCCGCTTTCGGCGGGAGGGCTGGCGACGTCCCTGGCACTGCTGGTCCCCTCGGCGCTGTCCGCTTCCATCATCATGTACGCGGTCACGTCGTTCCTCAGGAGTTCAGGGGCGTTCTCGGGACTGTTCACGGTGGTGAGCATCCTCATCGGGTTCCTCGCCGGGATCTACATGCCCATGGGCACCATGCCCTCGGCTATGCAGACGATCGGGACGCTGGTGCCGGCGAGCCACATGGCCGCTCTGTTCAGGGACGGGATGGCATCCGATGCGCTGGATCGGGCGATGGGATCGCTACCCGCGGAGGAGCTGACGCGGTTCCGTACCGACATGGGGTTCGACCTGTCCCTCGGAGGATTCGAGTTCTCGACGGCGACGATGGTCCTGTACGTGGTCGGGGTCACGCTCGTGTTCTTCGTCATCGCGTCCGCGAGGGCCGGGAGGAGACGAAAGTCCCGCACCTTGACCGTTCCCGGGATGTTTTATTCGGTTCTTCAGGATGAAAGGTAGATGCGTGTCGACGTTCCGAAGGGGAGGCACGGT
>CAVJLK010000035.1:0-17034 GCA_963650175.1 Ruminococcus sp. CAG:579 | reverse complement strand
TTCCCGTACGAGACCGCCAGGGGGTTGTCGTACTCGTCGATGAGGATGATGGGATCGACGCCGTGATGGGACATTAGGTAACCGCATGTCTGGGTCACCATGTGGCTGGGATCGACCTCCCCATTGAGGATCTTCGTGAAGTCCGATCTCTGCCTGTCGCTCAGTCTCTCGGACGACTCCAGGTACTCGAAATCATCCTTCAGCGCGTTCAGAACGTTGACCGCGAGCTTCTCCTCGAACGTCTCGGTGTTCTTGAACATGCGATCGCTGAAATCCAGTCTGATGACGGGGTAGCGGTTCCTGTATTTCTTCGCGTACAGAGGGTACTCGCGACACTGCTCGATCTTCAGACCGGCGAAGCTGTCGTTCTCGGCCTCCTCCTCGGCGTACTTGACGTTGAAGAACCGGTCTAGCGTTGACAGACCGAGGCTCTTCCCGGACCTGCGGGGCCTCGTGAAGAGGTAGGCCTTCGACCCCCACTTCAGTATGTCTCTGACGAGGAGGCTCTTGTCGGCGTAGTACTTGCCTCCGCTGATGATCTCGCCGAAGTCTTGGTTACCTATCACTATCTCCATGACGTCTGTAGAAACGTCATCAATCGTTTTATACTCTTCCCTCAGGCCGACGTGCATGCCGTCGGTCTCGGCGATCTTCCATCCGGGGCCGGAACCCTTCGAACCATGTCTCTGCGACATAATTCGAGGGATTTTGGCTTTCTGGATTTAAAAGGAGCAGTGTGCAGTCAGTATGACACGATACTCTTCGTTTTGTATAGTCCTGGCGAAACGGTCTATCGACGTCCATCTGTACGCGGGACCCGTTTCGCCAACGGAGCGAACATGTGTCTATCCCGATTCCGGCATGAAAATCGCTCCCGGTGCACTGTTTCCGACGCCTCATACCCGGAAAACAGGCGGTTTCCGCCCCCGAACGGGCTGTTTCCGACCCCATCCGCCGACTTTCGGTTGTCCGTTGCCCCAATCCGATGCACCCCTATGGACATTTGTCGGCATAGAACGGCATATCACGTTTTTCATTAGATATTTGTCTAATCGACCGCCGTGAAACTGAATTTTTCACCAGAAAAATCACAACGTATATATTCAAGATAAGATGAATGCGGGTGCATGACCTACACCAGGTTCGATGCGGTCGAGGAGGCCTTCATGAGGCCTCCCGTGGAAGCGGTCCCCCCTGCCTCGGCAACCTCCGAGTACTTCGGGTGCAACGTCTTCAACAGGAAGAACATGAGGAAGTATCTCTCCGCCGATACGAGGCAGAGGGTCTACGAGTCGATCGAGCAGGGCATCACCCTCCAGAGGGACGTCGCCGAGCAGGTCGCCGCGGGCATGAAGCGCTGGGCCATGGACATGGGCGCCACCCACTACACCCACTGGTTCCAGCCCCTGACCGGCGGAACCGCGGAGAAGCACGACTCCTTCGCGGAGCCCTACGGGAAGGGCGAGAGCATCGAGGAGTTCACCGGGAAGCTGCTCTGCCAGCAGGAGCCCGACGCGTCCTCGTTCCCCTCCGGGGGCCTGAGGAACACCTTCGAGGCCCGCGGATACACCGCATGGGACCCGTCCTCCCCGGCGTTCGTGCTGGGCGACACCCTGTGCATCCCCACTGTTTTCATTTCATACACCGGGGAGGCCCTGGACTACAAGGCGCCCCTGCTGAAGTCCGAGGCGGCGGTATCCAAGGCAGCCGCCGACGTCCTCAGGTACTTCGGCATCAAGGACGACGCAGTGTTCTCCTACCTCGGGTGGGAGCAGGAGTACTTCCTCGTCGATGCCGCGCTGTACGCGCTCCGCCCGGACATCATCATGGCCGAGAGGACCCTCGTCGGACACAACTCCGCCAGGAACCAGCAGCTGGAGGACCACTACTTCGGATGCATCCCCGCCCGCGTCCTCGAGTTCATGAAGGACCTGGAGTTCGGAGCCTACAAGCTCGGGATCCCCATCAAGACCAGGCACAACGAGGTCGCCCCGAACCAGTTCGAGATCGCCCCCGTGTACGAGCAGGCCAACCTGGCCATCGACCACAACCTGGAGCTCATGGCGCTGATGAAGACCACCGCGGAGAAGCACGGGTTCAAGGTGCTCCTCCACGAGAAGCCCTTCGCCGGCATCAACGGGTCCGGGAAGCACTGCAACTGGTCCCTGGGAACGGAATCCGGCATCGGCCTCATGTCCCCCGGGAAGAACAACAAGGAGAACCTCAGGTTCCTCGTGTTCATGGCCAACGTGCTGAAGGCGGTGTACGACAACAACGCTCTGCTGAAGGCTTCCGTGATGACGGCAAGCAACGCCCACAGGCTCGGGGCCAACGAGGCTCCCCCTGCGATCATCTCCTGCTTCCTCGGCACCCAGGTGACCAACGCGTTCAAGGAGCTGCTCAAGAGCAAGGACATGGTGAAGATCGAGGGCAAGAGCAAGTACAGCCTCGGCATCCCCCAGGTCCCGGAGCTCCTGATCGACAACACCGACAGGAACAGGACCTCCCCGTTCGCCTTCACCGGCAACAGGTTCGAGTTCAGAGCGGTCGGATCGTCGGCCAACTGCTCCAGCGCGGTCACCGTGCTGAACACCATCGTCGCCCACCAGCTCAAGCAGTTCAAGAAGGGCGTCGACAAGAGGATCGAGTCCGGCGTCCCCGTGATGCAGGCCCTCCTCGAGGAGACCAAGGACACCTACAGGAAGTGCCAGAAGGTCTGCTTCGACGGGAACGGGTACTCCGACGAGTGGAAGGCCGAGGCCAAGAAGAGGGGGCTCGACTGCGAGACCTCCGCCCCGCTGTGCTACGACGCCTACCTGTCCAAGCAGTCCCTCGCGATCTACGCGGACACCGGCGTGATGACCGACGTGGAGATGAAGGCCAGGACCGAGATCAACTGGGAGATCTACTCCAAGAAGATCGAGATCGAGGCCCGCGTGCTCGCGGACCTCACGGCCAACCACATCATGCCCGTCGCCACCAGGTACCAGTCGGTCCTTCTGGACAACGTCTCTAAGATGAAGGACATCTTCACCGTCAAGAAGGAGTACGACCAGGTCGCCGCGTCCGAGATCCACCTGATCAAGGACATCGCCACGCACTGCAGCGAGGCCCGCGCCCTGGCGGAGCAGATGGAGAAGGAGTGCGACGAGCTCGACAAGATGGACGACGAGAGGGCCAAGGCCATCGGGTACCACGACAAGATCGTGAGCAAGCTCGAGGAGATCAGGACCCACGTCGACGCCCTGGAGATGATCGTCGACGACGAGATGTGGCCGCTCCCGAAGTACCGCGAGCTGCTGTTCATCCGCTGAAACACCGATGGGGCGATGCGATGAGGGGGTTGTACGATCCGGCCGACGACCGCGACAGCTGCGGGGTGGGGCTCGCCGTCAGCATGGACGGCGAGCGGACCCACCGCACGGTGGAGATGGGTCTCAGGCTGCTGGAGAACATGGCGCACAGGGGTGCCGAGAACGGCGACGGCAAGACCGGCGACGGGGCGGGCATCCTGGTGCAGATACCCCACAGGTTCATCGGATCGCTCGGGATACCAGTCCCGGAGACCGGCAGGTACGGCACGGGACTGGTGTTCCTTCCCGGGGACGTGGCCCTGGCGGACCGCTTCCTGGAATTATTGAAGGCGGTCTGCGGGCGCTTCGCCGTCCACGTGATCGCGGTGCGCGAGGTGCCCGTCGACCACACGGTGCCGGGGCCCATGGCCCTGGAGGGGGAGCCGAGGATCGTGCAGGTCTTCGTCTCCTCCTACGATTCGCCGGAGACCCTGGAGAGGAAGCTCTACAGGATCAGGAAGATCGTGGAGAACGGCGTGGCGTCGTCGGATTGCGAGGGGAGGGACGCGTTCTACATCTGCTCCCTTTCCACGCGCACCATGGTCTACAAGGGGATGCTCACGCCGGAGCAGCTCCGGGCGTACTATCTGGATCTGTCCGATCCGCTGTTCGAGTCGGCCATCGCCATGGTCCATTCCAGGTTCAGCACGAATACGATGCCCGCATGGAAGCTCGCGCAGCCGTTCAGGATGCTGTGCCACAACGGCGAGATAAACACCATACGCGCCAACAGGTCCTGGATGCAGGCCCGCGAGAGCGTCATGGATTCCGACAGGATCCCGAACGTGGACGAGGTGTTCCCGGTGATGCAGCCGGGCATGAGCGACAGCGCCACCCTGGACAACGTGTTCGAGTTCCTGACCATGGCCGGGAAGAGCATGCCCAACGCCCTGTCGATCATGATCCCGGAGTCCTGGAACGACAGGAATCCTATTCCTGATAGTCTCAAGGCGTACTACGAATACCATTCCATACTGATGGAGCCCTGGGACGGCCCCGCGGCCGTCATGTTCACCGACGGGACCCTGGCGGGGGGAATGCTGGACAGGAACGGGCTCCGTCCCGCCAGATTCTCGGTCACGGCGGACGGGATGCTCATTCTGGCTTCCGAGGCCGGGGCGATTCCGTTGCGTCCCGAGGATGTCGTGGAGACCGGACGTCTCAGGCCGGGGAAGATGCTCCTCGTGGACACCTCCGAAGGGAGGATACTCCGCGACGGGGAGATCAAGGAAGCTCTTGCTTCGGCGTACCCGTACAGGGACTGGCTCGAGAAGAACCGTCTGGATCTCGACAGGCTGTCCTCGGGGAGGCAGGTCGGCAGGTCCGTTCCGGACCTGGGGCGCATGATGTCCGAGTTCGGATACACGTCCGAGGATGTGACCAGGGTCATGGAGCCCATGGTCTCCGCCGGCAAGGAGCCGATCGGGTCCACGGGGTTCGATGCTCCGCTGGCCGTCCTGTCGGACAGGCCCCAGCCGCTGTTCGCCTATTTCCGTCAGATGTTCGCCCAGGTCACCAACCCTCCGATAGATCCGATCAGGGAGGAGCTGGTCATGTCCACCATGGGGTACATAGGTTCGGTGCACCAGAGCATTTTGGATCCCACGCCGAAGCACTGCAAGGTCGTGAAGGCGAGGCATCCGGTCATAACCAACAGGGAACTGGATCTCCTGCGCAACCTGCGCTACAGGGGATTCGATTCCGTCACATTGGATACGACGTTCCCCGCTGATGCGGGGGAGGGCGTCCTGGAGAGGGAGGTCTCCAGGCTCTGCTCCCAGGCCGAGAGGGCCGTGGACGAGGGGGCGTCGTTCATCATACTGTCCGACCGTTCCGTGTCGGATTCGAGGGTCCCGATGCCCTCGCTGCTCGCGCTGTCCGCGGTGCATCAGCACCTCGTGGGAGTGAAGAAGAGACTGCAGACCGCCCTGGTCGTGGAGTCGGGGGAGCCGAGGGACGTCATGCACTTCGCGCTGCTCGTCGGGTACGGCGCCAACGCCGTGAACCCGTATCTCGCTTTGGCGGTGGTTCAGGACATGGCGGACTCCGGTCGCGTCAAGATGGATGCGGACACGGCGGAGTCGAGGTATCTGAAGGCGATCGACAAGGGTCTGCTGAAGGTCATGTCCAAGATGGGCATCGCCACCATCCGCTCCTACCGCGGGTCCAGGCTGTTCGAGGCCGTGGGATTGGACAGGGACGTCGCCTCCGCCTACTTCGGCGACACCGCCTCCTCCGTCGGGGGGATAGGATTGGACGGCATCGCTTCGGAGTACCTGGCGATGCACTCCTCCGCCATGGGCGGAGCGGACGCCATGGCGCGGGACGCCGGAGTCTACTCGTACAAGAAGGACGGGGAGAGGCACAGCTGGAGCCCCGAAGCGGTCAAGGCGCTCCGCACCGCGGCGCGCAGCGGCGATCCCGGGGATTATCGGCGCTTCGCGAAGCTCGTGGACGGGAAGGGGTTCTTCCTGCGCGATCTGCTGGAGGAGAAGCGCGGGACCCCCGTACCGATCGACGAGGTCGAGCCGGCCGAATCGATAATGAAGCGGTTCGAGGCCGGGGCGATCTCGTTCGGCGCGATAAGCAAGGAGGCCCACGAGACCCTGGCCGAGGCCATGAACTCCATCGGGTCGAAGAGCAACACCGGCGAGGGAGGAGAGGATCCGGCGAGGTTCGCCGTCGGCCCCGACGGCAGGAACACCCGCTCCGCGGTGAAGCAGATCGCCTCCGGGAGGTTCGGCGTGACCGCCGAGTACCTCGTCAATGCGGACGAGTTGCAGATCAAGGTCGCTCAGGGCGCCAAGCCCGGAGAGGGCGGACAGCTGATGGGGTTCAAGGTGGACAGGGTCATCGCGGCCACGAGGCACACGATCCCGGGGATAACGCTGATCTCCCCTCCGCCGCACCACGACATCTATTCGATCGAGGACCTGAAGCAGCTGATCTACGACCTGAAGTGCATCAATCCGAAGGCCAGGGTCAGCGTGAAGCTCGTTTCGGAAGCAGGAGTGGGAACCGTCGCCGCCGGGGTCGCCAAGGCCGGGGCGGACATGATCCTCGTCTCCGGAGGGGACGGAGGGACCGGGGCGAGTCCCTTGTCGTCGCTCAGGTACGCGGGATCCCCGTGGGAGACCGGGCTGGCCGAGGTGCAGCAGGCCCTGGTCACCAACGGACTGAGGGGACGCGTCTCCGTCCAGGCGGACGGGCAGTTCAAGACCGGTCGCGATGTGATCATTGCAGCGCTGCTGGGGGCGGAGGAGTTCGGCTTCGCCACGGCGCCCATGGTCGCCATGGGTTGCATCATGTGCAGGAAGTGCCAGACCAACGCGTGCCCCGCCGGCATCGCCACGCAGGATCCGGAGAAGAGGAGGAGGTTCGCCGGCACCAAGGAGGACATCGTCCGCTATTGGAGGCTGATGGCGGAGGACGTGCGCTCCCGCCTGGCGGAGATGGGATTCAGGTCCCTGGACGAGATCGTCGGCAGGGCGGACCTGCTGGAGCAGGTCCCGGCCGAGGGGAAGGCGTCCCGCCTGGACCTGACCCCTCTGCTGGCCGTGCCGGAGGGGGAGAGAAAGCTCTCCTCCGGACAGCCCGACATCGTCGGGGATGTTCTCGACAAGAGGATCGTCGGCGACGCCATGGATTCGATCAGGACCGGGCGCGGATGCGACCTGGCGTACCAGATCACCAACGTGGACCGCTCGGTCGGAGTGATGCTGTCCGGGGAGATCGCCAGGATGAAGGCGCATCTCCGGAACGATATGGTCCGCGCGACGTTCTCTGGAGCGGCGGGTCAGAGCTTCGGCGCGTTCCTGACGAAGGGAGTAACGTTCAGGCTGAGGGGCATAGCGAACGACTACGTCGGGAAGGGTCTGTCCGGAGGGCGCATAATCGTCACCCCCGGCGACAGGGTCCCGGCGTGCAACGTCATCGCCGGGAACACCGTCCTGTACGGCGCGACGTCCGGGGAGCTGTACATCAACGGCTCCGTGGGCGAGAGGTTCTGCGTCAGGAACAGCGGCGCGGTCGCCGTCGCCGAGGGCGCGGGGGACCACTGCTGCGAGTACATGACCGGGGGCCGCGTCGTCGTCCTCGGGAGATGCGGGAGGAACTTCGCCGCGGGGATGTCCGCCGGGATAGCGTACGTGTACGACGAGGACGGGGACTTCGACAGGCACTGCAACATGGACATGGTCGAGCTGACGTTGGTGGAATCCGCGGAGGACATCAACGAGCTGAGGTCTATCGTCCAGAGGCATCTGGATCTCACGGGTTCGCCGAAGGCGGAGGAGATCCTGAGGAACTGGGACCTGGAGCTGCCGAGGTTCATCAAGGTCATGCCCGTGGGGTACAAGCTGCTGCTGGAGCAGGAGTCGGAGTGATCACGCAGGGATGAGACCCTGGACAAACAGGCCCGGGAGGGCCGTTCCTTCCTCTTCCACCAAGACAGGCCGTCATCGGTCTTCCGGGAACTTTCCGAGCATGGCGGTCCCGTCGGGACCGTTGTCGATGATCTCGACCCTGCCCTTGGGGACCTTCACCCAGAACGCCAGTCCGATGAGGATGACCTTCCCGGGCATGCCCTGGTAGTATCTCTGCCTGCGGATCTGCCTGATGGCCTCGTCCACTTTGGCATCCAGTTTCTCCTCGGAGTCGGCCGCTTTTATCTCGAAGATCATGTTCTCGCGACCCCTGACTCTGCTCCTGAGGATGATGTCTATCCTTCCGCCGCCCTCCCCGCATTCCGTACTGACGTCGTACATCTCCGACAGACCGTGCATGATGGTCAGCATGACTGCCCGATAGGTGTTCTCGGCGAGGTTCATGTAGCTCGAGTGGAGCACGATCCTCTGGAGGACAGAGACCATCGTGTCCGCGTCTCCGTCCAGGACAGCTCTGTTGAAATTGTCGAAGGCGGAATCCGAAACGGGGTAGAGCTTCTGCAGCATCCTGCGGACTGCATCCCGGACCTCACCGTCGGGAACGGACACCCGGAACCTCCCGTCCTCCACGGGGACGGCCTTTAGGTACCCGGACACGGCCATGAGGCTGTACGGGGGTCCCCCGGGGGTCTCCAGCTCCCAGTAGGCGAGCCTGCCGTCCACTTCGGTCTCGATGCTCCCGCCCGCGACCAGTTCGAGGACATCCGCATAGGTATCGTTATTGAGGTTCGTCAGCAGCTGCATTATGAGGATGTCGCTCCCGGAATCGATCCAGTACGGTTTCGGTTCGAACCCGCGGGAGACGTAGTTCATGACGCTGTACGGATTGTACACCTCCGCGTTCCCGAAGCGGTACCCGTCGTACCATCTCTTCGCTTCTCTGTACTTCTTCGGGTTGCCGTAGTATTCGAGGATCCCCTTGACCTCCTCGGCGGTGAATCCGAACCTCTCATCGCCGAGCTTGGAGAATATGTCGTACATGGACACGTTGTTGAATCCGGGGAAGATGCTATGGTCGGCGATCCGCATTACCCCGGTCATGTAGCACATCTGCCTGTTCTCGTTGGTCTTCAGGGAGGCTTCCAGGAAATCCATCAGGAGCTTGACGATCTTCTCATAGGGCTCCTTCCTGCATGAGTACGTCGCCGCGGCGTCGTACTCGTCGATGAGGATGATCGGCTTGATGCCGGTGGCCTTGAATACGGCTCCGGACAGACTCCGTATCGATGACGGGAGGATCGATTCGGGCATGTTCATCCTGTCGAGGTATCCGAAATTGCTTCTGACCACGGCATCCAGGTTCTCATCGTCCAGAAGATACCTGTGGTGTTCGTACGCATCCCTCACGGCTTCCTGCATCCTGCAGAGGTGGGATTCGTATGTGTCGGTCTTCGTTCCGGCCAGGTTCAGGCGGATGACCGGGAAGGCGTTCTTGTACTTCTCGAACTCCGGGTAGTCGGAGATCGCCAGACCGTCGAACCAGGTGTTGCCTTTGAACTCGATGTTGAAGAACGCGTCCAGCATGGACAGGTTGGTGGTCTTCCCGAACCTGCGGGGACGGGTGAACAGATAGACTCCCCTATCGTCGGATCCGAGGATATCCTTGATGAGGAGCGTCTTGTCGACGTAGTATTTGTCCTCCTCACGGAGTTCCGCGAACGTCAATCCTCTCAGGTCTATCTGCTTCATGCAACCCATAATCTATCACGTATTCATAAGCGTTTGCAACGATGTGGTCGGCCATGAACGGCCGGCGATCGGAAGCGATCCTCCGAAGCATCCGCGGGAGCGTCGGAGCACCATCGTCGTCCCGCTCTTCCCTTCTCCCATGCCCACCGCAGTGATGATGAAGTCGTCCAGGAGATACGGACGGACGCCTCCGTTCGAACGGTACAGGTGCTCGAACGGGTCCATGAAGATGTAGCGCAGGTTCCTCGTGGAACCCTCTTTCCTGAGGATCCCTCCGTCGATGAGCACCGAAATCCTCGCTCTGAACGTCTGATCGCTGATGTCCCCCAGCCATTCATGGACGTCGGAGAGGACGAAGCTGTCCATCCCCCTGGCATGCCTGATTATGGATCTGGAGACGCCGTCCACGGTCTTCTTGAAATCCAGGGGGTCCAGGGAACGGTATGCCTTCAGGTACGAATCCAGGACCGCATCGAGGGTGGATGCTATCATGGGGTTGGGGTCGCCGGATTCGACGAACGTCCTCCTCCCTTCCCTTATGGTCTCCTCCGATGAATGGAGGGATTCGAACAGGGGGCATCTCGTTATCCCGCTGAATCCGCGGGACCGCAGCGCCAGCAGAAGGAGTCCGCCGTATGCCATCCTGCCATCGCCCATGAACGGGCGGAGGATCGAGATGCAGTTCCATGCCAGCGCGATGGCGATCAGCGGTTCGTAGGGTGCGGTGTTCAGGATGCTCAGGATGTTGGACAGCGAGAGTTCGACATAGCTTTGCAGCTGGTCCGGCACCCTTTCCTCATTGGGACCGCCGATGAAAGGGCCTCTCCTGAGATGCCCCGCCCCGGCCACCAGCCCCCTCTCCGTCGCGAAGTGGACGTCGGTCACGGTATCGATGGTCCAAGGGAACGGACGCGGTTTGGAGAACCTCATGTTCACGATACGGGAGACCCCCGAATTGGCATGGTCGCGGTTTTCGAGGATCGCCCTGATCTCGTCCTGCCCCGGTTCCAGTCCCAGGGCGATGGCCTCCCTCGAGAAGCAATCCGTCGCGTAATCCATGAGGTCCATCGGGCGGGGGACCACATCGTACACGTTGCGGTCCATCCTCTTGATGGTCTGGAGCTTCCTGCGGAGCTCCTCGTCGAAGACCAGCGGGGTCAGGAGACTGCCGAAATGCGATTCCATGCGTGGTATCATAGGGCGAATCTTGCGATAAAGGTTCCTATCGGATATGAGTGAAGCTTGATTTTGATAATTTTTACTATAATCAGAATGGTCCAACCCGTTTTATCCGCCAATATGTGCAACTTTGATATACTATAGCCCTGTTTTTGGAGTTGGATATATCATCCAAGTGATGCTCATGAACAACAAGCTCATCGCCGTGGCGGTCGTTGCGATCGTCGTAATCGCAGGAGTCGCGGCATATCTGATCACCAACAACGGCGGAGGGGACGGGGAGAAGAGACAGCTCCTGACCGACGCCCTGGAGGTGTATGGCAATGCCAACAACGACTGGACCGTCGATTCCTCGGATGCGGACTTCGTCCAATCCATCGTGGACGGCAAGACCACCTGGGACAAGACGGCGAACCCCTACGCCGACGCCAACCACGACGGCAAGATCACGCAGGCCGATGTCGATCAGATCAAGAAGCTGGCCAACGACACCGCCGAGACCGTCTGGATAAAGGACGGCGTCGGGACGGAGATGGAGGTCCACTGCAAGCCGCAGAGGATCTACGCGTTCCAGATCCAGAACGCCGAAATCGCCACGATCATGGGGTACGGCAACAACATCGTCGCCGGAGGACCTCCCATACAGTACTACGAGAGCACCCTGTTCCCGGACAACCCCAACAAGGTCGAGTACTTCTCCGGGGACTACGAGAGGCTCTCGGAGCTGAACATCGACTTGTACCTGGTCTTCCACCCGGACCAGATCGCCACCCCCGAGGAGAAGCTGCCGAGCACCGATGTCGTGTACCTCGGTCTGTACTATCCGAAAATCGCCGACATGGAGTCCTCCGCCTACGCGCAGGGGATCCTCAAGGCCGGATACATCTTCGGGAACAAGGACCGCGCCGAGGGATATCTGAACTTCCAGCTGGAGATCAGGGACACCATCTACGATGCGACCAAGGACCTCACCGATTCGGAGAAGCCCAGGGTTCTCGTCAGCCAGCTCTCCAACTCCTACTTCGCCAGCGAGGACAACCACCAGATCTCCGTCTATCTCAAGAACGACACCATCAGCCAGGCCGTGGAGCTCGCCGGAGGATACAATGTCGCATCTTCCCTGCCGAACTACTCCTCGGAGACAGTGTACGGCGTCAAAAACGACGTGGAGTGGCTGGACGGTCTGAACCTCGACTTCATGACGGTCCACTTCCAGCGTTACGCCTGGACCGGCATCGACAACAACTCCCCCGAGGGAGGATACACGGTCACGAACGCCAAGGGGATGTACGAGTACATCGACCAGATCGCCAGCAGACCCCTCCTGAAGATCGACCGCGACCACATCATCATGCTGCCCCAGGAGAACAGGAACGGCAGCTCCGGCGGCATCATGTGCGCCATCTACCTCTTCAAGGCCTTCCACCCGGACCTCGCGAAGAACTTCGATCCGGACGAGTACATGGAGGAGTACATGACGAAGTGGCTCGGGGTCGAGGACTACGACTACGCCGCGCACAAGGAAGCGATCATCGCGTGGGGGGACAGGTTCTCGACCACATCCTCCCAGGCAACCCTCGGGACGATGATGGCCAGGTTCGAGTGATCTTTCGGATCACCCGACCTCAAACCCTTTTCTTTCACGTCAGAGGATACGGCGATGACAGAGACATCGGAGGATGCGTCGAGCATCCGTGGACGGACGGCGGGGAAGAGACGCGAAGTGGAGGCGATGTTCCATCATCGCTTCCTCTTCACCGTCATCCTCGGCATCGTGGCCGTCGCCTGCGTCGGATTGATGATAACAGTCGGTTCCGCCAACATCGGGTTCTTCGAGGCGTATCAGATCCTCTTCAACCAGCTGTTCCCGGGAACGTTCGACGGGTTCACGGCCAGCCATATCAACATCGTAACGAACATCAGGGGTCCGAGGGTCCTCATAGGGTTCTTCGTCGGACTCATACTGGCGATCGGCGGATGCATCATCCAGAGCATCCTCCGCAATCCTCTGGCGACCCCCTACACCCTGGGGGTCTCGAGCAGCGCCTGCTTCGGAGCGGCGCTGGCGATAGCCTTCGGGATATCCATAAGCAACAACACCGTCGGGATAATCGTCAGCGCATTCATCTTCTCGCTGGTGCCCATAGGGACCATCCTGCTGGCCGCGCAGCGCCGCGGAATCACGCCGGTGACGATGGTGCTCTGCGGGGTGGCGATATCGCAGATATTCGGAGCGTGCAACACCATCCTGCAGTACTTCACGTCGAGCGAGATAACGCAGGAGATCGTGTTCTGGTCCGTCGGGAGTCTGAACTCCACCTCCCTGTGGATGGTGCCTTACGTGGCCGTCACGGCGATCGTGTTCGCCGTCGTCGCGCTGTACCTGTCGAGGGACCTGAACATCCTGAAGATGGGCGACGACACCGCCCAGGCGTTGGGCGTGAACGTCTCCCTGACCAGGACGATCGGCGTGGTCGCCGCCTGCGTGGCGACGGCGGTCGCCGTCTCGTTCACGGGGGCGATCGGATTCGTGTGCCTGATATCCCCGCACCTGTGCAGGCTGTTCATCGGGAGCGACCTGAAGTACCTGATTCCGGCGTCCGGATTCCTGGGCGCCATCATACTGCTCGTGGCGGATACCATCGGAAGGACGATCATAGCCCCGACCCTGCTGCCCGTGGGAGCGATCACGGCCCTCATCGGAGGACCGCTGCTCGTGTACCTGCTGATGCGCCGCAAGGCCGACATCGCGGTGTGAGGTGATGGGATGAAGTTGACAGCCGACGGGATTGAATTCTCATACGACTCCGCGCCCGTGCTCGACGGGGTCGGCATGGAGATAGATGCGGGGGAGGTCGTGGGCGTACTGGGGCCGAACGGGTCCGGGAAGACCACGTTCATCAAGTGCATCAACAGGCTGCTGACCCCGAAGCAGGGGTCGGTCCTGCTGGACGATGTGGACATACTCGGCATGAAGCAGCACGAGGCGGCCCACTACCTGGGGTACGTTCCGCAGAACAACACCATGGAGATCAGCTATCCGACGGTGTACGAGATAGTCATGATGGGCAGGAGGCCCTTCGGGAACTGGAAGGCCAACGCCGGGGACGAGGAGGCGGTCTGGAGCGCCATGGAGGACATGGACGTCGACCATCTGGCGATGCACCGGTTCAACGAGCTGAGCAGCGGTCAGACGCAGCGCGTCCTGATGGCCAGGGCCATCGCCCAGGAGGCGAAGGTCATGCTCCTGGACGAGCCCACGTCCAATCTGGACATCAAGTACCAGATCGACGTGATGACCACGGTGAGGGCGCTGGCGAAGGAGAGGGGGATGGGCGCGTGCGCCATCGTCCACGACCTGGAGCTGGCGATGAAGTACTGCGACAAGGCCATCCTGCTGTATCGGGGAAAGGTCCTGGCCGCAGGGGCTCCGGAGGAAGTGATAACGCCCGACAACGTGAGGCTGGTCTACGGCGTGGAGATCGTCGTGGACAGGCATTACGACGGTCCGCACGTCATCGTGCTGGGGCCGGCTGAGGGTTGAAACGGTTTCACCGGGTCGGAGGCGACTCCGGTCCGGGTCTCCGGATTATGCACGACCTGGCATTTGGACGTATTTTCATCACCTGAATGCACAATCGTATTCTGGGACACACTTCGGGAGAGCCCGTTCCACCGACCGCATCCGGGAGGGCCGGTGCTCATCGGGCGGGTTTGCATCACGCAGGTTGCGCCCGGTTCCATATCGCACGTCCGCCCCTGGAACCAGAGGCGAATCCGCGGGCCGAATGCACCCCTTGGTCTATGAAACCTATAAGACCTTCAGCGGGTGAACTCACGTTCGCCTGCTGAACGGTGTCTTCTGTTCTTAGGGCCCCACATCGCCTTCATCGGCCGAACGTAAGTTTGCCTGCAGAACCGACCGTCCGGAGCTATCGGATGATCTGAGAATCGCAGAAGACGTTCGGGACCCGAACGTATCCTCGGATTTCAAGAATGGAGAGTCCCGCAGGGGGAGAGCCCCGCGGGTTAAGGCGTTTCTTCGTACCGTCGGGGAATGAGAGCCCCGGCGTAAGAGGGGACCCCGAAGAATACACTCTTCGAGACGGGGTCCCGGTTTAGCGTCAGGTGTGAGATCCCGTTCCCTGTAGGAACGGGAAAGGACCGCCCGGATGGAGAGTCCGGGCGTAAGGAAGGCCCCGGGAGAATACACGATATACAGCGACGGGGCCGTGTTTGAGCGTGATACATGACGGAGGGGCCGGGAGCTTCCGCTGATCAGGAACGATGATGCGGTCCATGACGGACGCTCCGACGGTCTCCTCCGAGTCTGCGATGTCATCCCCTCCTGGAGATGCTCAGGACCGCGAGCTCGGCGATGATCGCCGCGACTACGGCGATCAGGAGGATTGTCCTGACGTCCTTCCCGTCCCCGGAGTCTTTGTCCTCGTCGACGAGGACCTCGATGGTCTCCTGTCCCTCGATGGGGAAGATCGGAAGGGGGGCGGACGAATCGGAACCACTGTTCGACTTCCATTGGGCGGTGAACGTCATGTCCGAAGTGACTTGGATGACGGCATCGGCGGAGTATGCCTTCCCGTTGCAGGACCACTCCGTGAACGTGTAGGATTCTCTGGTCGGAGGCGCGATCGTGCTCAGGTCGATCGATTCCCCGGAAAGGAGATGCTCGATCCTGGGTTCGGACCAGTTTCCTCCGTTCGGATAGAAGGCAATGGTGGTCTCTTTCTTCCAGACGGCGGTCAGAACCATGTTGGAATCGCCCATTACGGCATATTCCCCGGCTTGGTAGACGGTGCCGTTCCAGGACCATCCTCCGAACTCGAATCCGGTCATTGAACCCGTGTAGTCCTGGACGATGAACTTCGACCCCTCTGCGACATCGGATTGCACAGGGACGGATCCGATTCCGCCGTTCGAGACGTATTCGACGGAATGTCTCGGCATCTTGATGAAATTCCCAGATGCCGGATCTAGTCTGAATGTGGAATTTCCCAACTGATCATACTTGGTCAGCGGTCCCGTGCCATCCTTCTCGTAAAATTCGAGGGATCCCAATTCAATCATGCTGCTTTGAGGAATAGAATTGAACGTGATCTCAGTCAGTCCAGACTCCGAGAAGGGGTTTCTCAGGCCCCAGATGCCATTCGGTAATGTAATCTCAGTCAATGACGAACAGCCTTCGAACGCCCCCTCCTTGATATCTCCCACAGTATCGGGAATTACAATCTCAGTTAATGTCGAGCAATTCAAGAATGTGTGTTCACCAATGGACTCAATCACGTATTCTATTATCGCTTTCCATTCGCTTTGGATATTGGTCCACGGATTAGTGGGCCAAACATAGATGTCGCCCTTTCTGGAGATAGTCAAAACGGTACCATCGTCTCCGGAGTCCAATGTCCAGCTCGCATCATCGCCACACTTTCCGGAGTCTATCGTCACGCCCTCTAGGCTTTCTCCATGTCCTCCGGGGCCGACTGAGATCGCGGTCATGATTATCGCAAAGGCCATGAGCACCGCCGCTGCGGCCAGGGGGACCCTGCGGCCGCTTCCGATACGGGGTTCAGGGGAGCGCGTGCGACCCCCCCCCCCGGCGCCGTTCCAGACGGCTCTCACTGTTCCTTCCATCGTATTCTCCTCTGTATCCCGGGACCTTTGGAATGCGCCGTCCCCGCGCGTATGAATGTGAGAATGAACGGGAGCCCCGCGGACCGCGATCGGTTCGGAGCTCCGGAATGAAGCCCTCCCTTGGGAGGGCGTAAAAAGCGTCCGCTGACGCGGACTCCGTTTGCTATTCAGGTACATGGTATCCGATCGATCCGGGGACCCTTCCGGGTCCCCTCCGTTTGTCCTTCAGGTGCCTCGATTGCTTCCTTTCAGGAATCTTCCGATCAGGACCTCATGAGCCTGAGGGCGACGATCACTGCGAGAACGACGACCAGGATGACCAGGACGATCAGCAGGTAATCGGTGATTCCCATGCCGGAGTCGTCGTCCTTGTCCTCGGAGGGCTGGACGTATCCGGACTTGGCGATTCCGGTCAGCTGGAAGTCCATCTCGATCCCGTCCGCGGAATCGGGCGTGCCGGTGGCCGTGAACTTGTTGTTCGAGACGGTGGTCCCGTCGACGTTCTTCAGGACCGCCGTTCCGGAGTACCCGTTCGCGAGCTTGCAGGTGACCTCGTAGTCTCCCGCCTTCACGGTGGCCCAGTAGGCGTAGTAGTACTGGGTCCCGTCGATCTGGAATCCCTTGGCCATGATGTTGCCGTTCAGGTACAGGTCTCCGATACCCTGGTCCGCCTTGATCTCCACGTAGTAGACCTCGTAGTCGATGTCGGCGTAGACCTT
>CAVJLK010000034.1:0-18488 GCA_963650175.1 Ruminococcus sp. CAG:579 | reverse complement strand
CGGATCGGCCCCGATTCCGGAGGGCCGCCCGTGATGCGCGGAATCGGAGATGCGGGCGGAATCGGGAAAAACGTTCAGAAATGGGCGGAAATCGACGATTTCCCGTCGATCGGTATGGCACATTGCGTGAGAAACCTATGATATACAGGGCGAGCGACCGGGAGTTGGTGCGCCCATTGGGCGGGGACGGGTCAGCGACACGATCGTCCATAATCCCCATATGTGGCATGCGTGTGGCGGGTCCGACCCGGATACCACACGCATGCTTTCGCCGGAGGTCGGGATGTCAGCCCTTCGCGGGCCACTTCTCCAATGCCACGGCAAGCTCGGGATGCGTCTTCGCGTACTCCTGCGCCGGGATCCCCTCGTATGCCGCGCGGACCGCCTGGCTCATGGCCATGGCGCCGGCCCTCACGCCTCCGGGATGCCCCGCCACGCCCCCTCCGGCCTGGATCTGGACATCCATGCCGGAACGCTTCACGATCTCCCCGACCAGCGAAGGATGGACTCCTCCGGAGCATACGGGCATCACCGCCTTGTACGGGACATCGTCCCCCAGGCAGGCCTTCAGGTTGCTGTCGTCGTGCGCCCCGGCGGCCATCTTGCCGACGCCGAGCGTCCCGATGTGCAGCGCGTCCCCTCCGACCATGCGGGCCAGCTTCGTCAGCACCAGCATGTTCACCCCGTGGCGCGGATCCTTGGTGAACGCGCCGTGCATCGTGCGGTGCACGTGGATGGGCACCTTCACGGACGGATCCTCCGCCAGGGCCTGCAGGCATCCGAATCCGCACGTCACGACATCGATCATCAGCTCCCTGGCGCCCCACGACTGCACCTTGTCGGCCAGCTCCAGGATCCTGTCACTCCTGGTGCTGATGTTCACCGCGTGCATCATCCTGTGGCCTTCGGCCTCCAGCCTGTCCAGCGCCTCGGACACGCGGAGCGTCCTCTCCTCTATCGGGCAGAACGGCTGGTCCACCAGGGTCTCGTCGTCCTTGGAGTTGGTCAGCCCGCCGGAACCCGCTTCGTAAACGTACTCGGCGGTCCTCTCCGGGGAGAGCCCGATCTTCGGCTTCACTATGGTGCCGACCAACGGCTCCTCCGGCCTGTCCAGCGCCTTCCTTATCCCCTCGGCGCCGAACTTCGGCCCCTTGAACTGCTCCAGGATGCTCTTCGGGAACGTCACGTCCTCCAGCCTCACCGCCTTCAGCGAACCCAATCCGAACAGGTTCCCCGCGATGACGCTCAGGATCTGCGGAACGGCGCCGGTCTCGATGCTGAAATCCTCGGCCGGGAACTCGCATGTTATCACATCGCCGTCTATCGACGTGACGCGGGCGCCCAGCTCGTCGAATATCGAATGGTCCAACGTGGATATCCCGGTCCACGTCCCCGTGGACTGCTCCGCCGCTATGGCCTCGGCGGCCTTCTCCATCGGCAGGTCCGTCGTGACACGGTACTTGCACACGACGTTCCTGTCCGGGTCCTCGGGCTCCCCGAGGTGCAGATACGAATAGCTCTCCATCCTGAATCACTCCTTCCTGAAGATCCCGTCCCCCAGCTGGCTCACCATGACGCCGTACACGGATCCGGGGCTCATCATCCCCACCTCCGTGACGATCGCGTCGATGTACGAAGCGGGCGTGCTGTCGAACACGGGATTGAATATCTTGACCGAACCGCGGACCTCCCCGGGCCTCACGACCTCGGACACGTCCCGCTCCTCTATGGTGACCGCGTCCCCGAACAGCGTCATCGGCGAGAACTTGTAGGTCTCGGCGCAGACGTAGAAGTGCACGCGGGCCTCGTGGGCCGCCAATGCGAGTTGGGAGGTGCCGACCTTGTTGATCAATGCGCCCTGGGACGTGACGGTGTCCGCGCCGACGAAGACCTTGTCGACCCTCTTCATCACGGACCTCACGGCGCTGTCGATCACCAGCGTCACGTCCACCCCTGCGTCGGCGAGCTCGTTGACCGTCAGGATCCCCTGCCTCCACGGGCGGGACTCGGTCGCGTAGACTTTGATATCCTTGCCCTGGCGGTGGGCCTCCTTGATCACGCCGAGGGCGGCGCTGCTGTTGCAATGGGTGAGGATGACGTCCCCGTCCTGGATGCGCCTGGCGCCTATCTTCGCGATCTCCTCCACGGCCATCTCGGACCTGCGGCAGAACCGGGCGGCGTTGTCGGAGACGAGGGAACGGGCCTCCCCGAGGGAGGATGCGTCGTGCGCCCCGCGCACGGAGGCGTGGACGCCGTTCCACAGGGACACCGCGGTGGGACGAGATGCCAGGAGCGTGTCGCACGAGGCGTCCAGGTCCTTCAGGAACGCCTCCAGGGAATCGCCCTCGTAGTTGTCGGCGAATGCCTTCAGAGCATCCGCTCCGGCCCTGGCGATGCGCCCGGCCCCGCGGATCTCCATGCTGCGTATCTTCTCCGCCGTGTCTCCGATTGTGGTCACGGCCGGGATATCGGCGAGGTGCCCTATAAGACGTGGCTCGCCCAGAGGGCGGTGTTCGAATACATACATTCTTACATATGATATCTATAATCCCTTTCATGACAACGATGGACATCGCAGAGGCCCACGGACGTCTGGACGAACTCGCGGACCGGGCCCTGGAAGGGGATGTCGTCACGATATCGTCGGAGAAGGGCGACATCGTCATGCTGTCCCGGGACGAGTGGGAGTCGGTCCTGGAGACCCTGTACCTGCTGGGAGATCCGGATTTCCTGACGGATGTGAGGGAAGCCCGGGAAACGCCCGCCGAGGAACGCGAATCCTGGAACCGATCGCGGTCGCTCCTCCGAATGCCGGGGGAGGACGACCTCCCTGGCGATGCGCCGGGCCTCCTCCAGCCCTCTCGTGAGATAAACCACTGCCAGTAGCGCCTCGAAGCAGTCGGCCCTCATGTTGTCGCTCAGGATGTGCCTCCCGTCGCGGTCCAAGTGACCGCCTCCGACGCGCATGACGCCGTCGATGTCCAGGCCGTGCGCCAGGACCCTCTCGGATATCCTCTCGTTGGCGACCCAGTCCTGCTTGATGTCGGTCATCGCCCCTTCGTCCGGAGCATCGCTGCGGTATGCCTCCTCGCAGGCGATCAGCTCGAGCACCGCATCCCCCAGGAACTCCAGCCTCTCGTAGGACTCCACTGGCTTCCCGTCGCCGGCGCTGTCGTGGGTGAGCGCGCGGCAGTACAGCCGGAGATCCTCCTCGGACACCCCCCTGTAGCGGAAGGGTTCGCGGGCCAGCATGGCCCTCACCGACATCTCGAATTGCGACTCCATTGCGATTACTGCCATGGAATGGACATGCGGGATAAGTGGGTTTCGCACCGACGGTCCCATCGCCATATTTTACTAAGACGGACGATTTGGGGGGAGTATGGCTCAGCAGAAGAAGCGCATAAGGATGAAGGGCGTCAAACACACGTCCAAGAGGCTGGAGGAGGACCTCCTCGACAAGTCCAGAGCCCTCTCCGACAATCCGGGCATCCTCAGGCCGCACTGCGCGGGGAACTGCAGGAAATGCGCCTTCGACAAGCCTTTCAAACAGATCGACGGGCTCCACAAGATCAAGAACGACCCGGACGCGCTGATCAAGGAGGCGTCCAGGTTCGGGGGCGACGACATCGTCCGCGCCTACGCCGGGACCGTGTCCCTGGCGGCCGCCGGATCCGTCCCGCTCCTCGCCTCCGGGAAGCTCGGGGGGGAGACCGTCTCCTACGCCGTCCGCGGGACGGTCAACGCGACGAAACTCATCGGATGCCAGTACTACGACGACCCGAAGAGGAGACTGCTGCTCTACTCGGACCACGTCAAGAGGCACAAGCTCCACCTCTACTCCTTCGAGGACAAGCTCGTGTGCTCCGACGACCCCAACATGCCCGAGGACTACCTGTACGACACCTTCTGGGAGACCCCGTACGAGTTCCCCGAGGACGGGATATCCTGCGGGCACGAGGCGTCGGCCGTCCTGGAGATCCACATCAAGTCGCTGGACCAGACCGTCTCGATATGCGAGAACTGCGCCAGGGACGTCTCCACGCTCATGTACATCGTGTCCAGGCTGGCGGCCGTGGACCCGATGGACGACATCGAGGTCCGCGTGAGGCACAAGTTCCACTCCGCGGGGGAGAAGGACCTGGAGGTCATCTCCGGGGACAAGCTGAAGGACTACATGGTCGGGAAGACCACCGACGCGAACATCGTCTCCGCCGTGAAGAGGTCCAAGCTCGGCGACCTCAAGGGAGGGGCGTCGTCCACGTACATCATCGGCAGCAAAAACTACGGATCGGATCTTGACCAGTTCCTGTCCGCTCTCGAGGGGGACCCGAGGGACATCGACGCCCTCAGGAAGTTCCTGTCCGCCAACAGCAGGGCCGTCGTCATCAAGACGGCCAAGGCCTCCGAGGCCCTGGCAATGCTCTGGGACGCCGATTGGAAGAACATTATCGCGGCGCACACCGACGCCCGCACGGCGGACTCCATGGGGGATGTCTCCAGGGGTCAGCCCGGAGTGGTCCTCGCCGAAGCCTACAACAGGTTCCTCAGCGCCGACGTGGTCGCTTCGCTCCCCGAGTTCAAGAGGCCCGGGCCGATCACCCAGCTCGCCGACAAGCTCGCCAAATCCGCGAAGGTGGGGGGATCCGAGATGGTCGTGGAGACCGCCGGGAAGCTCCCCCTGAAGGACAACAGATCCCGCTCGGTCGCGGCCGCGTTCATGATCGCCACGGGGACCGAACCCACGCTGAAGCTGTCCCATGACGAGATGGATCTGGCCCAGTACCTGGCGCCGTTCGCGAAATCCGTCATAGCCGCAGGCGGCGACAAGTACCGCGATGCGATGAACACCCTGCTCGTGGCGAGCGGATCGACCGAGAAGCTGTCCTGATGTCGATGCGGTGCGGATGGGTCCGAGGTCGCATCTGACACCGTCCGACGGATGGGGTCATGCGTCCGTCCGGCCCATCAGCCAATCGATCAGGTTGACGATCCTTATCCCGCCGTCGTCCCCCAGTCCGAACTCGTCGAGCGTCAGTATCGTCTTCCTGTAGTTGTCGTCGACCGCCTTCATGGGTCCGATCTCCCTGGCGTACGTATCCTCCGCCATGACGGTCTGCGACACCTGATAGTACCTGACATCGTCCTCTCTGATCGCGGTGAAATCGATCTCCTGATCGCGGAAGCTCCCCACGAACACCCCGTACCCCCGGCGGAGCAGTTCCAGGTACACGATGTTCTCCAGCGGCGCGCTGATGTCGCGCAGTTCGTTCGCGTTCACCAGGATGCTCCTCATCCCCGTGTCGGTGGCGTAGTATTTGCCCTTGGACTTGGACACGTTCTTCCCGGCGATGTCGTATCTCTCCGCGTGATGGAACAGATGCGCCTCCAACAGGGCGTCCAGATACTTCCTCACGGTGTCGTCGGACAGTTTCAGCTCGTTCGATATCCTCTCGGCGTTGGTGATCCTGCCGATGTTGGAGAACAGGAACCTGCATGTCGCCTTCAGCTTATCCGCCCTCCCGGATACGCGCGACAGGACGTCCTTGATCATCACGGTGCTGTACACGCCTTCGGATTGCGCCCGGCAGACCCTGTCGCCCCTGTCGGGTTCGATGGAGGGGAGGGGACCGTAGCGGATGTACTGACGGAAGCGCTCCTTCTCGTCGCCCCCGTGGAGCTCCATGAACTCCCTGAACGACAGGGGGAGGATCTCCACCTCCATGTACCTGCCCGAGAGCTTGGTCGATAGTTCGGAGGACAGCATCCTGGAATTGGAACCGGTGATGTAGATGTCGCAATCCTTGCGGGCCACGAGCATGGCGATCACGCGCTCCCATCCGTCGACGTCCTGTATCTCGTCGATCAGTACGTAGTGGACGCCTTCGCGCTCCAGGCAGGGTTGGATCATCTTCTTCAGCGTCTCGGCGTCGATCTCCTCTCCGAGGAGGTCCATGTCGATGTAGCAGACGGATTCCTCCGGGACGCCGGATGAACGGAGATGCTCGAGATGCTGCATCATGACGGTGGTCTTGCCGGTCCTGCGCATACCCGTCAGGACCTTCACGAGGTCCGTCTTCCCGACTGAGTCCCTCAGGATCCGCAGATAGTCCTCTCTCCTTATCTCCATATTATTGGGGACAATAGACAGAAATATAATTTTTCCCTATTTTATTAGGGAAAGTCTGTATGATACTCATAAATCCCTGATTTTTAAGGATTCATCGAGCGATGAACGAGCTGGAAACCACCCTGATGTCAGCCACATAATGCGAAATCGACGGAGCGAAGGACTTCACCTCGCGTATCCCGAGCACCTCGTAGTCGCACAACGGCCCGAATATCTCATCCACCCTCTCGACCTGCTCCCCCACGGGGAAAGTGTCGTGGTAATGGATGATCCCGCCCTCGCGTACGAGCCTCAGGGCGGTCGGGACGAACTCCGACGTCGTCTGAACGTAGCCCATCAGGATCCTGTCGGCGAACCCGGCCCCCGGGATCGCCCTGTTGTCCCCCAGAATCGGGACGACCACATCGCCGACCTCGTTGCCGGCGACGTTCCTCACCAGATAACGGTAGGATTCGGGGTTCTTCTCGCAGGCGAACACCCTGCGGGCGCCCGAGAACTTCGCCAACGGGAGCGTGAAGTACCCTATGCCAGCGAACATGTCCACGACCGTCTCCCCCGAACAGTCCAGACGGCGCATCCTCATGCGCTCGTCGGTGTTCCCTGAGGCGAACATCACCTTGGTCACGTCGAATCTGTAATGGATCCCGTTCTCCAGACGGACGGATTCCGTCTCCGTCCCGTGGATGACCTCCATGCTCGGTCTCCGGAACTCCCCGGACACCCCGTGCACATCGGCGCAGACCGTCTTGGCGTCCAGCACCTTCGCGTAGGCCTCGCCGATCTCCTTCAGGTACGGCCCGCAGGCCTGCCCCAGCTTGAGGATCACGATGTCCCCCACGAACTCCCAATGGTCCGGGAGTATGCCCTCCGGGACGACCCCCTTCAACTCGGCCGCGACCCTCTCCTGGGGGCTCCTGCGGTCAAGAGAGTGGGAATCGGTCTCGGACACCTCGTACCCCATCGCCTCCACCTCGGGGACGAACTCCGGGAGTATTGGCACCAGCCGGTATTCCCCGTCCTTGGAGATCTTGGCGTGGATGTCCACGCGCCCTGAGTCCATCAGTTTCCTGATCACGGGCCCGGCCTCAGCCGATGGTATCCTGGCGGCGGGCACGCGCCTCATATCAGGCACCTCAGAAGGGTGAATATCCCCGGGACGGCGGTGCGCGGATCGCGCAGCAGACGCGGGATGACCGTGGACGGATTGTCGAGATCCATCCCGTCCAGGACCTTCTTGACGCTGTCCCTCGACGCGTACGCGCCGGCGCGGTCCAGATCGTCGTCGTCCATCCTGGCGAACGCCCGCCTGAGCCTGTACCCGTTCCTGAGCTCCTTCCCCAGGACGTCGTAGAAACGGCGGTCGTACTCCTTCAGTCTCCTGGCCGACAGATCCCCCGAATCCAAGGCGCGGACGGCCACGTCCGCCAGTATGGGCGCCGCGACCATCGACGGGTAGATCCCTCCGGCGGAGACGGGCTTCACCTGCGACGCCGCGTCGCCTATGAGCATGGCGCGGTCCGAGGACATGGTCCTCCTGCGACCGATTGGGATCTTCCCGCAGCTCATTGATGTCACGCGGTCCTCCGCGTCCAGGTCGGACAGCAATCTCTTCAGATACCGGATGGGGGGTCCGGCGGACCATGAGGCACATAGACCGATCCTGGTGAAATCCCCGCACGGGATCTCCCATGTGAAGAATCCGGGCGCGTAGCGCGAACCGATCCTAATCCTGAACATGTCCTCCATGTCGGACCTGCGGGCCACGTCGGCCTGGATCCCGCGGAGGTACTCCGGCGGACCGTTCCTCCCCAACGAAGAGGCCACTACGGACGAGTGGCCGTCGGCCCCGATCACGAGATCGGCACGGTGCTCCCCCGACGGAGTCGTCAGGAACGCGCCGTCCGCCCTCACCGAAAGAGAATGAACGCGCTCGTCCATACGGTAGACCGCTCCGGCATCGGCCGCGCGTTCCGCCAGGAGAGCGTCGAACTGCCTGCGGTCGACGGTCCTGGCCTTGGGCGAAGGGGATCTGACGGCCATCTTCGAACCGTTCGGGAAGACGACCTCCGCGCCGTAGAGTGTGGAGAAGGTGTCGGGGTCCACCCCCGACAGGCGCACCGCCGCATCCGACAGGAGGCCGGCGCACTGCACCGGCTCCCCTATGCGGGGATGCTCCTCGTAGACCGTGACGTCGTGACCGCGCGCGAGCAGTGCGGCGCATGCGCTTCCCGCCGGACCGCCTCCCGCGATCGCGATCTCCGCCATGGTCAGTTCTTCTTGGATTTCTCGTAGTCCGCGACGAACTTGGCTATCCCCTCGTCCGTCTTCGGGTGGCCGATCATCTTCTTCAGCGTGTCGTACGGGATGGTCGCGATGTCGCATCCGCACAGGGCCGCGTCGAGGACGTGGTTGGGTCCCCTGATCGAAGCGGCGATGACCTCGGTTCCGAACCCGTAGACGTTGAAGATCGCCATGATCTCCTGCACCAGGTCGGATCCGTACTGCCCGATGTCGTCCAGGCGTCCCACGAAGGGGGACACGAACGCCGCGCCGGCCTTGGCGGCCAGGAGCGCCTGGAGCGGGGAGAAGATCAGGGTGACGTTGACCCTGATGCCCTCGGAGGACAGGATCTTGGTGGCCTTCAGCGTCTCGACGCACATGGGCAGCTTGACGTTGATGTTGGGGTGGATGGCCGCGAGCTCGCGCCCCTCCTTCACCATCTCCTCGGCGGTGGTGGACATCGCCTCCGCCGAGATGGGCCCGTCCACGATCTCCGCGATCTGCTTGACCCTGGTCCTGACGTCGACGCCCTCCTTGGCGATGAGGCTGGGGTTGGTGGTGACCCCGTCCAGGATCCCCCAGCTGTTGATCTCCTTGATCATGTCCAGATTGGCTGTGTCTATGAAAATCTTCATCAGAATCGCTTCCTCGAAATGGATTTGCGGGCTGAGTCCGCTATGTGCTCGGCGGTGAGGCCGTATCTGGCCATGAGCTCGTCGGGCTTCCCGGACTCGCCGAAGGTGTCCATGGTCCCGACCCTCTCGACGGGGGCGGGGCGGTTCTCGGCGAGCACCTCGCACACCGCGGAACCCAGTCCGCCGACGATGCTGTGCTCCTCGGCGGTGACGCAGCACCCGGTCTTGGAGACGGATGCGATCACAGCCTCGGAATCGAGCGGTTTGATCGTTGAGATGTTGAGGACCTCGGCGGACACGCCTTCGGATTCCAGCGTCTCGGCCGCCTGCAGGCACAGTGCGGTCATCTGGCCGCATCCGATGAGCGTGACATCCGTCCCCTCCCTCATCAGCCTGGCCTTGCCGATGACGAACGGCTCGCCCTCCTCCGTGATCACGGGGAAGTCGGCGCGGCCCATGCGCATGTACGCCGGACCGTCGAACTCCGCCAGCGCCTTGGTGGCCGCGAATGCTTCATATGCGTCCGCGGGGCACAGGACGGTCATGTTGGGCAGGGCCCTCATGATCGCCATATCCTCCAGAGCCTGGTGCGAGGCGCCGTCCTCTCCGACGGTGATCCCGCAGTGGGTGGCGCATATCTTGACGTTCAGTCTGGGGTAGGCGCAGGCGAGCCTGATCTGCTCCCAGCACCTCCCGGTGGCGAACACCCCGAAGGTGGATGCGAAAACGACCTTCCCGGAGGCGGCCAGACCGGCCGCGATGCCGATCATGTTCTGCTCCGCGATGCCGACCTCCACGAACCTCTCCGGGCAGACCTTCTGGAACTCGGACGTCTTGGTGGAACCGGCCAGGTCGGCGTCCATGACGACGACCCTCGGATCCTCTTTCGCCAGCTCGGCGAGCGCCTTGCCGTAGTAGTTGCGCTGGGGCATCCCGGTCATATCCGTCCCTCCTGTTCCTCCGATTCGACGACAGTCGCTTCGTCCGCGGGCGCATCGTCCTCCTCGTCCGGAAGCTCCTCGGTCTCCCCGGTGAGCTCCCTGACCGCGACCTCGAGCTCCTCGCTGTTGGCCGCCTTGCCGTGGAAGGACGCGTTGTTCTCCATGAACGAGACGCCCTTGCCCTTGATCGTGTTCATTATGATGACGGCGGGCCTGTTGGAGGGCTCCTCCGTCCTGGCCAGTGCCTCCTGTATCATGGGGATGTCGTGGCCGTCGATGATTATGACGTTCCATCCGAACGCCTTCCATTTCTCCGGGAGCGGGTCCAGTCCGACCGCGTCCTCGGTGTTCCCGGTGATCTGCAGGCGGTTGCGGTCCACGATCGCCACCAGGTTCGAGAGGCCGTACTGGCCGGCGAACATGGCCGCCTCCCAGTTCTGGCCCTCCTGGAGCTCCCCGTCGCCGAGGAGGCAGAACGTGCGGTAGTCCTTGCCGTCCATCTTCCCGGCCAGCGCGATCCCGCAGGCCATGCTGAGCCCCTGGCCCAGCGATCCCGTGGACATCTCCACCCCGGGGACCTTCCCGCGGACCGGGTGCCCCTGGAGCTTGCTCCCGAGCCTGCGGAGCGTCAGCAGCTGCTCCCTGGGGAAGTATCCCGACTCGGCGAGTGCGGCGTACAGGACGGGCGCCACGTGCCCCTTGGAGAGGACGAAGCGGTCCCTGCCGTCCCACGACGGATCGGACGGGTCGTGCCTCATGCCGCCGCCGAAGTACAGGACGGCCATGAGGTCCGCGGATGACAGGGATCCCCCGGGATGCCCGGATCCGGCGGCCGACGTCATCTCCACGACGTCCAGCCTGAGGCGGTTGGCGATCCTCGCGAGCTCCTGGGCATCGGATGTCGTCATGTTCAATCGCTCTCTATCCTGGGCGCCAGCAGATAGTTGACCTTGACCTGACCGTCGGCCAGGCCGAAAACCAGCTTGACGGGGTAGTCGTTGTCCAGCTCGACCCTCACGACGGTCCCGCCGGGGATCGCCTTAACGATGTTGGAGAAGTAGTCGAGCGGGAACATGCTCTGGACCTCGGAATCGGCGTCTATAGACTTGACCGAATCGCCTTCCAGCCTGAGGCTGACGGAATCCGTGTCGCCCTCGCAGGACAGCTCGAAGAACTCGGGGCACGCCTTCAGGGTGATGTGGTCCGAGATAGACTCGGCCGCGCGGATGCCCTTCTGGAGGTCGTCGACCATGATGTTCACGTTGGTGGCCAGCGCCAGCTGGGGGACCTTCGGGTCGCTCATGCTGGCCGTGTCCACGAGGTTCATGCGGCGGGTGATGTTGCCGATCTTGAACACGAGCCTCCCGTGGGTGTCGTCCTGCTCCATCTTGATGACGTCGCCGGACGCGGCCAGCTTCAGGACGCCCTTCACCTTGTCCAGGTCCAGGCCGATCTCGCAGGGCTCCGCCTCGTATGACTCGAAGGCGTCCTTGCAGACCTCCAGCTCGATCATCGCGATGTGTGCGCCATCGACGGCTTTGAGGGTCATCCCGTCGGCCGTGATCGAGAACTTGACCTCGTCGATGAGCGTGGAGATGATGTTGACGAGCCCCTTCAGGGTATCGGATTTCAGGTCCGCCTTGAACATCCTCAGTACTCCCTCCACGTGTGGTTGCACTTGCAGCAGCGGTAGATCCTCGTCTCGGGTTCATCCGCGGCCCTCGTCTGTCTGATGACGAAGAACGCCTCGGAGTGTCCGCACTCAGGGCAGACGACGCGCGTCTTGGGCAGCGTCGCGGTGTCCTCCTCGATGACCGTCGTGATCCTGTCCTTGGAATCCGTGACGATGATCTCGGGTTTGGCCCCGAGGGCCTTCTCGGCGCCGCACTTGTTGCAGACGTACTTCCCCTCGCGGGGGAACATCATTGAACCGCATGATGGGCAAAACATTCTGTCGGCCTCTATGCGCCGTACATCGAGTCGCGGTATAAAAAGAGTGGTCGCGCGCTAATAGAGAAGGGGTTTGGAAGGGGTTTGACTGGGTCCTCGACCCTCGGTTCACTTCTTGGCCTTCTTCTTCTTGACGGCCTTGGTGTTCTCCTTGACCGCCGCGGCGATCGCCTCGCCCTGCTCCTTCCCGTCGGTGATGTCGGCGGCGCTGTACCTCAGGACGGTCCATCCCTCCTCGCGGAGAGCGTCGTCCCCGGAGGTGTCGGCATCGCCGGAATCGACGTAGACGGCTACCTTGCCCTTGACGAAGGCCACGGGGATCTTGGCGTCCCCGTAGTTCCTCCTGCACCTGAGTCCCTTGTTCCAGGCGGCCCTCCTGACGAGGGCTTCGGGGGAGTTGTCGGTGTAGGCGTCCTCGGCCTCCTCCGACGCCTCCGCGGAGGAATCGTCGGTGACCGCGCCCCAGTTGGGCTCGGCGGTCTGGAACGTCTCGGCGGACTCCTTCTCGACCACGGGCTCGGAGATGACGGAAGGCGCGGGCTCGGCGGGCTTCTCCTCCACGGGAGTCTCCTCGTCGGTTTCCTCGGCCTCGGGCTCCTCTGCGGGAGCCTCTTCCTTCGGTTCCTCGACGGGCGCTGTCTCCTCCACGGACTTCTCGACGGGAGTTTCCTCCGCAGGTTCCTCCGTCGGAACCTCTTCCGCGGGCTTCTCCTCGACGGGGGTCTCCTCGGGCACTGCAACGGGTGCGGGCTCGGCGGGCTTCTCGACCTTGGACTTCGGAGTCCTGCGGGGTCCCTCCTCGGCATCCGCATCGCCGGAGGAGTCGCGGGTGACCTTCCCCCAGTTGGGCTCGGCGGTCTGGAAGACCGAAGGGGTCTCCTTCTCGACCACGGGCTCGGAGATGACGGACTGCACGGGCTCGGCGGGCTTCTCCTCCTTGGGCTCCTCGGCCTTCGGCTCCTCCGCGGGGGTCTCCTCTGCGGGAACTTCCTCCACGGGTGCCTTCTCCTCGGGCGTCTCGACAGGGGCGGGCTCCTCGGCCTTCGGCTCCTCCTTGACCGCGGGTTCCTCGGACGCCGTCTTGGGCTTGTCGGCCACCTTGTTGGCATCCTGAGAGCTCATCAGCTTCTGCATGAAGTCGCCCATCGCCTTCGAGGGGGGCTTCTGCTCCTTCTTGGGCTCCTCCTTCGCCGCATGCGCCTGGGACTCCTCTATGGCGGCCTGGGCTGCGGGCGTCTTGGGAAGCTCCACGGTCCTGACCTTCTTGGGCTCGGCGGGGGCCTCCTCGGCGGGCTTCTCCTCCTTGGGCTCCTCGGCCTTCTTGGGCTCGGGCCTCTTCGCCTTGGGCGTGGCCTTCTTGTTGTGGGCCTGAGGCTTGGCGGTCTCCTTCTGGGACCTGGCGGCCTCGACGACCTCGCGGGTCTTGACAGTGGACTCGGTCTTGATGAATCCCGTCACGCAGGCGCTCACGACGAGCCAGACGGCGAAAGCGAGTGCGATCGCCAGTGCGTACGTGCCGGAATAATCCCTGACGAAGCACATGACCCCCATGACGAGGTCGACGGCCGCCAGGACGGCGGACACGTACATCGCCCCGTAGACGCGCGAGACCCAGAGGGCGAGCATGTCAAGGACTAGACCCACGCCGGCGACGACGCCCGCCGCGGCCAGGACGGTCTCGGCGTTGTCCCCGAGGAATCCGGAGACGGCGAACATGATGCCGGCGATGATGATCAGCACGGCGGAGAGCTTCCTGGCGAAGCTGTCGGCGTTCTTGATCATCGAGGATGAGTAGACCGCGGCGAGGATACCGGCGATCGCGAGCAGATACAATGCAGTGGTGTTGTTGTCGGCGGTCAGGTCCGCATTACCCGAGACCATGGCCCCGAACGCGACAAACAGCAGGGCTGACACGATTGCCAGTCCGCTGAATATTCTTTTGTCGAGCGCTCCCATGCCGGTTGTATAGCCCATAGTCCATTTAAGCATTGGGACTGTTTCGAGCGCATAATAGCCAGCAATCCGCCGATCCGAGGAATGATAAACGTACGATTCAGACATTCGATTGTTTTATAACATTGTCTGCCCGGTCTTCCCCCTTTTTAAGACATATTATATATCAGAGCCAGATTCTCCCTTTATCCTTATAATATGGGACCACAGGGTCCTGTGTCACATCACTGTCGATGGGGGACCCCGGTCCCCTCTCACATAAGGCCCCCCTCCGGGGATGAGGCCTGTACGAAAAGGAGCTGTTTGAATGAAAATGAAATTCAAATTTCTGGGCGGCGCTGACATGGTCGGCCGCATGGGAATGACGATGGAAGGGGACGGCATGAGGGTGCTCGTCGAGTACGGCCTCAGCCCCACCAAGCCTCCGGAGTTCCCCCTCCCCGCACCGAAGATCGACCACATGTTCCTCACCCACTGCCACCTGGATCACTGCGGGATGGTCCCCCAGGTCGTCGGGAGGGACAGGTGCGAGGTGTTCACCACGCCCCTGACCGCCGAGGTCGGGGAGCTGATGATGAAGGACACCCTGAAGATCGCCAAGGCCGAGGACTACGTCCAGCCCTACACGGGCGACGACATCGAAAGGACCATGCAGTGCGTCGTCCCGATGACCTACGGCGACGAGATCACCATCAACCACGTCGACGTCGGCATGCTCGACGCCGGGCACGTCCCGGGAGCGGCGATGTTCGAGTTCAGCCGCGACACCACCACGATCTACACCGGGGACATCCACACCGAGACCCAGAGGCTCGTCCGCGGCGCCAAGCCCAAGGACTGCCACAATCTGTTCATCGAGGGGACCTACGCGGACCGCAACCACCCTCCCAGGAAGCAGACCGAGAAGGAGTTCCTCGGGAAGGTCGAGGAGGTCATCGACCGCGGGGGCACCGTCCTGATCCCCTGCTTCGCCGTCGGAAGGACCCAGGAGATCATGATGCTCCTGAAGGACCTGGACTACGAGATGTGGGTCGACGGCATGGGGAGGACCGTGACGCGCCTGTTCCTCGACTACCCCGAGTACCTGAAGGACGAGAGGCAGCTCAAGTCCGCCAGGAGGAGGTTCAACGAGGTCAGGAGGCCCGGCAGCAGGGAGGCCGCCATGAAAGGGCAGATCATCGTCACCACCGGCGGGATGCTGGACGGCGGACCCGTCATCAGGTACCTCAACAAGATCAAGAACGACCCCAAGAGCGCCATCCTCCTGGTCGGATACCAGGCCGAGGACACCAACGGGAGGATGCTCATGGACAACGGCCACGTGGTCATCGACGGGGAGGTGTGCAAGGTCGAGTGCGAGCTCCAGAAGTACGACTTCTCCGCCCACGCCGACCGCGACGAGATCGTGGGATTCATCAAGGCCTGCGACCCCGACAACGTGATCTTCATGCACTCCGAGGCCAGGGAGAAGTTCCTGCCGTTCCTGACGGACTACAACGTCATCCTCCCCCAGACGGGCGAGGAGTTCGAGCTGGACGTGTGAGAATGGACGCGATGGGCTTCCTGAGGGCCGACGTGGGGCGCGGGGACCTAACCACCCAGCTGGTGGTCCCCGACACCGACGGCACGGCGTACGTGACCTGCGAGCAGGACGCGACCGTGGCCGGCGTGAGAGTCGTCTCCGGCCTTCTGGAATCCCTCGGCATCGACGTCACCGTTCTGGCGAAGGACGGTGACGCGGTCAGGGCGGGGGCGAGGATCCTGTCCGTATCGGGGCCCCTCCGCGCCATACTGACGTCGGAGCGCACAGCGCTGGACATCCTGATGAGGATGAGCGGCGTGGCGACGGCCACCGCCGAGGCGGTGAGGCTGGCGGACGGGAGGATCGTCGTGGCCGCCACCCGGAAGACCACCCCCGGATTCGGGGATTTCGAGAAGGAGGCGGTCAGGATCGCGGGCGGGGACCCCCACAGGATGGGGCTCGACTCGATGATCATGATCAAGGACAACCACATCAAGGCCTGCGGGAGCGTCCGCAGCGCCATGGAGAAGGCGAAGAAGGCATCCTTCTCCGTGAAGGTCGAGGTGGAGGTCTCGAACGTCGCCGACGCGGTCACCGCGGCGGAGATGGGCGCCGACATAGTCATGGCGGACAACTGCGGACCGGAGCTCACGGGAGAGATCCGCGACGCCGTGAAGAAGGTCGACGACAGGATACTCGTGGAGGCGTCCGGAGGGATCTCCCCCGCGGACATCCCGGAGTACATCGGGAAGGCGGACATCGTGTCCCTCGGATGCATCACGCATTCCTCGGGATCGATCATGTTCAGCATGGACGTGAACCGATGGAGGAGTTCGACGACCTGTCCCCGATGCCCGAATCCCGTATAACCGAAGAGGAGGATTGACGGACCATGGCGATCAACATGGAGGACTACGTCTGCGAGTTCTGCGGGAAGCCCTGCAAGAACATCGTATTCGCGGCGTTCGTCTGCGACGACCCCGAGTGCCTTGAGAAGGCCTACGTGGCCCGCGGAGGGCCCGGCGGCCACATGACCAGGAAGGCCCAGGGCAAACCCATAATCCCGACGGATCTCGAGGAGACCGCCAGGGAGTTCGAGAAGAACAATAATTGAGCGGGATGGGGCGGGACGCCCCGCTCCCGCGTTCTACAGTTTCTGAGATCATCCGTGCCTGAACACGCGGCACCCGGTGAAGACCATCGCCATGCCGTGCTCGTTGGCCGCATCGATGACCTCCTGGTCCCTGATGCTTCCGCCGGGCTGGATGATGGCGGTTACGCCGGCGCTCGCCGCCTCGTCCACGCCGTCCCTGAACGGGAAGAACGCATCCGACGCCATGACGCATCCCTGCGTCGGCTCGTTGGCCTTCATGGTGGCGATCTTGGCGGAATCCACGCGGCTCATCTGACCCGCCCCGATCCCCACGGCGCGCTCGCCCCTAACGTAGACGACCGCGTTGGACGTCACGTGCTTGGCCAGCTTCCATGCGAACAAGAGGGAGTGGATCTCCTCCTCGGTCGGGGCGCGCTCGGTGACGACCTTCAGGTTCTTCGGGTCGATGACGACGTCCTCGTCGGTCTGCACCAGCATCCCGCCCTGGATCTTCTTGACCTTGTACTCCCTGTGCTTGGCCGAGGGGCAGATGGGCATCCCGGTCCTGAGGATGCGGATGTTCTTCTTCGCCTCCATTATCTCCACCGCCCCGTCCTCGTAATCGGGGCAGATGACGGCCTCCACGAAATGCTGGGAGATCTCCTTGGCGGTGGCCACGGTGCAGTTCCTGTTCAGGCATATGATGCACCCGAACGCCGACAGGGGGTCGACGTTGTACGCGGTGACGAACGCCTCGTCGATGTTGTCGGCGGACGCGAGGCCGCAGGGGTTGGTGTGCTTCATGACGACCGCGGTGGGCTTCTCGAAGTCCATGCAGATGTCCATGGCCTTGTCCAGGTCCAGGATGTTGTTGTAGGACAGCTGCTTCCCATGGAGCTGCTCCGCCTTGGCGACGGTGGTGCCGGGGGTGAACGGGTCCTTGTAGAAGGCGGCCTTCTGGTTGGGATTCTCCCCGTACCTGAGGTCCTCGACCTTCTCGGACGGTATGGGGAACGAATCGGGGAACCCGTCCCCGAACCTCTCGAACATCTGGGCGGCGATCATGTCGTCGTAGTTGGCGGTGAGGATGAACGCCTCGGCCATCAGCTTCTCGTGAGTTTCTTGGGAAAGAGTCCCGTTCGCCTTCAGCTGCTCGATTATGCCGTCGTACTGACCGGGCTTGGTGACCACGGCGACGTCCTTGTAGTTCTTCGCCGCGGCCCTGATCATGCCCGGACCGCCGATGTCGATGTTCTCGACGATCTCGTCGAACGTGACGCCTTCCTTGAGGACGGTCTGTTTGAACGGATACAGGTTGATGACGACCATGTCGATGGTCTTGATCCCCTTCTCCGCGATGGCGTCCATGTGCTCCTTGACGTCCCTGCGCGCTAGGATGCCCGCGTGGATCTTCGGATGGAGGGTCTTCACGCGACCTTCCAGCATCTCCGGGAATCCTGTGACGTCGGATACCTCGACGACCGAAATCCCGGCCTCTTTGAGAACCTTGTAAGTGCCGCCGGTGGAGATCAGCTCCACGCCCATGGAAGACAGCGCCCCGGCGAAATCGACTATACCGGTCTTGTCCGACACGCTGATGATTGCCCTCTCGATCTTGGCCATATTACCCTCGCAAACCGATTCGACGCGCGACTGGGCGCGAAGGCACACCTACGTATGCGTGCTATCAATCCGCTGCCCCTAGTTAAAGTATGGGACCGAAGCTGCTGAATCCGTTGTCGGACTGCGGAATGCGCATTACGGGAACGGCAGAAGGGAGAGGGTCGGGATGGAAGGAGGGCCCCGGAACGGATGGGTCCGGGACCGTGTTTGCGCGTCATGGAAGTCGGGGAATTGCCCGACGGGATCTCATCTCTTCCTGGAGATGGCGATGGCCGCCAGTTCGGCTATGATGGCTGCTATGATGGCGTAACTATTCAGGACCTCTTGAGGACGATCCTCGATTGACCTCCGAATGCAGCCA